>CAXTQD010000007.1:9199-11149 GCA_964246175.1 uncultured Chthoniobacterales bacterium | reverse complement strand
GCGTCGCCGCTGTATTGCCAGTAGGTGTGCCAATGTGGAGCCATCCGCAGTCGCAGGCCCACCGTGAACGCCTTGCCGGGCGTGATCGCCGTCGTATCGGCCAACAGGTCAGCTTTGACCAACGTGACACCCTTTTCCACCTGGGCGGAGGTGTGACCCACGAACAAGGCGAGGAACAACGCCAGCACGCTCCACAAGCGGCGGATCGTGGTGCGGGGAAGGATGGCGGTGTGCATTGGGCAGGGACAGGTTTTGACCGTGCCCGGCGGGCAGGGGTTCAACCTTTGTCTGTGAATTCAATCGCAGCCCGTCCCGTCCGCGCTCGTGGCGAGGACCTCTAACAGGGCGTCAGCCGCCCGTTCGGCCGCCCCGCCGCCGCCGAGTTTTTGGACGACTTCCTGCAAATCGGTCAGTTGCCGCTCGCGGGTCTCCCCGTCGAGCAGGCGCAGGGTGGCGTCCGCAATGGGACCGGGCTGCGCCGCGCCTTGGAGGAACTCCCGTGCGATCTCGCGGCCGGCGAGTAGATTGATCATCCCCAAAAACGGCACCCGCACCACCGCGCGGCCGACGGCGTACGTCAGCGCCGCCACCTTGTAGACGATCACCAGCGGCATCCCGAGGCTCGCCGCCTCGACGGTCGCCGTGCCCGAGGCCACCATCCCCACGGTCGCCCGCGCCATCAGCCGGCGGGAATCGCGTACGCCCACGGGCAGTTCGTCCTCACCCCAACCGGCCCCGGCGCGCAGGAGGGCCAGTTCGGTGGCGAGGCGTTCGGAGGGGGCGGCGGTGGCGAAGCGCAGTTCGGGCCGGGCCACGCGCATCCGCCGGGCGGCGGCCAGCATGACGGGGAAAATCTTGCGCACCTCGCGCGTCCGGCTGCCAGGGAACAGGCCCACGAGGTCGGGTTCGCGCGCCTGGGGCGGCTCGGCGGCGAGCGCGTCGACCAGCGGGTGGCCGGCGAAAACGGACCGCAGCCCGGCCGGTTCATAGAGCGCGGGCTCGAATGGGAAGATGCAGATCATCAGATCAAGCCACTTGGCCATGCGCGGGATGCGCCCGCGGTTCCACGCCCAGACCTGTGGGCTGATGTAGTAGATGATCTTGAGTGGCAGCCGACGCCGACGCAGTTCCCGGGCGAGGCGCAGGTTGAATCCGGGATAGTCAATCAGCACGACGGCCGCCGGGCGCACCCGCGCGATCTCGGCCAGCACCCGGGCGAATTGCGCGCGGAAGTACCCGTACTTCTTGAGCACTTCCCACAGGCCCACGACGGCGGCCTCCTCCGTCCAATCCTCCAGCCCGTCGCTCGCCACGGCGCGCATCCGCGGGCCGCCACGTCCGTGGAAGGCCAGTTCCGGCCGCCGGTCGCGGAGGACTTGCAGGAGCTTGGCGCCGTGGGTATCCCCGCTGACCTCGCCGGCAACAAAGTAGAGGGACGCGGGAGGCATAGCGGTTCAGCGGACCAAGGCACGATACACGATCCGCCAAGGGCGACCCTTGACCTCCCCCCCAAACCGCGCCAGCATCGCCTGATACCTCAACCGCGGACGCGTTGTAACCACTGAGGACATTCTCTTGGAACTCAAAGACATCAAAATCATCATCGACCTGATGAAAAAAAACGACCTCTCCGTCTTCGAGATGGAGGAGGGCGACTTTAAAATCAAGCTCAAGCGCGGCGGCCCGGCCGAGGCCCACGCTGCCCCGGCCGCCCTCGCGCCGGTGTACCACCATCCGCCGGGGACGTTGACCCTGCCGCTTGCGGCTGCCTCCGTACCCGCCGCGGCGGAAGCTCCCGCTGCTGCCACGTCCGCACCGGCCGCCAAGGGGGCGGAGATCGTCTCGCCGATGGTCGGCACGTTCTACTCGGCGATGTCGCCGGACTCACCAGCGTACGTCAAGGTCGGCCAAAGCGTCACACCGGACACCGTGGTCTGCATCGTCGAGGCC
>CAXTQD010000007.1:6711-9189 GCA_964246175.1 uncultured Chthoniobacterales bacterium | reverse complement strand
GATCAAGGCCGAGCAGTCCGGCGTCGTCGCCGAGATCCTCGTCGAGAACGGCAAGCCCGTGCAGTTCGGGCAAGCCCTCTTCCGCCTCCAGTAAGCCGGCCCGCCGCCGCGTTCGCCGGTGGCATCCCCCTCCTTCATGTTCGACAAAATTTTGGTCGCCAACCGTGGCGAGATCGCCCTGCGCGTCGTGCGTGCCTGCCGTGAGATGGGCATCAAGACGGTCGCCGTCTACAGCCAGGCCGACGAGGAAAGCCTCCACGTCCAACTCGCCGACCAGGCCATCTGCATCGGCTCCGCGCCGAGCAGCGATAGTTACCTCAAGATCGACCGGCTTATCTCCGCCGCTGAGATCGCCGACGTGGACGCCATCCACCCGGGCTACGGGTTCCTCGCGGAGAATGCCCACTTCGCGGAGGTCTGCGCTAGTTGCAACATCCGCTTCATCGGGCCACCCGCGGCCGCCATCCGCACGATGGGCGACAAGAACGCCGCCCGCGACGCCGCGCGCAAGGCCGGCGTGCCCATCACCCCCGGCAGCGACGGCGTCGTCGAGACCGAGGCCGAGGCCCTCAAGCTCGCCAAGAAGATCGGCTACCCCATCATGATCAAGGCCAGTGCCGGCGGCGGCGGCCGGGGGATGCGCGCCGCCCACAACGACGGCAGCCTCGTCCAAGGTTTCCACGCGGCCCGCGCGGAAGCCGAGAAGGCGTTCGGCAAGGCGGACGTTTATTTCGAGAAGCTGATCGTCAACCCGCGGCACATCGAGTTTCAGATTGTCGCCGACTCGCACGGCCGGGTGATTCACTTGGGCGAGCGCGACTGCTCCATCCAACGACGCAACCAAAAGATCGTCGAGGAAGCGCCCTCGCCGTTCCTGGACGACAAGCTGCGCGCGCAGATGGGCAAGGCCGCCATCAAGCTCGCCGAGGCCGTCGAGTACCAGAACGTCGGCACGATGGAGTTCCTCGTCGATGAGAAGGGCGGGTTCTACTTCATGGAGATGAATACCCGCATCCAGGTCGAGCACTGCGTGACGGAGGAGGTCTACGGCTGCGACTTGGTGAAGGAACAAATCCGCATCGCCGACGGCGAGCACATCTCCGACTACATCGCCAAGGCGACGATCCGCCAGCACGCCATCGAGTGCCGCATCAACGCCGAAAACCCGGCGCAAAACTTCCAGCCCTCGCCCGGGAAGATCGACCTGTACTACACGCCCGGCGGACGCGGCATCCGCGTGGATAGCCACGCTTACGCGGGCTACACGATCCCGCCCAACTACGATTCGCTCATCGGCAAGCTCATCACCTCAGGCTCCAACCGTGCGTCGGCCGTCGCCCGCATGAGCCGCGCCCTGGGCGAGTACATGATCACCGGCATCCATACGACGATCCCCTTCCAACAGGAGATCATGCGGAACGCCGACTTCGTCCGCGGCCAGTACCACACGGGGTTCGTGGCGGGCATGAGGGGTTGAGGCAGGGTTGCGGCGAGTGGCGGGCGGGTGGATGTTGGACACCAACATGCACCCCTGGCTTAAAGCTGCCCTTGCTCTCGCCGCCGTTTGGATCGTGGCAGGGGCAGGGCTGTGGTACTTGCACGCCACCCGGCCGACGCCACAGTCGGTCACGGCGTTTCTGGACGGTTCCAACGTCGCTGCCAAAAGCGGGCGCGACCGGGAAAAGATTATCGGGCGCGCCGCCAGCCAGTTGAACGACCTGACCTTCGAGCAGCGCCAAGAACTCCAGAAAAACGGCTCCACGCGCCGCTTCTTCACCGCGTTGACCAAGCCCGAGCAGAGCGCCTTCCTCGACGCCACGCTGCCGGCCGACTTCCGGCAGATGATGGAAGTCTTCAACAAGATGGACCCGGCCAAGCGCAAGGAGTTCGTCGCGGGTGCGTTGGACGAGATGAAGAAGCACGCCGGCGAACCGCCGCCCGAGATGGACGAGGAGATGCGTGACCGCATCGTGGACCAAGGCCTCAAATCGTTCTACTCCGACGCGGACGCCGGCACGAAGATCGACTTTGCCCCACTCATCGAGCAGATGCAGCGCAACCTCCAGTTCGGCAACACCCATTGAAGCGCGCGGGCTCCACGCTGGTCGAACTTCTCGTGGTGCTGGCAATCGTCGGGGCGTTGGTGGGCATCGGGGTGCCCGTGTACGGGCGCGTCGTGGAGACTGGGCGCGCGGCGAAATGCGTCTCCAACCTGCGCCAGATCGGCTCGGCGCTGGGCCTGTACCTGGGCGAGCACAACCTCCAGATGCCGACGCTGGTGTCGGGCCGCGAGAGCCTGAACGAGGGTGACGCGGCCATCGACAACACCTTGGATGCCTACACGCATGGCAAAGGAGTCTTCGCCTGCCCATCCGACCGCGGCGAGGCAGCAAAATCGGGTACGAGTTACTACTGGAACGTCGCGCTCAATGGCCAGTCGGCGGCCGGGCTGAACTTCTTCCAGAACTATAATCAGAC
>CAXTQD010000007.1:2489-6701 GCA_964246175.1 uncultured Chthoniobacterales bacterium | reverse complement strand
CGAAATCCCGATCCTCGCGGACAAGGCGGCCTACCATCCCTACCTCGAAAACAAGGTGAACCTGCTCTACGCCGACGGGCACACGGAGAGGACGTTCACCTTCCAGATCAAGACCCAGCCGTGAGGGTGGGGCGGGGCCGATTCATGAGGGTTATGACTACCTCCCCGCTTCCCCAACGTGCGCTCGGCCGTGATACCGGCCTGCAAGTTTCTGCCCTTGGCCTCGGCTGCATGGGCATGTCGTTCGCCTACGGTCCTGCCGAAGAGGGCGAGAGCCTGCGCGTGCTCCGCCGATACTTCGACCTCGGTGGCAACTTCCTCGACACCGCCGAAATCTACGGTCCCTGGAAGAACGAGGAGTTGCTGGGTAAATTCCTGGCCGACGTGCCGCGCGAGCAGGTCGTATTAGCGACGAAGTTTGGCTTCAAGATTGACGCGGGAGGTAACCGCCTCGGCACCGACAGCACGCCTGCCAACGTGCGCCGCGCCTGCGACGACAGCCTGAAGCGCCTCGGCCTCGATGTCATCGACCTCTTCTACCAGCACCGCGTCGATCCAGGCGTGCCCATTGAAGAAACGGTCGGCGCGATGGCCGAACTCATCCACGCCGGCAAGGTGCGCGCGCTGGGTCTTTCCGAAGCCGCGCCCGACACCCTGCGCCGTGCGGCGGCGGTTCACCCCATCGCGGCGCTGCAAAGCGAATACTCGCTCTGGACCCGCGATCCCGAGACCAACGGCGTGCTCGACACCTGCCGCGAACTCGGCACGACTTTCGTGCCATACAGCCCGCTCGGGCGTGGGTTCCTGACCGGTGCGATCCAGAAGTCCGAAGACCTGCCCGAAGGCGATTGGCGCCGCACCAACCCGCGTTTCGCTGAGGGGGCACTGCAACAGAACCTCCGTTTGGCCAAAGCGATCAAGGAGTTGGCCGAGAAGAAGGGTGCGACCCCAGCGCAGTTGGCCCTGGCGTGGGTGTTGGCGCAGGGTGACAACCTCGTGCCCATCCCTGGCACCAAGCGCGTCAAGTACCTCGAAGACAACATGGGTGCCTTGCGCGTGACTTTGGATGACGCCGACCTGGCGGAGATCGACCAGGCTTGCGAGGAGTTCCAAGTGGCGGGTGAACGCTACACCAAGGACATGATGGCGATGGTCCACGCCTGATCCGTTGCCGGGCGTCCTTTTACCCGACCGAGACGTACGTTCTTAGATGTCCGCTGCTCTGCAAGTCGTCTGGTTCAAACGGGATCTACGCGTCCGCGACCATCGCCCGCTGTACGAGGCGGCGCAGGCCGGCGGGCAGTTTTTGGCGCTCTATGTCTACGAGCCGGAGATCGTCCACGCGGATGACTTCGACCCGTCGCACCTCGTCTTCATCAACCAGTCCCTCGCGGAGCTCGACACCCGCCTGCGTGCGCTCGGTGGACGGTTGACGATGCGCGTTGGCCGGCTGCCGGACGTGTTCGAAGAACTCCACGTCCGCCACGGCGGCATCGCGCGTCTCTGGAGCCATGAGGAGACCGGCAACGCACTTTCCTATACGCGCGACAAACGTGTCGCTGCCTGGTGCCGCCAGCATAGGGTTCCTTGGACGGAAATCCCGCAACACGGCGTCTTCCGCCCACACCCGAGCCGCGAGGGTTGGTCCGCGCGGTGGACGGCGCGCATGTCCGAGCCGATCACGCCCGTACCGACTGAGCTTTCCACCGCCCCCGACATCGACGCCGGCCGCCTGCAAACGCCCGCCGACCTTGGCTTGCCCACAAGCCAGCGCGACCTCGCGCAACCCGGCGGCGAGCGTCCGGCGCACCGGTTGTTGGAGTCATTCCTGGAGAACCGCGGCGTCGGCTACCGCCGGGCGATGTCCGCGCCGAGCAGCGCCTGGAACTCGTGCAGCCGGCTCTCGCCGTACCTGACGTTCGGCTGCCTGTCGATCCGCGAGACGTTCCAGCGCACGCGCGAACGCCAGCGCGAGGTGGACGAACTCGACACCGCCGGTATCCCGCTCGACGGCCGCTGGCGTCGTTCGCTCGCCTCGTTCCAGTCGCGGCTGCGCTGGCATTGTCACTTCATCCAGAAGCTGGAAGACGAGCCCGTCCTCGAAACCCGCAACTTCTCCCGCGCTTACGACGGGATGCGCGAAGGGAGCTTCGACGCACGCAAGTATGCTGCGTGGTGCGAGGGCTACACGGGCTATCCGCTCGTGGATGCGTGCATGCGGGCTTTGCAACGCAGCGGGTGGATCAACTTCCGCATGCGAGCGATGTTAGCGTCGTTTGCGGCATACCATTTGTGGCTGCACTGGCAGCCCACGTCGGTATTCCTGGCGCGGGGGTTCCTCGACTATGAGCCGGGCATCCACTACCCGCAGTTCCAGATGCAGAGCGGGGTGACAGGCATCAATTCGGTGCGTATCTACTCACCGACCAAGCAGGCGCTCGACCAGGACCCGGACGGACTGTTCATCCGTCGCTTCGTGCCCGAGTTGGCGAACGTGCCGGCTGAGTTCATCGCCGAGCCGCACCGGATGCCGGGGGATTTACAAAAGAAGTTCGGCTGCCACCTTGGCCGCGACTACCCGCTGCCCATCGTGGACCACGCCAAGGCGCACGCTCGTGCCAAGGAGATGCTCGGAGCCATCCGCCGGACCGAGTTCGCGCGCCGCGAGGCCCAGCGCGTTTACGCCCGCCACGGCAGCCGCGAACGCCCGCTCCATACCCGTGCCGGGGTCGCACGCCGACGCGGCGCGCCGAAACGCAAGAAGGTGGCCGAACTGGCGCTGGCGACCGCGCAGGGCGAGTTGTTGTTACCCTTGATTGGCTCCAAGTAGCCGGCGCAACAGCCATGGCAGCGTCGTGCCCTGCACAAGGATAGAAAACGCGACGACCGCGTACGTCACCGTCAGGAGGAGGTCGTGCTCGCGCCCAGGCGGCAGGGAGAGCGCCAGCGCCACGGAGATCGCCCCGCGCAGTCCACCCCAGGTCATCAGCGGGATGCCGTGGCGTTCCGTGGTGCCTCCGAAGACCCGCAGCACGCTCGCCGGCAGACCCACGCTCACCGCCCGTGCGGCGAGCACCGCCACGACCATGAGCCCCGCGGCCAGGAGGTAGTCGGGTTCGAAGCGCACCTCCGTCACCTGTAAGCCGACGAGGACGAAGAGAAGGGCGTTGAGGATCTCGTCCACCAGTTCCCAGAAGGCGTCAAGGTTGTGGCGGGTCTTCTCGGACATCGCCGTCTCGCGCCCGTAGTGACCCACGATCAACCCCGCGGTCGCCACGATGAGCGGCCCGCTGACGTGCCACGCCAGCCCAAGCGCGTACCCGCCGCTGACCGACGCCAGGGTGAGGAGCACCTCCACCGGGTAGTAGTCTATGCCGCGGATGAGCCGCACCGTCAGCCAACCCAACACCAGCCCGAGAGTGATGCCGCCGCCTGCTTCGCGCACGAGCAAGAGGAGCGCGTCTGTCCACACCACGTCCATCTGCGGGCCCAGTGGCAAGGAGGGAGTCGAGGAACACGGTGAACGCCGCCAAGCCGACGCCGTCATTGAAGAGAGATTCGCCGGCGATCTTGGTTTCCAGGGAGAGCGGGGCGCGGGCGTCCTTGAGGAGGCCGAGAGTGGCAACGGGATCGGTGGGCGAGATGAGCGCGCCGAAGATCAGGCAATAGAGCAGAGGCAGATTGAGGCCGAGCCAGCGAAAGATCAGCCAAGAAAGCGCGGCAACGAGGAACAGCGACAAGGTCGTGCTCAGAAAGGCGAGGGAAGCGACGCGCCAGCGTTGTTCGTGGAACTCACGGAACTGCACGTTGAGCGCGGCGGCGAAGAGAAGGAAGCTCAGCGCGCCGCCCAGGAGGGTCTGGCTGAGGTTCACCTCGGCGAGAAGGTGTTCGACCATGCCTTGCAATGGCCAGCCCAAGCGGCTGAGGCCGACCGTGCCGAGCGCGAGAAGAAGTGAGATGCCCATCAGTGCCACGGTGGTCGGCAGGCCGATGAAGCGATGGTTCACGTAGCTGGACAACGCCGCAAGCGTCAGCAGCACAGCCAGCAGGAAGAAGGGGTTGGGCATGGCAGCCCGTAATCTAGAGCATTTCTCCTGGAAGAGGGGTATCTGCCAAAAAGAAAGGGGCGGCTCCGAAGAGCCCCCCCATTAATAGCCCCGGACGGGAGGTTTTACACAAAAAAAAATTATAGATAGCCCGGCGCCCCCACCC
>CAXTQD010000007.1:0-2479 GCA_964246175.1 uncultured Chthoniobacterales bacterium | reverse complement strand
TAGCCTTTTTCCCGTGCACGTGGGTTTTCTCAAAAAAAAACCGGGGGGGCTCCTACGCGCCGCCCCTTTCATCGACGCTGACGGAAGGTTTACCAGATCAATACTTTCTCGTTCGCCGGGCGCACCATCGGCGCACCGTCCGGAACGTTGAATGCCTTCTGGAACTCCACCAAGTTGCTCAGCGGCCCGTTGCAGCGGAACTGCCCCGGCGAGTGCGGGTCGGTGTTCAGCCGCACCCGTGCCATCTCCGGGCGCATGTTGATACGCCACACCTGCGCCCAACTCAGGAAGAAACGCTGGTCGGGCGTGAACCCGTCGATCTTCTTTTCGCGCGCTTCCGGCCCCTGGCGGGCCAGCGCCTTCTGCAACGCGGCAAACGCGATCTTCGAGCCGCCGAGGTCCGCGATGTTCTCGCCTTGCGTCAACGAACCATTGACGTGCTGACCCGGAAGCGGCTCGTACCCATCGAACTGCGCCACCACTTTTTCACTGCGTTCCTTGAAGTTCTTGATGTCCTCGGCGGTCCACCAATTCTTGAGGTTGCCCTCGGCGTCGTACTGCCGGCCTTGGTCGTCGAAGCCGTGGGTCATCTCGTGGCCGATCACGGCACCCATCCCGCCGTAATTCACCGCGTCGTCCGCCGTCGCGCTGAAGAATGGCGGCTGCAAAATACCCGCCGGGAACACGATCTCGTTGCGCGACGGGTTGTAGTACGCGTTGACCGTCGGCGGGGTCATGCCCCACTCGGATTTGTCCACGGGCTTGCCGATCTTGGCGACCTGGCGCTTGGTTTCGAACTCATCCGCGGCCATGACGTTGAGCACGTAGGGCTGGCGCGAGATCGTCAGCGCCGAGTAGTCGCGGAACTTGTCGGGATAACCGACCTTCACGCCGAACGCATCGAGTTTCTTGAGGGCGGCGGTGCGCGTCTCGGGTCCCATCCATTCCAGGTTGGTCAGGCGCTCGCGCAAGACGGACTTGAGATCATTAATCATCGTCAACGCACGTTGCTTCGCCTCGGGCGGGAACGCTTTTTCCACGTAGAGTTGGCCCAGCGCCTCGCCAACGCCGCTGTCCACCGACTTGAGCACGCGTTTCCAGCGCGGCTGGTTTTCCTTCGCGCCGGTCAGCGTCGTGCCGTAGAAGGCGAAGTCTGCGTCCTCGAACGGCTTGCTCAGCAGCGATGCCGTCGCGTGCGCGAGGTGCCAGCGCAGGTAAGTCTTCACGTCGGCGAGCGGGGTGTCGCTGGCGAGTTGGGCTGCGCGCGTGGCAAACTCCGGTTGCTTGATGTCCACGCTGCCCGGGTCGGGCACGCCAAGAGCGGTGAAGTATGCCTTCCAGTCGAAGCCCGGCGCGGTCGCGGCCAGTCCGTCGAGGGTCATCTTGTGGTAATTGCCCTCGGGGTCACGCAGTTGCACGCGCGTCTTGCTGGCCTGGGCGAGTTCCGACTCCAGGTTGACCACGGTCTTGGCTTCCGTCTCGGCCACGTCGGGTGCATCGCCGAGCAGGGTGAACATCTTGGCGACGTGTTCCTGGTAGGCGGCGAGCAGCTTCTTGGAGGCTTCGTCGGTGCGCGTGTAGTAGTCGCGGTCCGGCAGCCCGAGCCCATCCTGGAAGAACTGCGCGATATCCGTGTCGGAGTCCTTCTCGTCGGCGCTGACGTACACCGTGAAGAGCGCCCGCACGCCATTGCTGTGCATGGCGGCTAGGAGCGCCGGCAGGTCGGCGTTCGACTTGAGCGCGGCGATCTTGTCGAACCACGGCTGCACCGGGCCGACGCCAGCCGCGTTGATGGCCGCCTCGTCCATGCCGCTGGCGAAGAAGTCGCCGACCTTTTGGCGCGGGGTGCCTTTCTCGCCCGGGTTGGCGGCGCAGTCGTCGAGGATGACGTGGAGCACGTCCTTGTTGTGTTCGGTCAGGATGTTGAACGACCCCCAACTCGTCTGGTCGGCGGGGATGGGGTTGTTCTTGAGCCAGGTGCCGTCGGCGTAGTGGTAGAAGTCATCGCCGGGCTTGACGCTGTGGTCGATGCTGTCGGGCGGATCGAGCGGCGGCGGCGAGGGGGGGACAGAGTCAGCACCACGCAGAGCGGGGAGCAGGGCCTGTCCGGCGGCAACGGCGAAGGCGGGTTTAAAGGAAACCATGGCAACTGATATCGCACCTAGCCTAGCGTGCGGCCCCCTTTTCGGAGGATCTTCAGACGGTGGACACGTCTGTGGCAGCCTCCTCGTCGAAGACGTGCTCGGCCGCACTCGTCGGCGCGTTGCCGGCCTCCGTCGGGGGGAGCCAGGGGGGCAGGGACAGCAGGAAATTGCTGGCGAGCATGTGCGCGGTGGGCTCGTAGGTCGCACGCAGGCGGCGCAAGGTCTCGTCGGCGCCCGCGCCGGCCTGGAGGGGAGCCTCGCCGTGCAGGAGCCGGCGCAGTCGCACCAGTTCGCCCGCGGGCAGGCGGTCCGGCGGTTCGGGGAGGGTATCGTGG
>CAXTQD010000006.1:0-40955 GCA_964246175.1 uncultured Chthoniobacterales bacterium | reverse complement strand
TGCCCGGAGAAGACGTTTCGGCACTGGCGGCGGCGGTGCGCCGTCTGGCGGCCCGCCCGGACCTCCGCGCGGCCCTGGGAGCCGCGGGCCGACGGCGCGCGGAGGGATTCACCTGGAGCCACGTCGCCGACCAGTACGTCCGCGTTTATTCCCGGTTGTTGAACCGGCTGCCCGCCGTCGTGGCGGACTCCCTGCGTCCCGTCGGGCTGGCGATGCCGCTTCCCCGTTGACCGGTCGGATTTCTAGACTGTCTCCATGAACTTTCTTTTTCTTTTCGCCACCGACTGGAGCCACGAGCTTGCGTCGTTCTTCCGTGGCCAGGTCCCCGCCCACCGGCTGTTCGGATTGATCGACGTGCAGCGTCAAGGCCACGCGGCCCGCGTGTGCAGTGCTCCGCGCATCGCGCATGGCTTCGTGCGACGGCCGATTGTCTGGAGGGTCTACCAGGCACTCTGCGCGTTGTTCCAACAAGGGCGGCACGACGTGATCTTCGCCGTCAACGAAGCGTCGGCCTTGCCGGTGTTGGTGCTCAAGAAACTCGGACTGCTGCGCACGCCGGTCATCGTGTTTTGCACGGGGTTGATGCACGCCCGCAACCGGGTGGGCAAGCGGAAGGCGATGTGGCGCTGGCTGCTGCCTGCCGCGGAGGCCGTGGTGTCGCAGACGAGCATGGAGCTGGAATCGACCTGGCGTGAGTTCGGGCTTCGGCCGGACCGGCAGTTTCTGATCCACATGCTGGTCGACACGCATTTTTTCCGGTCGGACACCCCGCGGGAAAAGGGGGACTTCTGCCTGGCGGCAGGCACCAACGAAGGCCGCGATTACGTCACGCTTCTGCGGGCGTTCCCCAAGGATCAACGATTGGTGATCGTCACGGACGCCGGCAACGCCGCCATCATCGCCCGGCACGTCGAGGCAGACGCGCGCGTCGAGGTTCGCCAGGCGGTGCCGATGCTGGAATTGAGAGCCTTGTACGAACAGGCCCGCGTGGTCATCAACCCCCTGACCGAGATCGCCTACTGTTCGGGGCACACGACGCTCTTGGAGAACATGTCGCTCGGCCACTCGGTGATCATCTCGGCGGTCAGCGGGATGCGGGATTACATCGAGGATGGTGTCACCGCCCTAGCGGTGCGTCCCGGAGATGTGGATGACCTGCGAGAGAAGATCACCCGGTATCTCGATGCGCCCGAAAGCTTCGCCGCCATCGGACAAAGGGCGGCCGTCTGGGTGGAACGCTTCTCCACGGAAGCCTTCGCCGGTCATCTCATCCGTCTGGCAGAGCGGCTGGTTGCCCCGTCGCCGCTGGGTGCCGCCGGGACAGCCCCGCAGCCTTCCAGTTTAGCGCGGTAGTCATCGACGCCGTTGGCTTTCCACCACGTATGGTCCGATCAGGTAACCCTGAGTTTGATTGGCTGCTGATCTGTCTGCGGGCGGTGCTCGCGGAGGCGAAGGGAAGCGTTCGCCTCTCCGTGGAACGGGCACCCGGCCACTTGGACTGGAAACGTTGGCTGGAGTTCGCGCGTTGGCATGTGCTCGCGCCATCGCTGGCGGCGAGCGTTGCCAACGCCATCCCTGACGAGGAGGTGTGGGAAGCGTTGCACAATGACCGGGTGGCCAACGCGGTGCAAATGGTTCGCCTGACGGCTGAACTGGTGCTCGTGGTAGACGAATTGCGGGCCGCCGACGTGCGCGTGCTACCTTTCAAAGCACCGGCCTTAGCCGCAAGGTTCTACCCGGACGCCAGCGCGCGGAAATGCGAGAACATCAACCTGTTGATCGAACCGTCTGCATTAACCCAGGCGTGCGCCCTGCTGGAGCGGCGCGGCTATCGTTTCGCTCCTGTGCTGAAGGTCGACGCGGCGGCGCAATGGCACATCGAGGCAAACGTCCGCTTCCGCCATCCCGACACGAAGATAGAGGTTTGCCTGAACTCGCAGGTCGTCCCGCGGCGGTATGGCTACCGGCTCTCGTTCGACCGACTCTGGCAGCGTGCCCGCAAGTTCTCCCACGCCGGCCTCGATCTGCCCTGGCTCTCGAACGAAGATTGGCTGATCCTGGCATCCTTGTACTCGTCGAAGGACGGGTTCTGGCCGTCGCTCGGTCTGGTGTACGATCTCGCCTGGGTGCTCGCCGCCGAGGACGGGATCGACTGGGACCGTCTCTGGCAGGAAGCGCGGCGTCAGAATTGCGAGCGGGTGGTGTTATTGGCGTTGGGGTTGGTTCGTCGCCTGCTCGGGGCTGAACTGCCCGCAGACTGGCAAAAACGGATCGAGTCCGACCCGGTGGTCACCGCGTTGCGCGAACGCGTGTGCGAGCGTCTCGCCCAGAGAGAGTCTGGCTTCATCACCTTGCCGGATGCCATCCGGACCCACTACGTGCTGCGCCGAAACGCGCTCGACAAGCTCCGCTACGCGCTCGGCGTGATGATCACGCCATCGGTCAGGGATTTCTGCATCGTTGGCCGCCCGGTTTCTGTGCCCGCGTCGTACGCGGTGCGCGCCGTCAAGCTGGCGGGCAAATGTGTCTGGCAGGTCGCGGGGAGATTTGTCCCCGCGAACACCCAGCGTCCCGCGGCGGTGCCGTCGGTGGACTGCGGCCTGTAACTCCTGGCGTCCTCCAAAACGAGTGAACCTCCACGCCACCACCGCGTTCTCGGACGAAGAGCATACCTACCTGCCTTGGCTGCGCGACTTGGCGGCAAAGGACCGGATCGGCAAGCACCGGCTCGCCGAGGATGTCCGGAAGGCCGACTTTATTCTGTTCCTGGACGCGCACCAGCACCCCAAGGATCTGAGCCTGTCGGCGATTTGCAAGCATCCGCTCGTTCAACAAAACCGCGGCAAGGTTTTTATCTACAACGAACTGGATCAACCGTGGTGCGCTTTGCCGGGGCTTTACGTCAGCATGCCGCGTCGCTCGTTTGACCCTCGTCGGCAGCGGGCTTTTCCTTACCTGAAGTTACCCAACCCTTACGTGCTCTCTCCCGGGAACGCTCCGCGGGAACCGCGCTGGCTGTACTCCTTCATGGGTCGGCGCTGCCACCTGGTGCGGGACCGAGTGCTAGCGCTGAAGGACCCGCGCGGCCTGGTGGAGGACACGTCCGCGATCTTCGACGCCCTGCACCTTCCGAGCGACCACGTGGAATGGTGCAAACGACGCTACGCGGAGGTGACGGCTGATTCCAAGTTCGTGCTCTGTCCGCGTGGCGCGGGTCCCTCTTCGTTTCGCTTGTACGAAGCCATGGCCGCAGGGCGCGCGCCGGTGATTCTCAGCGATGAATGGGTGCCGCCCAACGGTCCCGCCTGGCAGGAATGCTCCCTGCGCTTGCCCGAGGCAAAGGCGGCCGATTTGCCGGCGATCCTTGCCCGGGAGGAACACCGCGCCGCACGCATAGGCGCGGAGGCCCGACGCGCTTGGGAGCAGTGGTTTGCTCCCGAGGTGCTCTTCCACCAGATCGTCGAAGGTTGCCGGGAGTTGTCCGAAGCGAATTCGCGCAGGTTCGTCAGCCCTCTCCGGCTGCCAGACCGTCGCTACCTTTATCTCTGGGCACGGGAGATGAAGTGGAAAATCCATTCTCGTCGGTCGGCCCTCGCCTCGCTGATCCCCGGTCGGGTCTCTCGCTAAATCCTCCCCCAGCATGAATGACGGCCAACCACCCGGTGAGACGGTACAAGTTTCCATCTTGCTCTGTTCGTATGGGCGCGCGGAGAGTTGTGCGCAGACGGTCGCGGCCATCGGGCAGATCGAGGTTCCTGCCGGGCTGACCTGCGAACTGGTCCTGGTGAAAAACGGTCCCCTCGATCCCACCACGGCGAACGCCGACGACACGCGCCTTGCCAACGGCATCCTGATGCGGACCTACCACGAAGCGCAGACGGGCAAGTCGCGGGCTTTGAACACCGGTCTGACAAAGGCGCGCGGTGACATTTTCGTGTTCACGGACGACGACATCATCCCGCCGCGTGACTGGTTAGAGAAGTTGGCCGGACCCATCCTGCGCGGAGAGGCGGACGGGGTCGCCGGGGACGTGCGCATCCCTGTGCACCTGGACCCTCACTGGCTGCCTCCCATCCAGCGCGCTTGGCTGGCCGACATGGGCGCTCTGGCCTTGGGCAACTCTGCACGGATGGTGGGCGGCAACATGGCCTGCTCACGGTCGGTGCTGAAGAAGGTGGTGGGCTTCGACGTGGAACTCGGACCCGGTGGACGGTTTGGGTTCGGGGAAGACACGTTGTTCTCCGAACAACTGCGAAGCGCCGGATTCCGCATCGTGGACGTGCTCGACGCCACGGTGGAGCACCACTTCTTACCGCAGCGCCTGGAACGGGAGAACTGGCTCCAGGCCGCACGAAAGATGGGGCGCACCGACGCGTATTTTTCCCATCACTGGTGGCATGCCCAGTGGAGTCACCCGTACTGGGCGCTAGTGAAAGCCACGTTGCGGTTGGCCGTCTGCCGCCTGCACTCCCCAGCCGGGACGCCGGCCTCGACGGACCCGGCGCTGCCACGTCTCGCGGACGCCACGCGGCATTTTGCGGCGTGCCTGCAATACCTCGCCGAGCGAAACCGTCCTGTCCGCCACGCTCGCTGGGACTCGGCGCGACCATCTGCGGCGAACGCCCCGGCTGCTAAGGATGGATGCGCCGTCAGCCTCGTCGCCAAGCATCGCGTCAACTCACCCACCGTGCCACCCAATGACAGTCAACCCACGAGAGTCGGATCGTAACATCCCCGGCCAGCGGGCTCGTTACAAAAGAGAAATCCGTGCGTTACGCCGCTACGCCTGGGCACGACGGATTTGCATTGCACTCAGTGTCAGCTTCCTGCTGGCGGCGGTGTGGATGATGTTCGGCTGGCTTGTCCCGGGATAACCGGGCCGTCTTCCTCTGCTACCATCCAGGTTTTCCTCGTCCCGGTTGCATGGACCGAGCACCCATCGTCAGCATCGTCGTTCCGGCCTTCAACGCGGCCCGCTTTCTTCAGACGACCCTGAAGAGTGTCTGCGCGCAGACCATGAGCGATTGGGAGTGTATTGTGGTCGATGACGGTTCGCACGATGATACCGTCGATTCCGTCCGTGAACTGATCGCCGCTGACGGAAGATTGAAGCTGGTCCGGCAAAGCAACCGCGGTGTTTCTGCCGCACGCAATCACGGCTACCGCTTGGCGGATCCTCGTTCCGAGTTCGTCACGTTTATGGACGGAGACGATCTGTGGCTGCCGGACACTCTGTCGATCCTCACCGCCGAGCTTCGGCAGCATCCGGCGGCGGTCGGGGTGCATGGTTTGGCGCAGGTGGTGGATGCGCAAGGTGCTTGTCTCCCGGATCAAGATTTCACCAGTCGCGGACGTGAACGGCTTGGGATGCGCGAGGGAAGGATCAGCGTCCTGCCGGAAGAAGCTGCCACCCGCTTTGACGCTTTGCTGTGGACGAACACCATCTATCCGCCCGGATTATTGCTGACGCGGCGAGCGTGCTACGAGAAAACAGGGTTGTTCGATCCCGCGCTCACGCTCATCGAGGACTGGGACATGGTTGTCCGCCTTAGCCGCCACGGCGAACTCCGTTTCGTGAACAAAGTCGTCCTGCACTACCGGCGGCACGACGGCAACATCTCCGCCGCCGACAACCGCGCCAACGTGCAGGTTGCCCGCCTGATGCATCACCGCAACTTCTTCTCGCAGGAGAACGATCCGCGGCAGCGGAAAATCGTCCGCCAGAGCTGGCGAGCCTGGCAACGATTGATGCTCCAGGAATCCTGGTGCGCGCTGAAGCGCTGCTGGGGCGAAGGCCAAGTCCGCGCGGCGATCACCATCTTGGCGCGCCTCTACGTGGCCATTCATCGGTATATCCGAGGATATCCAACCCTGCGCGGTCTGTGAACACTTCCTTCCTTCCGGCAGATCATTTGGAAACTTGGGAACCCCGTGCGGCGGCAAGCGGTGAGCCTGACGGCGGCGGGTTCCCCGACCTGATCTTTGTCTCGCTCGAAGATTGGGACGAGATCTGGCGACGCAATCAATTCGTCTGTGACGAGTTGGCCCGGCGTTTCCCCAGCGCGAAGATTCTCTTTGTCGCGCCGCCCCGCGACGTGTCCAACCAATTAAGACGAGGTCACTGGCGAGCCTTGGCGGCAAATGCCGCCGACAAGTGGACGGTGCCAGGCACGCGCAACATCACCGTGGTCCGACCGCTCAAACTGCTGCCGAACTCGCTGGCCGTCGGACGTTGGTTCAACGCCTGGCTGGCCCGGCGGCAGGTCCAAGGTTGGGCGCGATGCCTTGGCCTGCGCTCGCCGGTTCTATGGCTCAACGACCACTACGCGGTTCACATGGTGGGAAAAACCGGTGAACACGGCGTGATCTATGACGTGACCGATGATTGGATCGAGTTCGCGCCCACGCCTCGCCAACGTCGACTGACACAACGTTCGGACGCGCGGCTCTGCGCGGTCGCCGACGCGGTGATCACGTGTTCCGAGCGCCTTCATCGAGACAAACAGAAGATTGCTCGGACCGTTCACCTGATCCCCAACGGGGTGGACCCGGGCCACTACGACAAGGTTCTAGACAGTCGAACGCCGCTCCCGTCCGCGGCGGCGGCTTGGCCGAGGCCGGTGGCAGGCTACGTCGGCACGGTCCATCCGAGCCGCGTCGACGTGCCGCTCGTCGCCTCGCTCGCGCGCCGGTGCGCGCCGGGCTCGGTCGTGCTGCTCGGTCCCGATCACCTGACGCCAGCCGACCGGGCGCTGCTCGCGCCATTGGAAAACGTTTTCCTGGTTCCGGCGGTGCCGTACGCGGAGGTTCCTGACTATATGCGGGCGTTCGACGTGTGCCTGGTGCCGCACGTGGTCACGCCGTTTACCGAAAGCCTCAACCCCATCAAACTCTGGGAGTACCTCGCGGCAGGAAAACCTATTGTTTCCACACGGGTGGCTGGCTTCCGAGATTACCCCGAGCACGTGTATCTGGCGAATAATGCGGCAGAATTTGCCGAGGCCGTCGCCCTAGCCTTGGATGAACCAAAGGAACGAAGCCGCCGGCGGAAAAGCACCGCGCGGCTGCACTCCTGGTCGTCCCGGGTGGATAGAATTGTCAGAGTGGTTCGCGCGTGTGCGAAGCCGCCAGCGGTCGTCTCGCAGGCATGACTTTCATGGAAGCCCCCGTCATCACGGCGGTGATCGTCAGCTACAACACCCGGGATATGACCCTGGAATGCCTGCGTACGCTGGCCGAGGTGGCCCGGCCGTTGTCTCTGGAAGCCTGGGTCGTAGACAATGCCTCGACCGACGACAGCGTCGAAGCCATCGAGCGAGCGGGCCTGCCGAACGTGCACCTAGTCGCCAACTTGGAAAACCTCGGATTTGGCGCGGCGAACAACCAAGCCATGTGGCGAGCGCGCGGTGAATTTATTCTGCTGCTCAACAGCGACGCCTTTCTCGACGTCGGCGCCCTGGAAATTTTGCTGGAATACCTGCGCAGCCATCCTCAGGTCGGATCGGTGGGGCCTCGTCTACGTTACGCGGACGGCACGCCGCAGGTTTCCTGTTACCGTTTCCCGACCCCGCTCCGGGCATGGATCGAAAATCTTGGTCTGGCGCGGTTCTTCGCTTGGCATCCGCAGTGGGAAGACCTTGCCAAGTGGAACCACGGAACGGCGCGGGAAGTTGATTTTGTCATCGGTGCCTGCCTGCTGGTGAGACGGAAGGTGTGGGAAGAGATCGGCGGGTTCGACGAAGGGTTTTTCCTGTATTCCGAGGAAACCGACTGGCAGCGGCGGATGCACGGGGCAGGCTGGCAAATCGCTTTCACGCCGGACGCCACGGCGATGCACCTAGCGGGCGGCAGTGGGGCCAAGGATAAGGTGCGCATCAACCGGCACTTCTTCGCCAGTCTCGACTACTACGTTCGCAAGCACCATGGCCTGCTTGGTCTGATTTCCTTCCGGCTGGCCATGACGGTGGGTTCTTTCGTCCGTGCGCTCTGGTGGAGTTGTCGCAGCCTGTCCGCCGGTCAGCGCGCCCGCGCGTGCGCCAAGGCGCGTCTGCACTGGTGGCTGGTCTTCCGACAGGCGACCCGGCCAGCACCAGCCGTCCCGCGGAGTGCCGCCCTCGCCACCTGACACCATGATCCTCGTCGCGGGACTCCTTTACGTCGCTTTGTTCCTGTACTGCGGCTGGCGGTGGCCGCAGATCCCGCTCCTGCTGATCTTCGCCCTCGCTCCGTTCCAGTACGACATCTCCACGGGTGGACCGGTGCGGTTTTCCATCGCCGAGATCAATCTGCTCCTGACGGTGCCTCTGCTAGTGGCAACGGGTCGGCCGATCCTCCTAGGACCCACCGCGCTGCCGACGGCGCTCTACCTGGGAGTTTGTCTGACGGATACGCTGATCCATTGGCGGGATAGTTCGTTGGTTTCACTCGTCCAGATGGGTATCTACCTGGTGGCCGCGGTCGTTGTCTTCACGTCGTTTGTAAAACGGCCGGAAGAATTCCGCCTCGCCTTGCGGGGCCTGGTCGTGGTGGGAGCGGTGCTGGCGCTCGCGGTTGTCGTCACGCGCTCGGGCTACGTGCTGGGACTGCATAAAAATGGCGTGGGCAGTTCTCTGGCGGTGGCCGTGGTCGTGGCCGCCGAACTCTGGTTCTCCGCCACCAGCAGGCGGGAGAAACGCTGGTTGGGTATCGGCACGCTCATCATCGCCGCCGGACTGTTCTTCACGTTGTCACGCGGGGCCTGGATCGGTGCGGTCTGCGCGCTGCTGATGCTTCTGGGACTGAGGCGCAAATTTCGCCTGCTCATGCAGGTGAGCATCGGGGCGGTGGTCCTCATCGCGGTCGGTTGGTATTTCCTGCCGTCGGAATCCCGTGAGTACGCGACCAGCCTGGACCGTAAAAACGAGAACATCCGCCTGCGCTTCCAATCCATCGACTTCGCCCGCGAACTCTTCGAGAGCAGCCCAGTGGTGGGGGTGGGCGTAGGGCTGCGCAAGGAGTACGACGCGACGAACATCATCTGGCTGACGCTCGCGGAGACCGGGGTGCCGGGCCTATTAACTTGGCTGCTGATCCACCTGGCGCTGACGCGCATGGTCTGGCGCGACCACCAACGCGTCGCGCAATCGGACATCCTCTTTTCCCTGAGCTCGCTGGGTGGAGCTTTGGTCGTCAGCATACTCGTTCACGGGTTGGTGGACCACTACTGGAGCCGCGGCGCGATCATGGTGGCTTGGTGCTCGGCGGGCATGGCGACCCATGCGCATTTTATCGTGCGTGGCCGGATGGCTTTTTGGGCCCGCGAACGCTGGCGGCGTGCGCAGGAAGCCGCCGCGGGAACGCTGCAACCCTCCGTATCTCACGGATGAAAATCGGTCTCACCTTTCCAGGCTGCCACCGCCGCGGCGGAGTGGAGCGCGTCATCTACGAATGCGCGGGTTTTCTCGCCGGCCGTGGACACGATGTCACCGTCTTTGCCGACGTGTGGGATCGCGCCGACAACACGCGCGGCGTGCAGTACCGGCACGTGCCGGCACGTCGGGTCCCAAGTTTCCTGTACGGGCGTTCCTTTTCACGTCGTTGCGCGAGCGCTCTGGCCGGGTCAAAACTCGACGTGTTCAACACGCACGGAGTGGTCTGCCCGGCAGACGGGGTGCATTGGGTACACAGCGTCCATCGCGCCTGGCTGGAGCGGTGCCGGGAGTTTCGGCCGCCGTGGTCCTTCGGGCGATTACGGCAGCGGATCAACCCGCTACATCCGGTGCTCTTGCGGATGGAAGAGGCGCACTTCCGGAAGCGGCGCTACCGCCGGCTGCTGGCCACCACGGAGGTCGTCAAGGGCGATCTGGCGCGGCTCTACGACGTGCCCTCCGAGGACGTGACCATCATCCCCAACGGGTTCGCCCCGGCGGAGTTCAACCCCCAACGACGGATGGAGCGTCGCGCGACCGTGCGGGAACGGCTAGGCTTGCGGGACGACGAAATCGCGCTGCTCTTCGTGGCAAACGAACTCCCGCGCAAAGGCTACGGCACGATCTTGGAAGCGTTGCGTCTGGGTGGTCCCGGCCGCTTCCGCGTGCTGGTCGTCGGGCGGGTATCCGAAGAGCAAACACTGCGCGAGGCGCGCCGCCACGGTCTCGCCGGGCAAATCATCTACGGCGGTCCCACCGGGGATGTCAGTGCGTTCCACGCCGCCGCCGACGCCTTCGTGCTCCCCACGCAGTACGAGGCGTTCGCGTTGGCGATCCTGGAGGCTCTCGGCAGTGGCTTGCCCGTGGTCACCACGCGGATTCCGGGGGCGATGAATGCCATCCAACCCGGCGTCAACGGCTACCTCATCGACGATCCGCGCAGCGGCGAGCAACTGCGTGAAAAGCTCGACCTCCTGCTCGACGACGACCATCGCGCGCGTTTGAGCGCGCAAGCGCCGGCCACCGTGACCCATCACCACTGGCCGATCATCCTGACTCGCTACGAAGAAGTTCTCCAATCATGCGCATCGCATTGTTGACGGATTCCGCGTCGTTCGCCGGCACCGAGCGACACATGTTAGATCTCGCCGGTGGGTTGGCGGCGCGTGGCGTCGAGGTCACTTTGTGTTGTCCTGCCGACGCCGCGCTGGCGGAGCGCGGCCGGCGCGCGGGGCACACGGTGGAAGCCATCGAAAAACGCGGCCGCCTCCTGGACGTGATGGCTGCGCGGCGGCTCGCCTCGCTCCTGCGTTCTCATCGGATCGATCTGCTGCACGCGCACAACAGTCGCACGTCCCTGGCGGCGGTGACGGCGGTCCTGCTCGCGGGCTGCGGGCGAGCGGTTGCCACCCAACACTTCATCGAACCGGGCCGTTTCCAAAGCGGCCCCGTGAGCCGGCGGCTCCGCGGAGTCGGGCATCTTTTCGTGAACTCCCGGTTGCACCACGTGATCGCCATTTCCCGCGCGGTCGCCAACGCCGCGCGTCGGCGCGGCGACGTTCCCTCAGAGCGGCTGGCCGTCGCGCTCAACGGGATGGCGGAACCGGAAAGCCCCTCGGCCGCCGAACGCGTCGCCCTCCGCGCCTCGCTCGGCATCCCCGCGGAAACGCCGCTGGTCGTTTGCGCGGCGCGGCTCGAACCGGAAAAAGACGTTGCTACCCTGGTCCAGGCAATGGGCGAGGTGGCCGCCGCCTTTCCCCCGGTGCGTTGCGTGATCATGGGAGAAGGCTCGCAGAGGCCGCTGCTCGAAGCACAGATCGAACGCGCCGGCCTCGCCGGGAAAGTCCTTCTCACCGGGTTCCGACCGGACGCGACGGCCATCATCGCCGCCGGGGACGTGTTCGTGATGCCCAGTCTCGCCGAACCGTTCGGACTGGTCTTGCTGGAAGCGATGGCGCTGAGCAAGCCCATCGTCGCCACGCGCGTGGGCGGACCGACGGAGATCGTCGTAGACCGGGAGACCGGCCTGCTCACGCCCCCGTCCGCTCCCGCCGCTCTGGCCGCCGCCATCGCCGCACTGTTGCGTGATCCGGTACGGCGGGAAGCGATGGGCAGGCATGGCCGCGAGCGTTACGAAAGACGTTTCACCGCCGACCGCATGGCGCGGGAGACTGTCGCCATTTACCGGCGGGTGCTCGGCCTCCCGGAAACCGCGGCCGAGCCGGACGGATCGGCGCAGACTCTGATCGCTTCCCTATGAAAATCTTGTTGATTGCTCACGCCTGCCAGATGCGCGCGGAGGGCCAGCAGCGCGCGCAATGTCTGGGTGCTCTGCCCGGGGTGGACCTGCGGGTGATCGTGCCTGACCGCTGGAGGGAGTACGGCTCCTGGCGCTCTCCCCAGCCGCCGCTCGACCCGACCTACACCCTTCAGGTCGAAAAGGTTCGCTTGCCCTGGACCGGCCCGGCCCAGTGGTATTTTCATCACTATCCGAAGCTGGGGAAGATCCTGCGTTCCTTCCGGCCGGACGTGATCGACCTCTGGGAGGAGCCCTGGGGGCTGGTCAGCGCGCAGGCGGTGCGGCTGCGCAGCCGCCTCCTGCCCGCGGCGAAGATCGTCGTCGAGACCGAGGCCAACATCAACCGTCACCATCCTTTCCCGTTCACCTCCTTGCGTCGCTACGTGCTGCGGCACGCGGACTTCGCCGTTACCCGTCAAACGGAGGGGATTAATGTCCTGCGCGCGCACGGATACCGCGGCCCGGCTCGCTTCGTGGGCAACGGCGCGGACGCAGAACTCTTCGCTCCACGGGACCGCGCCGCCTGCAAGCGGGCGTTGGGACTCGGGGGTTTCGTCATCGGCTACGTGGGTCGCCTGATCGAGGCCAAAGGGCTGATGGATGCGGTGGAAGCACTCGCGCAGTGCCCGTCGTCCGTGAACCTGCTCTTCGTGGGCGGGGGCGTCTTCCAACCCACGCTGGAGCAACGCGTCGCCGAACTCGGCTTGGCGGAAAGGGTCAAGTTCCTGCCGCCGCGCCCGATGGCCGAGCTGCCCGAAGCCATGAACGCCATGGATGCCTTGTTGCTGGTTTCGCGCACCACGCGCACCTGGAAGGAGCAGTTCGGACGTGTGATCATCGAGGCGCAAGCCTGTGGCACCCCGGTGATCGGCTCGGACTCCGGCGGTATCCCGGAGATCGTCGGCGAGGGAGGGATCATCGTGCCCGAAGGGAACTCCACGGCACTGGCGGGTGCCATCCAGCATCTGCACAACGACCCGGACCTCGCCGCCCGCCTGGGTCGCCGCGGTCGGGAACAAGTGGAAGCGCACTACACCTGGCAGCGCGTGGCCGAGCAGATGCACGACATCTACGCCGGTTTGTTGGGAGTTTCTGTTTGCCAGCACGCTCAAGGTGAGCAGCGACCCGGACCCCGCGCCGTGGCGGCATTCACGACCTGATTTTCCGTTGAGCGGAGTGCAGGCGGCAGCGCGCGAACGGCGGGGCAAGCCGTGCCCGCTCGCGTCACCTACCCGGCATCGACCCGCGACGCGCCTGCGCCATTCTCATGCATCACGTTTCGAAAAAGACGCTGCTCTTCGTCTGCGGCACCCGCCCGGAGGTCATCAAACTTGCGCCGGTCATCCATGCCGCCGAGGCCGACGATGCGGTGCGAGCCGAGATTTGCCTCACCGCCCAGCACCGGCAGTTGACGGATCAGTTCCTGCCGTTCTTCGGCCTGCGGCCATGCGTGGACCTCAACCTGATGTCCGCCAACCAGTCCTTGGCCGAACTCACCTCGCAGGTAGTTTCCCGTTGTTCGGCGGTTTACGAAAAAAGCCGTCCTGACTTGGTGGTTGTCCAGGGAGACACCGCGACCGCTTTTGCCGCCGCCCTGGCCGCCAGCCTCCACCAGATCCCCGTCGCGCACGTGGAAGCAGGTCTGCGCAGCCACTGCCGACACTCCCCCTTCCCCGAGGAAACCAACCGAGTCCTGATCAGCCACATCGCCCAGTTGCATTTTGCCCCGACGCCCGCGGCCCGCGACAATCTGTACCGGGAAGGAGTCAGGAGAGACGTTTTCGTCGTGGGCAACACGGTCGTGGACGCTCTCCAACTCGGCTTGCGCGCGCTCGCGCGGACCGATCCGCCCGCTGCTCTGGCGGGGTGGGACGACATGGCTCCGCGGCCCTTGGTGCTCGTCACGTTGCACCGGCGCGAGAGCTGGGGCGAACCCCTACAAAACGTCTGCCGCGCGCTCGCGGAAACCGCGCGCGATTACCCGACGGTCGAATTTGTCTACCCCATCCACCCAAATCCGCTCGTGCGTGAACCCGCCCGCCGGTTGCTGACTGGATTGGCAAACGTCCGGCTGCTGGACCCGCTGGGATACCAGGAATTTCTCTGGCTGCTGGCCCGCAGTGCCCTGGTGCTCACGGATTCCGGCGGCGTCGTGGAGGAAGCCGCGACGTTGGGCATCCCGACGTTGGTTGCCCGCGAGGAAACCGAGCGTGCCGAAGCGATCAACGCCGGCGCGGCCATCCTGGTCGGTGCCAACCGGCAACGTATCACCGTCGCGCTGCGGCCCCGGCTGGACGCCGCCCTGCGCGATGGGCCGGTCGCACCGCGCGACGGGAAGAACCCGCGACCGGTCTTCGGCGACGGCCACGCGGCCGCGCGCATTCTTTACTACACCAAACGTTACCTGGGTCTTGGAAAGCCCGGTCCGGACCCTGTGCAGAAATCTACCGTCGTGCGTTCCCACCATGGAAAACCTTCCTGCCAAGATTTGCTGTTTTCGGTTTGACGTGGACACCCACGCCTGTGTTCTCCAGGGGATGCCACGCCTGTTGGACTTGGCGGAGTCGTGCGATGCGCGCTTCACGTTTTTCGTGAACCCTGGCCGCGCTTTCAACCAGGTCATCTCGTTGCGCAAACTCGTGCGACGCTTGCTGGACAAGAGACAGCTCCGCAAGAAGCGCAACGGCTTCATGCCGGCCGCGGCCAAACTGGGACTGGCCAACTCGCTCACCGCGATCTTGCTCAACCCCTGCGTGGCCTCCGCGGCTCCCCCGGTCCTGCGTGTGGCCTGGCAGGACGGCCACGAGATCGGTCTGCACGGCGGCACCAACCACGCCACCTGGGAGCGGGACGCGCACACCTGGTCCAAAGAACGGCTCTCCGTCGAGTTGGCGGCTGGACTGGTGGCCCTGCAAGCCTGTGGAGCGGGGCAGCCGGTTTCGTTCGCGTCGCCGGGTTGGAACAGTCCGGAGCATCTGGCTGAACTGCTGCCGGAACTGGGCCTGCGCATCCTGGCCGATGCCTATGATGTCGGCGCGCGGTCACCAGAACGGGTTGGTCCGGGTCTCGTCACGGTGCCGACGAACATCGCCGCGGCGGGCAGCACCGCCGGCTACCTCGAAGGGATGCGCGCGCGCGGTGCCAGCGACGCGGAGATCCGCGCCGACTTCCAGCGGCAACTGGTCTCGAAGGAGTGCTTCGCCGGAGTGTACGAACATCCCTTCTACGCCGCGCTGCACGAGTTGCCGCTGCTCTCCGACCTGCTGCGCATCGCGGTGGACGAAGGTTTTGCCGTCCGCACGATCCGCGAGGCCGCCAGCGTCGTTTCTCCAGCCAGCCGCCACGCCGCCGCGCTCGCATCATAGAATTTCTTCAGGGCCGCCTTCGGGCAGGGAACCATGCGCATCTTACATCTCACCAGAACCACCGTCGAGCAGGTCCCCGGGGGACTGGAACACCATGTCGCCTACCTGACGGAAGCCCTCCGTCAACGGGGACACCAAGTCGAGGTGCTGTCGCTCGACTCATCGGGCAGATGGTCAGCCCGTGAACCCCTGTGGCGACCGCCATCCCGCAGCAGACTGGCCAGGTTCTTCCAAACCCGGCTGGGTTGCCGGCTGAGCAGCGCGCTGGACACGGCGACGACCCTGCTGCGCCGGGTGCATCTGGATTTGAGGTCAAGAACCGCCGCGGCCCGCGTGGCGCAACTGGCCCCGGACATCATCCATCAACATACCTACCTGGGCGCGTTGGCGTTGAGCTGGCGCTTGGCCAAACGCTACCCCGTCGTGTTCACCAACCACACCGGTGCCTACATTCATCTCGACCGCTTCTGGCCAACCCGGCGTGCGCAGGCCTGGCTGCTCGGGTTGTTCGATGAAATCATCGCTCCCTCCAGGGAACTGCTGCCGAAGATCGCCCGCAGCCACTACGTGCCTAACGGCGTGGACCTCAAAGTGTTCTTTCCGGTCGACGCGCACGAACAGGCGCAGCTCCGGGAGGAACTGGGCTGCCAGGATCGGGTGGTGTTCGTCTGTCCGCGGCGCTGGGCTCCGACCAAGGGGATCATCTACCTGGCGCGCGCCCTCAGTTTGCTCGCGCCGGAACTGTTGCGGCGGAGCACGTTTCTTTTCGCGGGCAACGAAACGCCCGGCTACGAAAACTACCAGGGCAGCGTGCGTGCGGCCCTGCGCAACGTGCCGGCCGCGGACGTTCGCATCCTGGGCAACCTGGACCATGCGCAGATCGCTCGCCTGATGAACGCGTCCGACGCCTGTGTCATCCCCTCCATCCTGGAGGCCACGAGCCTTGCCTGTCTGGAGGCAATGGCCTGCGGGGTGCCGGTGCTCGGGACGGTCACGGGTGGACTCCCGGAGTTGATCGAAGAGGGGCACAACGGCTGGTTGGTGCCGCCGGGCGACCCGGTGGCTCTGGCGCGCGCGCTGGAACTCATCATCCTCTCCCCAGATACCCGGGACGCGATGCGCGCCGCGGCGCTGGAGACCATCCGCGGGCGCTACAGTTGGGATCTGATCGCCGCGCAAACGGAGCGAATCTATCAGCGCGCGCATCTCACCGCCCGACCCGGCCGGGCCGCGGCGATTGCCGGTCATTGACCGGGTCCATACGCCACCCGCGCCAGTTGCCATTTTCTGTCCCTCCCAAAAAGTAAACCATTCCCCTGCGGGAACATCCACATATCAGTTTATGCGCGTCGCCATCGTCCACGACTGGCTGCCTCTCTACGGCGGAGCGGAGCGAGTCCTAGAGCAAATCATCCACCTCTACCCGGAGGCGGACTTGTTTAGCATCGTTGATTTGATCCCGCCGGAGCAGCGCGGGTTCCTCCAGCACAAACCCGTGCAGACCTCCTTCGTGCAGCGCCTCCCGCGCGTGCGCACGCACTACCGGTCCTACCTGCCGTTGATGCCGATTGCCATCGAGCAGTTTGACCTAACGGGGTACGACCTGGTCATCTCCAGCAGTTACGCGGTGGCCAAAGGGGTGATCACGGGCCCCGACCAACTCCACGTTTGCTACTGCCATTCGCCGATCCGCTATGCCTGGGACTTGCAAAGCCAGTATCTGCGCGAGACCGGGGCCGGGCGTGGGCTCTCCGGCGCGCTCGTGCGTGCGTTGCTGCACTACATCCGACTCTGGGACGTGCGGACCGCGCAGGGGGTCAACCAGTTTGTGGCGAACTCCGCCTTCATCGCCCGCCGCATCCACAAGGTCTACGGCCGGGACGCGCACGTCATCCATCCTCCCGTGGACACGGAATCCTTCACGCTCCAGACAGAAAAGAAGGACTTCTACCTGACCGTCTCGCGCCTGGTGCCGTACAAAAAAGTGAGCTTGATCGTGGAAGCTTTCACGGACATGCCCGACAAGCAGCTCCTCGTGATCGGCGACGGTCCGGAGGCGGCCAAGATCAAGCACCTGGCTGGCCCCAACGTGACCCTGCTCGGCTACCAACCGCGACACGTGGTCGTGGATTGCATGCAGAGGGCGCGGGCGTTCGTCTTCGCCGCCGAAGAAGACTTCGGGATCGTGCCGGTGGAGGCACAGGCCTGCGGGACGCCGGTCATCGCGTATGGCCGCGGCGGTGCGACTGAGACCGTGATCCCCGGCGTGACGGGCATGCTGTTCGCCGAACAGACGACCAGGAGCATCCAGGCGGCGGTGCGAACCTTTGAACGGCAGGAGTTCGATCCCCGGTACATTCACCAACACGCGGGGAGGTTTTCCGCCCGGCGTTTCCGCAAGGAGTTCGGCGACTTCGTCGAGCACCAGAGCCGACTGTTCCGCGACGGGTGTGCGTCCACCATTCCGATCCAACTGCCGGCGCTGCTCGAACACGCCGCCGCGTAGGAATATCCTTTGACCTCCGTGACCGTGGGATGATCTGCCATGGCTCCGAGGACGACCACGAAGCGTTTCCGTTCTCCCTCGATCTCTCTGCTGCGCCTGGGCGGCGCAGTCACCGGCGGCTTTCGTTCTGCGCTGGTGGCTGCGCCGCGCTGGCTTCTGGCGGGAACGCTGCTCGTCCTGCCGTGGATCATGGGCGGCACCGTGCCTGCCGCCGTGCGCGTCCTGACCTGGGCCGCCGCTCTGGCCGGAGGGTTGACCTTGGCCGGAGGGTTGACCCGGCTGCACGCGGTACGCTTCGATTGGTTCAACGTTGTTTGCACGAGTGCCTTGCTCGCACAGGGCTGGCTGATGACCAGCAATCCGCGCTACGTTCACGATCCGGCGGCATGGCGATTCACTCCCCTGGAGCAAAATTGGCCGGCCGGTCCGGGCAGCGTCGATCAGGCCACGTCTGCGGCGGCGATGTGGCGGACCACCGCTCTGTTGCTCTGGCTGCTCCTCGCCGACGGCTTCGCCCGGGACCCGCGCTGGCGCGGGCGGTTGCGCTGGAGTCTCGTGCTGGCGGCGGCGGGTGTGGCGCTCTTCGGCCTCGTGCAACGTGCGCTCCAAGCGCCGGGTATCTTCTGGCAAGGCGAGCCGACCACCAGCCCCTTTTTCGCCACGTTCTACTACGCGCCGAACGCGGGTGCGTTCATCAACCTCGCTTTTCCGCTGGCGCTCGGCTTGGCGCTGACCTCGCGCAAAAACGACGAGGGCGGTCGACGGTGGCAGCGACCGCTTTCCCTGCTGGCCGCGTGTGTCTGCCTGGCCGCGTGCTGCGTCAACGCCTCCCGTGCCGCGCTGGTCATCCTGCTTCTGTCAACGCTCGCTTTGGCGACTTGGAGGGTGCTGCGCCGGGACCATTGTGCACCGTCGCTGCGACGACGCACCGAGGTCCTCGCGGTCGGCGTCGGCGCGTTGGCGCTCATCGTCATCGTCGCTTCCGTGGGTACCGAGATCGTCCGTCAGAAATGGTCACTGCTGCCTGACCAGCTTGACGCCAACAACCCGCGGCTGTTGGCGATGTCCGCCGAAGTCCGGATGATCCCGGCCGCGGGGGTGGGGGGCTTTGGTCCGGGAACCTTTGGCATCGTGTTCCCGCACTACACGCATTTTCTCGGAGACCGGATCGCCGGGATCTGGCGCTACGCACACGACGACTATCTACAAACGCTTTTGGAATGGGGTTGGTTCGGGGCGGGCGTCTGGGGCGTTTTGTTCTTCGGCGGTTTGGGCCGGTGCTTCGCGGCGGCCTGCAATCCCCGCATGGACGAACGCGAACGAACGCTCGCCTTCGCCGCGGGGGTGGCGCTCGCGGGCGTGGCGTTGCACGCGCTGATCGACTTCCCTTTGCAGATCGCTTCCTTGCAGCTCGATGTCGTGACCCTCCTGGGGATCGCGGCGGCCGGTGCGCGCTACCCCGTCAAGGCGGGCCGGTAACCGCGCTCGCCGTAGCTGTCCACGGCGCAGTAATACTGCGGCGTGGAACGGCGCGGCACCCCGTTGACGACCAACCCAATCGGGTACTCCTCGTGTTGGGCGAGCACCTGGCGCGCCCGCAGCACGGCCTTCGGCGAGACGCGCCCGAGGCGGGCGATGAGGCAGACGGTATCGGTGTGTTCCATCAGCAGCAGGGTGTCGCTCACCGCGTGGATGGGCGCAGAGTCGATCACGATGAACTCGAAGTTGGTGCGGGCCTCGGCGATGAGCCGGGCGAAATCGAGACCCGCCAGCATTTCGCTCGGTCGCGGGGTATTACAACCTGCCGGGATCACCGCAAGATGAGGGATCTGCGTCGGATGCACGATCTCGGCAAAACCGGCTTTTTTCAGCAGGTATTCACCAATCCCGGGCGCGGAAGGATCGGCGAGCAGCGCCGGCGCCACGTCGGGCGAGCGCAGGTCGGCGTCGATGAGCAGCGTGCTCCAGCCTTGCTGCGCGAAGGACGCCGCGGCGTTGATGGCGCAGAAAGTTTTTCCTTCCCCCGCGGTTGCGCTCGTGAACAAAAACACGGCGCGGCCAGGCCGCCGTGCTTTGAGAAAAAGGGAAGTGCGCAAAAATCGGAACGCCTCGGCCACGGCGGAGGCCGGTTGGTCGAGCAGGAGCCGGCCCACGGCCTCCGGGTGCATCTGGGCGCACTGCGGGATGGCGGCCAGCACCGGCAGCGCGGTGGCGGTTTCCGCCTGGTCCACCGTTTTCCAGGAACTATCCAGGAAGAAGAACGCCAGCACGACGACGAGGCCGAGCCCCAGGCCGCCGACGGCCCCGAACAAAAGCTGGCGGGAGCGGTGCTGCGGGAGCGGCGCGTCCGGCAGCAGCGCGGACTCGAATACCCGGACGTTCTGGAGTTCCACCCCCTTGGCAACATCGGTCTCCTTCAGCCGGCGCAACAGCGCGTCGTAGAGCGCGCGGTCGGTCTCCATCTCCCGGGTCAGGACCTTGTAGTTGATGGCCTGTTTGTCGAGGCCGAGCGCCTGCTTTTCCTGGTCTTGAAACGCCTTCTCAAAGTTGCGCTCGACCGCGAGGGCCCGCTCGTATTCCGAGTTGATCGCGGGCGGCACCTGGAGGGCGGCGTCCTGTAAGGCGGTTTTGGCCTCGGCAAGTTGTGCGCGGGCCTGGATCATCTTCGGGTGCTTTTCCGTGTAGCGCAGGCCGAGCGTCAGGATTTGCGTTTGCAGGGCCTGGATCCGCTGTCGCAGTGCGCTCACGGTCGGGTAGGCGTTGACGACGGGGTGGGCTAGCAGTACGTCCGGTTTGCCGGCGGCGGCCAGGATTTCCGACCGTGCGGCTTCCAGGCGGATGCGCGTCGCCTTGGCGTCGCTGTATTCGGCGGCCTGGGTCCTGAGCTTGGCGACGACTGTGTCCTGACGCTCCTCCAGCGAGAGCGCGTCGTGCTGCTCCTTGTACGCCTGCATAGCCTCGTCGGACCGTTGCAGCTTGCCTTTCAGTCGCTCGGCTTCCTTGAGCAAAAACGTCATCACGGCTTGCGAACTGGCAGCGCGCTGTTCGATGCGAAACTGGATAAATTCGGTGACCAGCGAATTAGCCAACGTCTGGGCAAGCTGGGCGTTGCCGTGGGACACGGCCACGTCGACAAGCTGAGTGCCCTTGCGGGTTTGGACCTCGATCATACCGTCGAGCTTCCCGGCGGCGCTCTCGATGCTCGGCGCACCGCCGCCCGGCCCCGCGGGCATGAAGTCCCGGTCTTCGTTCAGGTGGTTGACCTCCGCCACCCGGCTCAGGAGCGCGCGGCTGTGCAGGCCGGCGAGGACGGTGGCCACCGCGCTCTCGGTGTTGAAATCTTCCTTCGTGCCGGCGTCGAAGCCGAGTACCCCCTGCGGCCCGGGATCAATCTGGATGACCGCCGTCGCACGGTAGATCCTCGGGACATCCCGGATGTGGAAAGCGATGGCGCACAATCCCGCCAACGCGCAGAGCAGCATGAGCCAGCTTTTCTCCAGCAGGCGGTGGGCGAGTTCGTTCCAGTCGAGCGAACGGACCCCCGCGTCGAGCAGGTCCGGCGGCGGAGCGGAGAAATCTTTGGACGGTGTGATGTGCATAGAAACGGCTCACAGAAAGCTCTCGCCGACCATGATGGTGTCGCCCGGCTGCACCTCGAAGCGTGCGCTGGTCTTGTCCCTGGCCATGCTGGCGCCATCGAGGCGCAGCAGCGATTCGTCGCCGTGCTGGCCCTGGCGTTTGAGGGTGATCCGCGACTGGTTGGCGATGCGGGTGTAGCCGCCCGCCATGCCGATGGCTTCCAGCAGGGTCAGGGTGGAACCATCGGGCAGCTCATAAATCCCCGGCTTGGCCACCTGACCCAACACGGTGAAGCGGCGCTTGGAATACTCGGCCACCCGCACGGTGACTTGCGGATGGACGAGGTATTCGCGCAGACGCGCTTGCAGGATCTCCGCGCTCTCCTGCAACGTCTTGCCGACCAGCGACACGGTGCCGATGAAAGGAAAGCTGATCGTGCCATCGCGTGCGATGCGCTCGGTGCTCTGGAGATCGTCTTCCTGGAATACCTGGATGTTCACCAGGTCGTTCGGGAGCAGTCGGTAGTTAGGTGAGTCGCCGCGCGGTGCGGCGCTCCTGGGGTCGGGCGTCGCTGATGGCGGTGCGGTCGCGGCCGTGGCGGGTAACACCGCTGGCGAGCGTTCGACCGTTGGCGGGCGGTTCTTGTCGGCTACGGTTTGGGCGTTTGCCGAAGCAGCGCCGAACACTAGGACGGCGAGCACGACGAAAGCGGGGTGACGCAGGAAGTGCATTGGTCAAAAATAAAAATTGAGGAAAATGCCCGTCCGGTTGCGGTTAAATCGCTGCGATCCGGAACCGCTCGAGTCGTTGAAGCTGAACTCGTAGAAAGCACTCATGGAGAGATATTTTCTGATGGTCCACTGCAGTCCGACCTGCGTGTAAAAAAAATCGTCGCGCCGGTCGGCCAGGAGGTCTTTGCTGGCTTGTTGATAGCGGTCGTGCTCGAAGCCGAACGTCAGCGACACCCCGAAGCGGTCGAAAAGGTTGGCGCGGCGCACGCCCACCCCTAACGTGAACGCTTGGTAATCTTCGCCGCTCAAGGCGGTGGACGGATAGGTGCGGTAGCGCGTGTCGAGGTTGAAAGACACATTTTCCCACGGGGTGTAGCTGATCCCGACGCTGAAAACGGGAGAGACCTCGTCGGACACACCGTCGCCTAGCTGACGCACCTCGACGCCCACGTCGCCGCTGAACCCGAGTTTCGCCGTTGGGCTCAGCGCGGCCCTGGCCAAGACCTGTTCGTAGGTCTGCGTCGGTCCGCGTTCTACCGTCAACACCCCGAAGAGAAACCCCGCGCCCAGCTGGACCTTCGGACGAACCGCAAAATCCACGAACAGTTGCAATCGCCCCTCCTGGGAATCGAGCAGGTGCGAGAAGTCGGAAGAGGTCCAGTCACCGTTCAGGCTCAGGGACATCTTTTCGGTCAGCTTGGCATTGGCAAAGGCACCGATGTAAACCACCACCTGCTGGACACGGTCGCCGGCGTCGCGGTCGCCTCCGTCCGTCGAACGCGCCGAGACCGTTCCCCCGACCGTCAGATCATTGAACCGGTAGGCGACGGTGACGTTGCCGGAGTGATCCACGGAGTTCTTCGACGTTCCCTTCAAGAAATAAAGACCTGCCGCGGTGTAGTTGGCCGTGAGGGAGAAGCGCCCTTCTGGTGCACCGAGCACGTAGGTGACGCTGGGCGAGAGGGTCAGGATGAAGTCGGAGCGCCGGCCGTGCGAACGCAGGTCCACGTTGCTGTCGAAGACCATGCCGACTGCCAAGCGCAAGTACAGCCGGCCTTTCGACAGCCAGGGGTGCGTGCTCAGGCCCGTGATGTCTTCCAGTCCGGGAAAGATCGGCGGAACCTCGGGATCAATCACCGGGACCGTCGCTCCCGTGAAGCGGTCGTTGGCATTGACCGCCGCCTCCAGGCCGCCGTTGACCGTGGTTTCGAGAAACTGCACCTGCACGGGTGCATGCGGCGTCGACGGTGCGCGGTCCGTGGTGGCGTCGGACGCGGAAGCAGCCTCTGGGGCTGCCGTTCCGGCGACCGGCGGACGCGGCGCGGGCGTGCGTACATCCAGCGCCGGGTTCTGGTTTTGCGGGGCGAACAAGGTCGGCTGACCATCCGCGGAGCTTCCATCTTCTCCGCCGGTGGGAAGTGGTGCTTCGGAAGGATCACCCGCCGGAGACGGCCCGGATACGTCCGTCGGGGCTGGAGTGGGCTGAACGGACGCTGCGTCCAGGGGGATCGCGGGCATTTTGCCGGTGATCATCTGCTCCCAGAGACCCAGCGGGGAGATTGGCTTGCCAGCAGGATCCTGCTTCTTGTTTGGATCGTCTGCCGTGGAGCTGCCGTCTGGTTCCTTTCCCTGTGACGATGCGCGTTCCAGGCTGGTCGTTTGGTCGGAGTCAGCAGGAAGCGGCGGCTCTGGGACCGCCGATCCGGGCGTCACGATGAGAAGAATACCGGACACGATGCACACGCCCTGATGGAAAACCTCCCGGCCAAAATGCTGTTGCGAGGTGCGGTGCATACATCAATCATCCGCACGGATTAAGGATGCTCGGGGGAATTGGCGGGACCTTTGATGTTCGCACCGTTGGCGGGTGCTTGGAGAGGATCGTTGTTCGTCAGGCTGCCGAGGGGGGCAGCACCGTACGACGCGGTTGCCGCGGTACCCGGTTGAACGGCGGAGGAGCTTGAAGTCAACGGCAGAGAGGCCGGCATGGCGGCGGGTGCAGACGGGTTCACCGGGGAACCATTGACGGCGGCCACGCTGGATGTGGTCGGGGCTGCCGTGGTTGGCTGGTTTGCCGCGGAGCTGTCCGCGATGGTCAGCGGCGGCTTGGCGGCGGGCTCGGCGAGGGCCGGCACGAAACGTAGCGCGGCCATTTCGGCCACCGCCTCGGCGTCGTTGCTGCGGACGGGTTGAACGGTCGTCACAGTGTGCCCGGTCGCCAGCCTGTTGATTTCGACGGCTTGCCCCGCCATCGGTGAGACTTCCTTCTTGTCGTCGTTCACGAAGATGCGTGCAGTCCCACGCTCCATGATGACGCGCGCGTGATCTCCCTGCTCCGCCTTCATGGCAAACCGCGCGTGCCTGGCCATGGTCACGCTGTTGGCGAACCACAGGCGCAGTTCCGTCGCGCCGTCCGCGAGCGCGGCGAGCGTGCCACGGCGCAGTTCTATCTCTACGCTGACAGGGCTGCTGTCGGGCGGCGGGTCCACGAGGTTAGAACCGATCTTTAGGGTTTCTGCAGAGCGAAAAACGCCCGGGAACGCCACCTCGCTGTTCGCACGCAGTTCCACTTGGGTCTCGTTCCCAAGGTGCAAAGTCGCCCAGCCGGTGTTGCTAGTGCGCACTTTGCTGCCCGCTGCCAAGAACGTCCCCTGCGGGACGGTCGCAAAATGCGACCCGGTTCCCGGCAAGGCGACTTCGAATTCTTGGCCTGCCGCAAGCACAAAGACCTCGTTCGCCGAAACCCGCACTGCCACGGCCGAAATTAGAACCGCCGCGATGAGGACAGCAAACATCCTTTGAGCAGCCCCGTTCCCATCACTCTTCCTAGATCGCACACCGCTGTTCATACACGGCGCGGTGCCAAGTTCTCAATCGGCACAACGCCGGTTATCTCTAGGGCGGAGTCCTAGCAGTCGTCACGAGGAGGGTCAGAAACGAAGTCTGTTTCCAGGAAAGAAGCCCTGAAAACTTGAGCAGAAAACCCGTGGGTTCGAATCCCACCTCTTCCGCTTCGCTTATCTTCCAGGCATTTACGACGGTTCACACGCTGGACTTACAACAGGTTGTTCTTGTTAGTGGTGTTCACATCGACATCGGTCGTTTGGTTTTGAGCCGTGGCAGATTTCAGCGTTGTCGGCAAGCCTTGTTCTATGCAAGTGTGCCAGACCTTCCTGAAGCGTTTTCCGGTTGTGTGTAAGGGGAGGTGAGGGTTGGCTGGCGGCGGTTTATGCCAGCCGTTTACTCCGTGGACTTGCGCGAGCGGGTGGTGGCCGCCGTGGATGCTGGGGCCGGCACCCAGGAGCAGATCGCCGCGCGTTTGGCGGTGGAGCCTGGGTTGGGTGGAAAAGCTCTTGCGCCAGCGTCGGCGTGCCGGCCACATCAAGCCCCTGGGTCACCGGGGCGGAGCGCCGCGCCGCCTGGACGAGCGAGCCGTGGAGGCGGTGCGTACCGCCGTCACGGCACAACCGGACATCGCGCTGGAGGAGTTGCGCCGGCGCCGCTAGGCCAAGCTGAAGGTCAGCGTGTCGAGCCTGTGGCGGCTGATCAACCCGCTGGACCCCTGCCGCGCAAAAAAAGATGTGCGTCGCCCGCGAGGCCGACGCGGAGGAACGCCGCGCTTTCCGCGAGGCGATGGCCAGCGTGGACACCGGCGAGCGGCGGCGGATCTTCGTGGATGAAACGGGCTGCAACCTGAACCTGGCGCGCCGCCACGGCCGCGCTCCACGCGGCGTGCGCCTGGTGGAGCGCACCGCGCCGCGCAACAGCCCGCCCAACCGCTCGCTCGGTGGGAGCCTTGTGCCACGCAGGACTGCTCACCACCATGGAGGTGGCAGGGGCCGTGGACGGCGACGCTTTTTTCGCCTGCCTGCACGACGGCTTGGGTCCGCACCTGCGGCCTGGTGACGGGTTGCGCATGGACAACCTGTCCACGCACAAGAGCCAGCGCATGACCGAGGCGATCACACGGCACGGGGCCGGGGTCGTCTTCTTGCCGCGCGACAGTCCGGACTTCCAACCCCATCGAAGGCGCCCGGAGCAAGCTCAAAGCCTACCTGCGCAAAGTGGCCGCGCGCACGCCCAAAGCCTTGGACCTTGCTCTGACCCGCGGCCTGGCGCGCATCAGCGCCAGCCACGCGCGTGGCTGGTTCCGGCACGCCGGCTACAAAGCCACCTGAGCCTTACAGGCAACCGAGAAACGCTGGCAAGCTGGTAAAAACCGCGTCCGAAATTTGCGGTTCTCCTTAGATGGACAAGGGTCTTTTTCATTGTATTCTTAATTGTGATATCACCGACACTTTCGGTTGGTTGATAAACCCATGCCAGCAACTCGGTACGCAACTGATGGTATTTTCGGACTGGCCACTTTCCATCAGAGGCCTTGTTTCCATTAACGGCTTGCGTCGGCACATCTAGGCCGCTGCCGCCCTTGGTTTGTAGGTAGCCTTGATCTACGTTTCCAACTGTGCCTCAAGCCCAACCCACTCAGCAGATCGCCACAAGGTTTGAGCGGAATGCCATCAGGCCAAGGCCAGCCGGGCGTACCTCCACGCTTCTGCCAGACGGGAACATCCGGCGCAATTCACCCGCCAAGATGGGGTTGAGGTTCTTCTCTTCGGCCCAGTAGGCGAACCTCGTCCTCCGGAGCAAGCCGCGGAAGGTTTCCAGCGGCAGGTAATGAACCAGCGGGAGGCCGGTATGGTGCTCCACCGGGAAAAGCCGGTTGGGCACTACCACGAAGACGCGTTTAGCTACCCGGCAAAGCTCGTGCACGAACGCCTGCTGATCGGCGCGCGAGCCGGTGTGTTCAACCACGGCGTTGCTGTAGGCGACGTCGAACTGCCCGTCGGCGAAAGGCAGGCGAGCATGCGGAGCGATCTCGACGAAGCCAACTCCGGGATAGGTGCGCCGCACTGCCGCGCCGTCACCGATGCCTGCGCACACCAGCCGCTCACGGTGTGGGTAAAGCTGCTCAAGTACGTTCGCCTCCAGATTTTCCACGTCCAACGATACCCCGACGTCCAGCACGGTAGTCGCAGCGCTAGGCGCGAGCGCGTCCATAAACAGCTGGAAAGTCTGGGTCCGGGCGGCCAGCGACAGCCGTCGGATGAACCCAATACGCCCGGCGTGTGCGTAGTAGATCCGGTCGGCAGGCAAGGTGGTTGTGGCGGGTGGTTCCATCACGGTGCGGGCGGTTGTCAAAGAGCACAGGTGATCGGGCCTTGAGTTGGGTCCAGAACGAGTGAGAGGCCGAATCAAGTAGTATAGCTATCAGTTCCGGGGAGTGGATCAAGCGTTTGGTGTAGGACGCTAGTGGGAAGGCGCTCAAGCTGGCACAGGGAACGGCCTTGCCCTGAAAAGCGCGGAAAGAGGGGCCTCTACCCTGGAATTGTAGGTGATGCAGTTTTTACTCCGGACTGTCGCTGACGGACGATATTTTCCAGTGGGTCCATCGGTTCAAAACGAAACCGGAGCAAGGCGCGTAGCCAAGTCAGCGGATCGCTAAAGAAGGACACCTTTTTACCCTCTGCAAAAGAGCGCGAACGATAGTTTACCGGGATCTCGAGTGGGTAGTAGCCCTTGCGCAACAACTTGATGACCAATTCGAAATCAAAATCGAAGCGGTTGCACACGAACTCCAGTCCGTAGAGACAATCACGTCGGAAGACCTTGTACATGGTAAACGGGTCTTTGAGGCGCGCGCCGAAACCCACGTTGACGAGCAGCGTGAAAAACCAGTGCGCCCCGTTGAGCACCGCACTGATCACGGGCTGGCCGGTGAAGCTGCGCATTTTCCACGCACTACCGCCGTGCCGCGCACCAAGCACGAAGGCAGTATGCCCTTGCACCAACGGCTCCAACAAGGCCTCGTAGTCTTCTAGGTCGTACTCCAGATCGGCGTCTTGGATCAACACGTAATCGCCCGTGACCCGTTCCAGTCCGCTGCGGACGGCGTGCCCTTTGCCTCGTGGGCGGTCCTCCCACACGACGGTGACCCGAGGATGGCCCTGATACCGGGCGACGATGTCACGGGTACCGTCCGTTGAGTTGCTTTCCACCACGACGATCTCGATGTCCAATCCTTCGATCTGCTTGGCCAGCAGTTTTTCGAAGTTCGTCTCAAAAGTCTGTACCTCGTTGAAGGCGGGCACGACAAGCGACAGCTTCTGCGGGACACGCTGTTCGTGTGCGCGTGCCATGAACACCATGCCGCCCGTGGAACCGCCGGTGGGATTACCTAAGCCTGTACGGGTGATGATTTCCGCAAAACCGTTGCGGATGAGCAGGGTTTCCAACGTGGCCCGTGCGAAGTAAAAGTACTGCTCTGGGTGGAACTCGCCCGAGCGGTGCCGGAGTTGCTGCGCGGACCGAACGTCGAAGGAAAAGGTGGCGACAAGCAGGGTGCCACCGGGCACAAGCAAGGCACGGGCTTGCTGTAGCAAGTGACCCGGGTCCGGTACGGCGTCGAGCACGTTGTACAAGGCCACCACGTCGTAGCCCGCTCCGCTCGACGGGCGCTCCAGAGGGGCATTGGCAACGGGTTCCACGACGTTGATCTGCAGACCGCGTCGGGTGCCTTCCTCAGCAAAGGCCACGCGGCTACTCCCGCCAACGACAGCCAGCAACCGGCCGGCCGTTTTTCCGCGGTAGCGCTCTAGGAGGTTGTATGCCTGCCCGACCAAGGCAGGAGTCCGTGTCGTGATGGACTGATTCGGTTTAGCCTCGAAGGATGGGTCGACCTCGAAGGTCCGCAAGTCGTGCAGCATCAACTGGCAATCCTGGCAGCGTTCCACGCGCGACTTCGCCACCGAGAACAGGTAGTGCAACCGGCTACTGCCGCAAAGCGGACACGCCGCACGAGTCGCGGTGGACGGGTGCGCCGTAGGCGGAGAAACGTCGACGGTGGTCATAGGCGAAAGGCGATCAGGGAATCTCGTACAAGAAGAATCCAGGCACTTTGAAGTCAATCCGCCGGAGTTTGGCTGCGAGCGCAGGCGCGGGTTCCTCGTCGAAGATCAGGAAGCGCACACCGACCTGGCGCAACGCGGGGTCTAGCGGACTGACCGACCAACGCACTTGCCCTAGGCTCAAGACCTCGAAAGTGCTGGGTTGCCCTTCCGGCAAAGGCACGGCCGTGGTGAAACCGCTCTGGTTATAGGAATTAAGGAAGCGGCCCTCCGGGTCAAAGACGGCCATGTCCCGTAGGTTAGGCAGCACCTTGAACGAGTTGAACACGTCGGCCCCCGTAGCCACGACAAAACCAACGGTCACGAAGCTGCGCGTATACACCAGCCACCGTCCATCACGCAGGCGCGGCTCTCCCTGTATCGCTCGGAACAAGGCGGACCGGGTGATTACCTGCGTGCCGCGGTCAACAGGGTTGACCAAGCCGTTGGCAAGCACGAGCGGCACCAACAACGCTCCAGCGAGCAGTCCAGGCCGGACCGCCAGCAGGCAGGCCGCCAGGAGGGTGATGTAGCCGGCACTCAAAGCGATTTCGGAACTCTGGAAAAATCCTTGGCAGACATCATTGGTCATCGTCAGCAACACCAGCGTGCCTAGAAAAATGGCCACAATCTCCGTCCATCGTCCCCAACCGCGCGACAGCGGGGCGAGTAGTTCTTCTCCTTGGCGCGCAGACAGGTAGAGGATGACACCAACGATGTTGACGGCTCCTAAAGCCGGCAAGCAACGGTGCGCTGGCACATGGTCCAGCAACAACCAGTGTCCGACCGAGGCGGGAATCGGGAAGTGCATCCAAGCAACAAGTCCCGCGGCAACAATCCAACAGCCAACAAGCAATCCTTCCAGAGCAGTGCGGCCACCCAGCCGCCGTCCACGGCCGAGCAGGGTGAAAGGCAGCAGCCACAAAAAACCGCTGCCCTCGCAGATGTTGCCATCCACGATGGAGTAGTGCTTGTCTGACTTCCAGAAGTCCATCCAGTTAGAAAACAGCCGTTCCAAAGAAATCCCGCCACCGCTCGAGATGCGCTGGCCGGGGTAGACGGTGTGCACCGCGGTGACAATGGCATCGCGCACCTCGTAGCTAAACCCCGCGATCGCTAGTGCCACACCGCCCCAACAGGCAGCCAGCGCCAGCCCGTGGCGTCCCACCAGGTCGCGGCGCAGGATCAGCGCCCGGTGCTGCCACATCCACACCGGCACGATCACCGCACCAAACAACACGAACGGAACCTGGTGCGGCGGGTAGAAACACAGGAAAAAATTCATTGCCGCCACCACGCCGCCCACCGCCGCCACCGCCAGCAGGTAGCGGTTCCGACCCACGCTCAGGTAAAGAGTCAGACAGACCGTCCAACCGAAACAGCCTACCATTTCCGGCAGCATGGACGGCCAGGAATAACACCACTGCGTGTGTGCCGAGAAAAACAACCACAACGCGCCGAGTGCAGCCAACCCGGTGCGTCCTCGCGTGAGCAGCAGCAGCAGGCTGAAGACCCCCGTCAACAACACCAACCCTTTGATCTGCCAATAGATGGCGAAAGCAGCACCGAAGGGAAGGACGAAGAACGCCCAATACTGCGGACGCAAGACCACGGTGAAGTCGCGGGCCGGGAGATTCTGGATTAGCGCGGCGTTCTGGCGACCTTCAGTGGAGGTCTTTGAATTCAGCGGGGTTTGGCGGAAGATCTGGTTGAGAAACGCCGGGGTTTGCTGTGCCCATTCGTCGCTACGAATAGCGCGCGGCTTGCCGAGCAACGGGGCGACTTTCACGTCGCTCAACGGGAATTCAGAACTGTATTCATCCAGCGAAGAGCCATGTAACCCGGCGGCAGCCAAGCCGCCGAACGTCAAGCAGCAAGCTGCGTAGAACCAGAGAGCCCAGTGATCCAGCGACGCCACTTCCGGGCGGCTAAGCCGGGCAGCCCAAGCGGCAAAACGCGCATCCAGCCAACGGAGCGGGGCAGCGACCGGACGCAACATTAGGGCCAGCTTCGCGCCGAACACCGCCTTCAACCCGAGAACGATCCCTATGGCAAGCAGGGCAAACAGCGTCACGCTGACGTCAACTCCAATCCAGTGGGCCGCCTGATCAGCGAAGTAGAGCTTCGTGCCGACAGGCTCCGCCAAGGCAAAGGAGAGCTGTGAATCCGTAGAATCCGGGGTGGTGACAACCTCCAAGCCGTCGGGTTGCGGAGCCAGTCGGGCAATTTCGTTACTGGCTGTGACCTGGTTGAGGTCGAAGACATACACCTCCTTGTGACTGTCGACCCGGCGCACGGTGGCGTGATGCAGATGAACAGTTCCCGCGAGCATCAGAGGATCAAAGCGGATGGCCCGAACCGACACATCTGGCAGCGGGAAAAGCAGGGTTTGGGTCGCACCCGGAGCGATGGGCGCAAGGGCTGTTTCCTTGCTGTTGAAGCCCTGGCCGGTGTCGTAAAATGCCTGGGCAACCGACTGCTTGGTGCTATCCATCTCCACGTCCAGCTCTAACGTCGGTTTGATCGATGGCAGCATCCAGATGTCCAAGCAGACGAGCAGCAGCGGCCATCCAATCGCCACGGTGCCCAGCCACCAGCGGCGGGTCCGGCTCAAACCCACGGGAGAGAAAGGGACGGAAGTCAGATTCATCGAAGATCGGCGGGCAGTGGAAAGCCGGCAACATGCCGGACGTAAACGTCTCCGACAATGACAAACTGTGCGCCGAGGCGTCAAGCCAGCCCCATCTCCGCTGGGGCGATTTTACAACTCGCGCGGAGCGTCCGAGGAGTTCAAGGGCAAGACGCGTGGCGGCGCGGCCATCTGGCAATCACCTCGGGTGACCGTCAGGTTGAGGTTATAGGCCGGATCGTCAGCGATCAGTGCGTGCCAGTGAGCCTGCATGTACTCGACCTCGCTGACGAAACGCTGATGTTTCTCGATTGTGTCCTCCGCGCCGCGGCTGGCAGATTCATGGTGATAAAACTCGGCATGAGGTGTCCACAGGTTCCGGTGTCCGGCCGCTTGCACCTTCAGGCAAAAATCTACGTCGTTGAAAGCCACCTTCAGTGATTCGTTGAGGCCACCAACCTGCCCGTAGACCGCACGCCGGACCACCAGACAGGCCGCCGTCACGGCAGAAAGATTTTGTACCAGCCGCGCACGGTTGAAATATCCATCCGTGCCACGAGGCATGCGGCTGAAGACGTGCCCGGCCACCCCACCTAGCCCGAGGATTACCCCAGCGTGCTGGATCGTGTCATCCGGATAGTACAGAGCCGCGCCCACGGCGCCGATCTCGGGGCGGAGTGCGTGGCTGGCCATTTCCTCCAGCCAATCAGGAGTGATGACCTCCACGTCGTTGTTCATCAGGCAAACCAACTCACCGGCTGCTTGTTGAACGGCGAAGTTATTGATCGCCGAATAGTTGAACGGTCGCGGATAGGGGAGCACGCGCGCCTCGCCACGGCGTTGCAGGTCGGCGAGGTAAGCCAGCGTGTCGGGATCGTCCGAACGGTTGTCTACCACCAAAATCTCGTATCGCGGGTAGGTCGTTTTGGCGCGCAAGATGTCGATGCCCCGGCGGAGCAGCGCGAGCTGATTGTGCGTGGGGATAATGATGGATACGAGTGGTGCGGCAGTGGGTAACTGGTAACGTACCCGAAAGTGGCCGCCAACGACCGGCAGCACGCTCACAAGCTGGCCAGTCCGCTCGCAATGGTCCACCAGCACGCGGCGGGAAGCGCTCACGATGTAGTCCTTTTCCTTAACGGCGCGGGCGGTGGAACCCTCGATGGCCCGCCAATGATAAAGAACACGTGGAAGGTGGCGGATGTGGTCGGTGGGAACCCGCTCGGTGATGCGCAGGGCAAGGTCCCAATCTTGACAACCCTCGTAACCGGGGCGGAAACCACCCACCTCGGTCACTCGGTCGCGGCGGTACACGCCAAGGTGGCTGATAAAATTCTGCCCTCGCAGCAAGTCAGGGTTCCAAGCGGACTTGAAGTAGGGTGCAAACCGCTGTCCATTCTCGTCGATTTTATCCTCGTCGCTGTAGATCAGATCGGCCTTGGGATGATCCTGGAGTTCCAGCGCCACGGTGTAGAGAGCGTGGGCTGCCAGTTCATCGTCATGGTCTAAAAGTGCGATGAACTCTCCGGTTGCCAGTGCCAGCGCTGAGTTGGAGGCCTCTGAGATGTGGCCGTTTTGCTCTCGGTAGCAAACCTTGATACGTGGGTCCAAGTGTTCGTAGCGAGCGAGGATCTCTCGGACGTGTGGCTTGGGCGAGTGGTCATCCGCGATGCAGAGTTCCCAGTAAGGATAAAGCTGGGCCCGTACGGACTCGATGGCCTTGACCAGCCATCGCTCCGGCGTGTTGTACACGGGCATAACTACCGAGATCAGCCGCTGGGGCAGCGTCCGTGCCTGGGCCCGCAGGCGTCGCCGGTCTTTAGCGCTCAGGGTATCATAGCGTGCGATCCAGGCCGCGTAATCCTCGCTGGGGTCACCCAAGGTCGCTATGCGTCGACCGATGGCAGCGTAGGGAGCCCGCACGTCATAGCGGGCGGCCGGGAACATTTTTCCTTGCTCGTCTACGATCTCGATTAGTAACTGTGATGGACCGCCGGGTAATTCGATCTCTGTCTCATAGCCGCAGAGAGACCATTCGGGACCACCATTGAAGGACGCTTGCACGTCGGGGCGCGGCACGTTGCACGCGACCTGGGTCACGTGGTCGCCGCAACGAAACCGTAGGGCGGGCACTTGCTTGCCCAGCGGTGGGATGCACCAGCCGCGTACGCGTACGCGTTGCGAGGGCAGGTTCCAATCCGTGGGCGCATCCAGGTTGAAGCGATATCCCGACTGCGGTTGGACGTCTTCGGCCGACCCCGGGAGGGTGGTTGGCGGAACGGCGGGCCGCCCACCCGGCCGCTTGCCCGTGACTGCCCGGCCGAGCACGCGCAGAGGCAGAGTCAACTTCCACGACACGGAGTCTTGCATGGAGCGCACCCGCCCGCGGTTCTCCGCCTCGCCTTGACGTGCTGTGTCCAAGGCGGCGTGCGCTTCCACCAGGCTCTGGTGGATCGTCGCCAGCCTCTCCTGCAAAGCATGCAACTCTCCGTGCAGACCATTTACTTCCTGCTGCAAGAAGTCTTCGTTTTGCTGCCACTGGAACTTTTCGGCTTGTAGCTCGCGCGCTTCGTCCTCGGCACCGAGAAGTTCGTCCCGGATGTGCTCGGTTTGTTCGAGGGCCGCCGTTTTTTCCTGCACTTGGGCCCGCGCGGCGTCGGCTTCGGCCAGCAGGGCGGCCGCGTGCTGGCGGGCGTCGTCGCGCGCAGCGATCAATTGTTGCTCCAAGGCAGCGACACGGTTGTCGCCGTGCAACCGCGCCGCCTCGACCTCGGCCAGCAGGATGGCTGCGCGTTCGTCGCCGTGGGCGCGCGCCCGGTCAACCTCGCCGAGCAGGGCAGCCACCTGTTCGTTCGTGGCGTGCAACGTTCCCAGGGCTTTTTCCAGTCCCGAGCGCGTGGCGCGTTCGTTCAACTGCCACTCGCCGACGCTCTGCGTCGTGCGACCATGGGCGTCGCGCTCCCGCCCGAGTTCATCGTGCAGTTGCCGGACCTCGGCGCGCAGCGTGGGCAGATCGCTCAGTGTACCGACCCAGTCCTGGAGCGTTCGGGCCAGCGATGGGGTGACGGTGCGCACCCGGATGCCCACCTCCATGCGCAGAGGTTCGTCGATGCCCGCGACATTGATCTCGGGGAGGAAGATCTGCGGATCGTTCCCGGAACAAAGCAACTGGAGCACGCGCCGGTGAGGAACGGCCTGGGTGCCCCCGCCCAGACGCACCGCCGCCGCAAGGTCCGCGCCCAGGCATTCCCAGACCACTTGTGCAAACGTCTCGGAAACAATCCGGACTCCCGCGATGTCCACCACCCCAACGCCGTCTGCCGGATCAAGGCGGATGCTCTGGCCGCACCAATCCGATGGCAACGAGATTTCCAAACGCTGCCAACGGTCGGAGGCAAGAGGGAAGCACTGCGAACGGTCTTCTGCAAAGCCATGGCCGTTGCTCGGGAAATATACCTGCACCTGGGGAGCAGGCGGCTCGGGTGCTACGGTCAAGATGGGTGGATGATCTTCAAGCGTCTTGGTCTCCGCAACGTCGTCAGGCGGGAGGTTCCCGCTCGGCACGATGGCGGTCTCCGGAGGTTTGGCACGGTGATGCAGGGCATCTGTCGCCATGAGGTAATAACGGCGAATGTTCTCGGCCTGGGCGGGATTGGCGTTGAACAGAGATTGCAGCAGCGGGGACCGCACCGGCGCGCCACCCGCCGGTTTGAGCACCCCCAGTCCCCAGCCGTGGCGAAACTCGAAGTTTTCTCCCGTCTGGCGAATTTCTTCCCAGAATTTCCAGGCGCCAAAATCGTCGTGCCGCGCCGCGATGTCGTGGAAAAGGGCGATCCCGCGCGGGCTCAGCTTGCGCCGCCACGTCTGGAAATCATGGCGAACTGCGTCGTAGGTGTGCAAGCCATCGAAGTGGATCAGATCCAGGCTGCCGTCGGTGAAACGGTCCAGGGCATCGTCGAAGCTGGCCCGAACCAGGTAGGAGAAGTTGGCGTAGAACTCCTGGTTGTGGCGCAACACATCCTGGTAGACATCCTCGGCGTAGAAGCCGGCCTGCGGGTCACCTTTCCAGGTGTCGACTGCGTAGCAAGTTGTTCCAGTGGAATTTTCCTCCACCGACTGGCAAAAAGCGAAATAGGATTCGCCGCTGTGGGTACCCAGTTCTACCAGGACCCGCGGACGGAGGTCCGCAACGAGATCGTACCCGAAAGCGACGTGGGGCGACCAAGAAACCAAACCGAAGCGGCGCGGACGAATCCCAAAAAGGGTGGGCGGATTATACATGAGCAGGTTGGTCGACTTGGCGCGTACCCATGTGATCGGCTGGCAGGACGGCGGTTGATTGATCAAGACAAATCTCTAACATGGGCAGACCAACGAGGCCGCCGGCGCGGAGGCGGGAGGCCGTGGAACGGAAAGCCAAGGCGTCGTGCATCCAATGATGGATCACGTGGTCGACCTGCGTGCCGTTGGCCAATCCTACGGTGATGGTGTAATCGCCGGGCGGCAACACAGGCATCTGGAAAACAAAACGCGCCCGGAAGCGTGCACCGCGCTGCACAAGAATGTCTTTGTTCAAGGTAGACAGAAAAGTATTATCCCCGAAAAGCTGCTGGCCCAAAGAGTTTTTGACGTAGAAGCCGATGATGGGATGAGGCAAGGCTTCGAGTGCCTCCAAACTTACCTGCAAGGTCACGACTTCGCCGCCCACCACCCAAGCGTAAGGCTGACCATGATGGTCCGTCAGCGTGACATCGACGATTTGACCTCCTCTTAAACCGAAGGAGGACTGGAGAGAATCGAACTCGAACACCTTCAAATCGTTGCGGTATTGAGAGTGATTTAAAAAGGCTTCGCGTTGATCCCGACGGACGATGGGGCTAGGCCTGTCTCCCTGCTGATCGATCCCGTTGAGGGCGGAAGTACCCACCGTGCCAGCGTTTTTGCCGCTGACGCCGGTTTTGTTTTGAGCGTCTGCCTCAAAGAAAGCCTCAAGGTACGCTTCTGTCACAGCTTTGGGTGCCCCGATGTGCTTCAGGTGACCGCCGTCAAGCCAGATGGCCTTCTGGCACAAGGCCGTGATGGCATCCGCGCTGTGTGAGACCAGCAGCAGGACACCGGTCTGTTGAAAGCGATGCAGAAAAGTCATGCACTTCTGCACGAAAAACACGTCCCCGACCGCCAGAGCCTCGTCGATGATGAGGATATCCGCATCGATGTGGGCGATCACGGCAAACGCCAGCCGGAGCATCATGCCGCTGGAGTAGGTTTTGACGGCTTCGTCCACAAATTCGCCGATGTCGGCGAAGGCGAGCATGGCATCGATGCGCTCGTCAATCTGCACAGGTGTCAAACCATGCAGTGCAGCGTTGAGACGAACGTTCTCACGACCGGTAAATTCCGGGTTGAAGCCGGAGCCGAGTTCCAGAAGCGCCGCCACGCGGCCCCGGATCACCGCTTGCCCAGCAGTTGGCTGAAGGGTGCCGGTGATGATTTGCAGCAGGGTGGATTTGCCCGAGCCATTACGGCCGATGATGCCGACGCTTTCTCCCCGTGTTACCTGGAAGGAAACGCCGTCGAGCGCGAAAAAGTCCCGGTAGAGTCGAGCGGCGCGGTTTTCGAGGCTCTGTCGCCAGCCCCGGCCTAATGGCCAGCGCGCCATCCAAAGGAAAATTGGTACTTGCAAACGCGCCAAGGGAGACGACCAGATGTGGTAGCTCTTGGACAGATTTTCGACGACGATGATCTCTTCCGCATCAGGCATAGTTTCGCCGCAAACTACAGCGACGAATCATGCAGAGCAAAAGAAAGAACGCCGCATCAACCCGGCAAGGGTACGCCTTTGCACGGTGATCGACGAGCGAAAACTTCGCTTTGCCTGTGTCAGGAATGCCTTTTAAGGATCACGGCATCTATGGCTACCGCTCCAATGCCACCCACGACGACCGCCCCGCTCGTCCGCACCGTCGGCCGTCAACAAAAACGATTGGAGGGGCCTGGCAGCCTCGTGGCCGGCATCGTGACCAACTGGCACCTGATCGCTCAATTGACCAACCGCGAGGTGCTCGGCCGCTACAAAGGCTCGTACTTGGGGCTGCTGTGGCCGTTTCTGAACCCGATCTTTCTGCTCGTGATCTACACGCTAGTTTTCCGCTTCATCTTCCAGGCTCGCTTCAGTGGAAGGTTCGGGGAGAGCCAGACGGATTTTGCCCTGATGCTCTTCGCGGGTTTGATCATTTTCAACGTCTTTGCAGAGTGCATCGCCCGCGCACCGAGCCTGATCTTACTGAACGCCAGCTACGTCAACCGGGTAGTCTTTCCCTTGGAGATTTTGCCGATCACCATCGTGCTTTCCAGCCTGTTCCATTTGCTGATGAGCTTCGTGCCGCTGGTGTTGGTGATCCTCCTGCTTAAAGGACAATTGGCCTGGACGCTGCTGGAATGGCCGTTGTTGCTGATCCCGCTTCTGGGTTTTGCCTTGGGTACGACTTGGCTGATCGCTGCCGCGGGAGTGTTCCTGCGCGATCTCAGTGAGGTAACCTTGGTAGCGACCACCATTCTGATGTACGCCAGCGCCGTTTTCTACCCGATCAGCGTGGTGGCCGACAAAATCCCGGGACCGCTCCGGCTTCTAGTGTTGTACAATCCCGTGGCTCGCATCATCGAACAAAGCCGCCTGATCAGCGTGGCAGGTCAGCCGCTCGATCTGACTGTTTACGGTTGGCTGGTTATCGGTGCGTTCATTTGCATGATGGTAGGTTACAGCGTGTTCACGCGCCTCAAACACACCTTTGCCGACGTGGTTTGATGAGAAAGCAGGGACCGGAGAACTCAGACGCACAGAGCTGAAAATCCATCATGTGGACAAGGCCGAGTAAGGCCGATCCTGATCAGTCGGCAGGCGGCTTTCTATCCTGGCAGTCATGCTTTCAAGCACCTCCTTGGCGTAGCCTTCCCAAGTTTGCAGACGACGCGCGCGCGCCTCATCCGCCAGCCGCTGTTGCTGATCGGGCTGGTCGATCAGAGAGAGGATTGCGGCGGCTAAGATCGAAGGGTCGCGTACATCCACGCGTAGGCAGCCACCTCCGTAAGAAGTTTCGTCCATTGCTCCAAAGTTCGCGCACACGCACGGTCGCTCGAACCACAAACTTTCCAAGATGGGCAAACCGAAACCTTCCAAGACGGAGGGATACACGGTGAAATCGCACGCCTCGTAGTATCGACGTAACGTGCTGTAATCAACCCATTCGCGCCAGGTGATCCGACCGCGATGTCGCGTGCTTGCGTTGTCAATCGCAGCGGCGATCTGGTCGCCACCGGAACGATGCTCACCGACGAGAGAGAGCGTGATCTCCATGTCCGGCCGCGCAGCGGCGACGAGGTCGTAGGCCGCCAGCAGAGCGACATGCCCCTTACGCGGAGTCACGGCTGACACGCACAAAATCCGCACAGTCTTAGATGGTACGGGTCTATAAGGTTTGTCCCCACGAGCATGGACAAACGTATCAGCCCCCGGCTTGCAAATCTGCGCGGCGGGCCGCGCCAGTTTCTTGGCACTGGCAAAAAGATCCCAGTCGTTGGCGGCAAAGTCCGAGACCGGCAGGAGCAAGTCAGCGGCGCAGATAGCGCGCATGTAAAGGGCGTGCTGGTGCGGGACTTCTTTTGGGAAAAGCTGCGGCTCGTTCGTCGCGGCGGCGTCGTGAAAGATCACTGCCAGCCGCCACCCGTGCCGATGCACGTACTCGATCAATTGTGCAGTCCTCTGATGATACAGGACTTCCGGCACTAATATCCAAGCGTTGGCTGGTACGTCGGCTGCGGGAAGATCGTGCAGCGCGGAAGCAGGGACAGACCTTTTAAAGCATGCAGCTGCTAACGGACTGTACAATGAGGGGGCAGAAGGAGCGCTCTGGAACAAAGAGGATTTCACGCGCAAAGCCTCGGCGTCCACTCCGACCGAAAACTCCGCGGGTAATAGCTCCAAGCTTTGCGTGCCCTGTTGCCAGACGACCAGGCGCACCGGAGCACGTAAGCGTCCAAACGCCCCGGCCAAGCTGCGCACAAGTGTGGGCACGCCCGCACGGGAAGCAGTTTGCACCGTGTCGCCAACGAGCATGAAGACACGAGCGGTTTGATGACCGGCCTCGACTCGATTCTCAAGGAAATTTCGCCGTAAGAGAAAATCCTGCAGAAGGAACAACGTGCGTGGTAGAAAATCTAGTTGCCGCTTGGGCTCGTGGAGCGATACGCTTTGCTCAAGCGCACGGGTAAAGCGCCAGAAGTTAAGGCGCTGTGGATGGCGAAGAATCTTTTGAAGATAGTGTCTTCCCTTTTGCCGCTCGCCGCCACGTGTCCGAGTCATGCGAGACTCGTTGGCAATGAATTCGTGCCAGCGGTTCTTGATGAGGCGAGAGTTTGCTTCCTCGTTGTGTACGCGCGTGGGCGAAGCACTGATATGATGATAGATCACGCTGTGATTAGCAACGAAATGACGATAACCTCGCGTACCAGCTCGCAGACAGAAATCTACGTCTTCAAAGCCATTCCGAAATGCTTCGTCAAATCCGCCGAGTTCGAGAAACACTTTCTTGCGAATCGCCCAGCAGGCTGCTGTGACCGCCGGCCACTGGAGATAAGATTCCTCGGGAGCGAGGGACGAATTTTTGCCGGCGTGCTGTCCGCTATTTTCATGATCGAAGTAAACGCCGTAGTGGTCAATCAATCCGCCTACCGGTTCTCGTTGCACGTTTCCTACACAGGCGACGTCGGGCACCAGCTGTGCCAACCGCGTCATCGGATAAAGCCAGTTGTTGGTGAGCACGAGGTCATTGTTAAGCATGCAGAGCAGGGGAGCACGCGCCATCTGTGCACCGGTGTTGTTGTTGGCAGCGAAACCACGTGGCGACTCGTTTAATACACAGCGATACTGCTCTGATGGGAGTTCACGCAAGAATTCACGCGTGTCGTCCGTGCTACCATCGTCGATCAAGATCACTTCGTAACGCCAACCTTGTAAGGTACGAGCTAGACTTTTTAGGTAGACTCGGGTGAGATCGAGACGATTAAATAACGACGTAATGATTGAAACTTGCATGAGTTAGCGACATGTCTTGACGGAAGTGCCTGACGCAGCAAACACCGTCCGCGCTTTTGCCGGTGCAATGGCGGGTACGTTGTGGAGAAGATTCCCACATGGGTCGATTAAAAGTCATTGCATGAGGCACAATTGTCTTAGACAAGATGTATCCAGGCAGAGTGCTTGGATCGTCAGACAAGCAGACCTGTATGAGGTGGGCGACGATCCAATGATCTTGGTGATAGGTAATCGCGAACACCCATATGTGGGATGATATTAGAGCTAAAAAAGTTCCAAATTGTTTCGAGTTGTCACGGATAGGTTCTTGGCGCTTGGGCTTGGGTTATCTGGTCTGTGCATTGTGATCGAGTCACCGGCTTTGGTCCAGAGCGGGTGAGAGGGAACGGGTGAGAGGTTCG
>CAXTQD010000005.1:26245-42125 GCA_964246175.1 uncultured Chthoniobacterales bacterium | reverse complement strand
GCCTCGGTGCGGCCACGGTAAACCCCCGGCAGCGGCTCTGCACGGAGTGCATTCACCAAGCAGCCCACACCCAGCGATGCAGACACCAGCACGAGCAGCGCACCGCCATCGAACCTCCACCCCGGCGACTTGGCACGATCTTCCGAGCCTCCTGACATCATCTTGTCATCTTCAATCACCCTGGAAGCGTTGCAAAGCCGTATCCAACCGAATGAAAGAAGCGGCGGACCGGCAGGCCGCCACCAGATCAATCCCGTGGCGGACCGCCAGCCGCCGCTGACGCTCTCGGCAACCAAGGAAGGAAGATCCCTCCCCGCCGCTGACCCTTACTTCTTGAGGTGGCCGTTCACCAGTTTGTTCATCTCGAACATGGTGACCGTGCCCTTGCCGTCGAACACCGCCTTGAGCGCGGCGTCGGCGTTGATCTGGGTTTTCTTCTTCGCGTCTTGGAGTTTGTGTTCCTTGATGTAGGCCCACAGCTTGCTGGTCAACTCCGTGCGCGGCAGCGGCGCGGAACCCACGACAGCGGCGAGCTTGTCGTCGGGCACCACGGGCTTCAGGAAGGCGGCGTTGGTTTTTTTGGCGGGAGCAGCGGCGGGCTTGGTGGTTTTTTTGGTAGTTGCCATAAGCCAGTGGATTAAAAGGGAGCCGCGCGCGGAAACAATCCTTTTTTGTAGCCCGAACGCTTTTTTGCCCAACTTTTTTGCCAGGGACGGCGTTTCCTGGTTTCGGAGCGCAGGAATCTTGCTATCAGGCAAGGGATGAACGCTCGTTTTTCCCTTTGGTGCGGCCTCGCGGCGTTGGCGTTGTTCGGCGTGGTTCCCGGGGTCCGGGGCAGCGGAGGGTTGCCGTTGAGCACGGTTTTCAAAGGGCAAACGACTTTCGAGCGCCTCGTGGCGCAGGCGCAACGCGAGAACTGGCGCGCTCTGCCCATCGGCGACCGCACCGCCCGCGTCGGCGCGGCGCTGGTCTGCACGCCGTACCGGGGGTTTACATTGGAAATCGACGACCGCATCGAGGCGCCGTCGGCCAACTTGGAAGGCGTGGACTGCTGGACGTTCTTCGAGATTTCGCTCGGGTTTGCGCGGATGCTACGTGCCAAAGATGGTCCGTACACGCCGACAGACCTGCTTGCCATGATCGAGTTGGACCGCTACCGCCACGGCCACTGCACGGGCGAGTATCTCTCGCGCATCCACTTCCTGGAGGAGCTTTTCCAGGACAACGAGCGACGCGGCCTCTTGACGAACATCACCCCCCGCCTGCCCGGCGCGGAACGCATGGAGCACCGAGACATCCACGAGATGACCATCATGTGGAAGCACTACCGCTACCTGCGCAACAACCCTGCGCTCTTGCCCGGGATGGCCGAGGTGCAGGAACGCGTGTCAAACCTGCCCGTCTACCACATCCCGAAGTACCGCGTTGCCGCGGTCGAGCCGTACCTGCGTAATGGCGACATCATCGCCGTCACCAGCCGCGACACCGCGGGTTACACCTCGCACGTTGGCTTGGCGTACCGTGATGGCGCGGGTACGCTGCGCTTCATGCACGCATCGTCGAACTACCGCCGCGTCGTGGTGGACGAGCGGCTGTCCGCGTACCTGGCCGACAAGAGCGACGACGCCGGGATCATCGTCGCGCGGCCCGAGGATGTGCCTACGCGGACGCTCGCCGAGCGGTGATATCGCCCTGCGGCTGCGCGACGTTCACTGCTGCTTCTTTTTCTTCTTGGCCTTCGACTTGGAGGAAGTCTGCGTCTTGCCGTGGTGGTGCGCGCTGACGTGGCGTCGGCGGTAGGTGTGGCGCGCGGGACGGTAGTTGACCACTGGCGGCAGCTTCTGGATGTCGGCATCGCCTTTTTCGTGCTGCTCGACGATGCCGTCGGCGATACCCTCGGCGACCTTCTGGCGGTAGTCGGCGTTCGTGGCGAGCGCGTAGTCGGTGCCGTTGGTCAGGTAGCCGCACTCGCACAGGATGGACGGTTCGCGCGGGTTGTGCGTGAGCCGGAGCACGCGGCGAATGACGCCGTGGTTGAGTTGGCCGGTCTCGCTGAGGATGTTGCGCTGCACGCGGGTGGCGAGACCCTGACTGTCGGGCCGCCAGAAATACGTTTCGATCCCGCGCGGTCCGCTGGAGCCGGACGCGTTGTAGTGGATGCTCACGAGGATGGCGTCGGAACCCTGGCGGTCCACGATGGCCACGCGGTTGTCGAGTTCCACGAACGTGTCGTCCGAGCGCGTCAGCACCGTCTTGAGCCCCGCTTCACGCAGGAGCGCGGCCAGGCGGAGGGCGGTGTCCAGGGCGAAGTCCTTCTCCGGCTGACGACCGGGGCCGGGGGGACGCTCGCCGGAGTCGTGCCCGCCGTGGCCGGCGTCGACCACCACCGTCGAGAAGCTGCCCGGCCCCATGACGCGCGGCACGGTCGTCTCGCAGCCGGTGAGAACCATGGCCAGCAGCAGGCCGGCGGCAGACAGCAGGCAGAAACGACGAAGTAGGACGTTCATAGGTGGCGGCACGCGCCGCTCTTTACGGGCGCGGCGCGGCGGCGTCAACGCGTTTTTCAGGCCCGTGGATCGCCGTCGAGCAAGCCGTACTCGCCCGTTTGCTGGAGGAGCTTGGCGACCAAGCCCGTCCAGCCGGTCTGATGGCTGGCGCCGCAGCCACGTCCGTCGTCGGCGTGGAAGTATTCGTGGAAGAACGGGTAAGGATTCCAGTGCGGGTCGGTCTGAAACTTCTCGTAGGGGCCGAACACCGCCCGCCGCCCGTTGTCGGGGTCGCGCCGGAAGATGCCGATCAGCCGGCGCGAAATCTCGGCCGCCACCTCCCAGAGCGTCATGTATTTTCCCGAGCCGGTGGGACATTCCACCTTGTAGTCATCGCCCAGATAGTAGTGGAACTTTTGCAAACTCTCGATGAGTAAATAATTGACGGGCATCCACACCGGGCCGCGCCAGTTCGAGTTGCCGCCGAAGAGCCCCGTCATGGACTCGCCCGGGTTGTAGTCCACCGTGCGCGTCGTGCCGTCGGCGTTGAACACGTACGGGTTGGCCTCATGGTACTTGGATACTGAGCGGACGCCGTACGGCCCGAAGAACTCGTTCTCGTCGAGCATCCGCGTGAGGATGCGTCGCAGCTTGCCCTCGTCCACGATGGAGAGCATCAGCTTGCCGCCGCGTTGCTCCTGGCAGTGGTGGCTGACGCTGCCGGCGAGGGTCGGACGGTTCTCCATGAACCAGTGGAACCGCTTGGCAAAGCCGGGCAGCCGTTCGAGCAGACTAACCTCGATCACCTCCACCGCGAACAGGGGGATCAGACTGACCATGGAATGAATCCGTAGCGGCATTTCGCTCCCGTCGGGCAGGTGGATGCGGTCGTAGAACAAGCCGTCCTCCTCGTCCCAGAGCGCCGCCCAGTTGCCACCGGAGGCGGTCATCGCGTAGGCGATGGAAAGGAAATGCTCGAAGAACTTGCTGGCGATGTCCTCGTAGACCGGATTGTACTGCGCCAGCTCCAAGGCAATTTTGAGGAGGTTGAGCGCGTACATCGCCATCCAGCTCGTGCCATCGGATTGTTCGAGGTAGCCGCCGGTTGGCAGCGGTTGGCTGCGGTCGAAGACGCCGATGTTGTCCAGCCCGAGAAAGCCGCCCTGGAAGATGTTCCGGCCGGATTCGTCCTTGCGGTTGACCCACCACGTGAAGTTCATCAAGAGCTTCTGGAAGACGCGTTCGAGGAACTGCCGGTCGCCCTGGTCCTCCGCCACGCCGCGGGCCTTGCGGTCAATCGTGTAGACGCGCCACGCGCTCCAAGCGTGCACGGGCGGGTTCACGTCGCCGAAGGCCCACTCGTAGGCGGGAAGCTGCCCGTTGGGGTGCATGTACCACTCGCGGGTCAGCAACGTGAGCTGGCGCTTGGCGAAGTCGGGGTCGGCCAGCGCGAGCGGCAGGCAGTGGAACGCCAGGTCCCAGGACGCGAACCACGGAAACTCCCACGTGTCGGGCAGGCTCAGGATGTCATCGTTGAAGAGGTGCCGCCAGTCGTGGTTGCGGCCCGAGAGGCGTTGCGGCGGCGGCTTGGGCTGGCCGGGGTCGCCGTCGAGCCAGCGATCCACGACGTAGTGGTAGAACTGCTTGTTCCACATCATGCCCGCGAACGCTTGGCGCTGGACGCTGCGCGCGTCGTCGTCGAGCGCGTCGGGCACGAGGTCGGCGTAGAACTCGTCCGCCTCCCATCGGCGCGCGGCGAAGACTTCCTCGAAATCTTCACCCGCCGCGCCTGCGGACAACCGCAGCTTGATCTCGAACGTCCCGCCCGGCGGCACGACTTGGTAGCAGTGCAGCGCGGCCTTGGTGCCGGTTCGCGCGGGGTTGATGGCCCCCTGCTCGCCCTGGACCACGTAGCGGCCGATGCCGTCCTTCTGGAAGGGCGTGCCGTTCGGTGAACCGAACACGCGCTCAGCGTTCGTCTCGTTGTCCGTGAACAACGGCGTGCCCGGACCGGTAAAGAGCATCTCGCCGAGCGTGTCGTGCCGCGCGCGGATTGCGGAAAGTCCGGCCGGCGCGTCGTTGGCGAGTGCCATGGCCGGTCGGCCGCCTTCGAGGCCGAAGTCCCAGGTGTTGCGGAACCACAACGTCGGCAGCAGGTGCAGCGGCGCGGGGTCGGGGCCGCGGTTAATCGCCGTGATCCGGATGCACAGGTCGTCCGGCGCGGCCTTGGCGTACTCGACAAACACGTCGAAGTAGCGGTCGCCGTCGAAGACCCCGGTGTCGAGGAGTTCGTACTCCATCGCGTGGAGGCCGGCGCGGCGGTTTTCGTCGATCAGTTGCTGGTACGGGAAGGCGGCCTGCGGGTACTTGTAAAGCCCCTTCATGTAGGAGTGCGTCGGCGTCGAATCGAGGTAGAAGTAATATTCCTTCACGTCCTCGCCGTGGTTCCCCTCCCCGCCCGTGAGCCCGAACATGCGTTCCTTGAGGATGGGGTCGCGTTCGTTCCAGAGCGCGAGGGCGAAGCACAGGCGCTGGTGGTTGTCGGAGACCCCGAGGATGCCGTCCTCTCCCCAGCGGTAGACGCGCGAGCGGGCCTGGTCGTGCGGGAAGTAATCCCACGCCGTGCCGCCGGGGCTGTAATCCTCGCGCACCGTGCCCCACTGACGTTCACTCAGGTAGGGACCCCAACGCCCCCAGTATGCGTGCCGTTCGTGGTTTGCTTCCAGCCGGGTCCTTTCCGCGTTCGTGGTGGGCATCGGTGGGCGACGATAGCGCGGTGCGGCCGGTCTTGACCAAGGAAAAACGGCCGGGGGCCGCGTCCGGCGCGTACTTTGGGGAAACCTTTATATCCGAAAGACTATGTCGCTCGACCCCGCCGACCCGCACGACCTTCGCCCCACCGACAAAGCCGCCATCGAAACCGCCCAGCTCGCCATGGATGGCCTGACCGAAGCCGACAACGTGCAGAAGGTCGTCGACATCCTCCAGGCTGTGGACGGCGTGCAGGAAGTCCACGGCACGCCCGCGAGTGGGATGGTGACGGTGACCTTCGATGCACGCAAGACACATGTTCCCGCCCTGCACGATGCCCTGCTGCGCGGCGGCTACCACCCGGCGCGCACGGCAACGAACTGAGCGCGCTTTTCCGGACAGGTCGCACCGTGACCGGTTGTAGAAACCGCTAGGGGCGCGTCTTCAACCGGTCTCTACCCAGCGCCACGGTACCGCTGGCACGGCTCACTTCCCAACGGCCGGCGCGTGAGCTTTGCTGATGGATTCTAGCAGATCCGGCCGGCCTTCGATGCGACGCAGGTGCGGGTAGCGCGCCCCGCCCTGGTAGTCCAGTTTGATCGTCCGGTAGAAGTCGTTGTTCTGGAAGAGCAGCTCGATAGGCGCGGACCCGGCGGTCTTCGCCTCGGCGAGCGCCTGCTTGAGAACCTTGCCCGTCCACGCACGGCCGTTAACGGCCACGAGCTTCATGCCCGGGCCGACGCCGGCCTTCTCGGCCACGCTGCCACCGAACACGTCGGGCACCGTGCCGTCTTCCCCCACCGCGAACCCGAGCGAATACCGCGCGTCGGTAAATTTGTTGTCCTCGTCGCGCTGCGCATCCTGCTTGTTGGGTTCGTCGGTGTAGACGAGTTCCCAGCCGGCGTTCTCTAACCCGTGCAGCGGCGCGTGGGCCGTGTAGACGTCCAAGTGTTCGCGCAGGAACCCGCGCCAATCGTAGGGCGCGACGGCGTTCAGGCCGTTGACCACGTCGTCAAAGGTGTAGGTCACCACGCCGGGCGGGGTCACGCCGCCGTGGAAAACGTGCGTGAAATCATCCAGCGATTTCGCCCCAGCCGTTTGCTGGCGAATGATCGTATCAGCCTCTAGCCAGAGGAGGACGCCTTCGCGGTAGAAGTCCACGCTGCGGCGCAGGTTCGACCACGCGCCGGGTGCCTCGTAGAGCAAGCTGGCCGCCGTGGCGGTGTCCTGGAGGTTGCGCCACTGGCGGCCAGCGACGGCTTCCATCTGCGCGGCGTCGGACGCCAGCCACTCGCGGCTCCACGCGGCGTCCACCAGCCCGGCGCGCGCCGTGAGCACGTAGGAGCCAGCGTATTCGGTCAGCCCTTCGTAGACCCACAGCAGGTCGTCTTGCATCGGCACCTGGTAGTCAGGCGTCGTCAGGCTGGCGGGGCGGCGGTACTTGCCGTTCCAGGAATGGGTGTATTCGTGGGGCAGGAGATCGCTCGCCGCGGTGCGGGTGTCCTTGTCGATGAAGGTGCGCTCGGGCAGCGTGTTGAGGCTCGATTCGTGGTGCTCGATGCCCGAGTGCTGGATGTGGTCGCTCAGGGCCACGAGGAAGTGGTAGTGCCGGTAGTGCGTGCCGCCGTAGAGCGTCGTGGCCTCGGTGACTAGGGCTTTGTAGTGGGCAGTTTCCTCGTCGGGCAGCGCGAGCGCCGCGGCGCTGTCGGCGACGAGGTCCATCTCGTTGGAGGGCTGCGCGCCGGGGGCGGTCAGCGGGATGTTGCGGTAGAAGGCTCCGGCGACCACCGGCGAATCCACCAGGGTCGTCAGGCTCACCGGACCGAAGGCCGTGTGGTCGCCTTCGGTCCCGGTGACCGGCAGCGCGGTGCCGAACTTCCACCCCGCCGGCAGTTTGATGCCGGCCTGGAACGTCAACCCATCGCTGGGCGTGCCCGCCGGGTAGAGCAGGACCTGATTCCAGTTCAAGATCGCCAGTTGCGCCGACGACGAGGCGCCGCTGGAGAACTTGGCCTCGCCCCCGGCAGGGGTCGCGTCGTCGAGCGTCACGTCGAGCGTCGTTGCCCCCTCGGGGATCACGCAGCGGATCGTGTAGAGATCGACCGGATCACGTTGCCAAGCGAGCATGGTGCCGCCGACACTCAGGTGCAGATTGACGAGGCTATTGATCGGGCCGGTCGGAGCGTGCTCGCCGGGAATCCACTTCGGGTAGAAGAGCGCCAGGGGGCCTGATTGGACGGGGATCGTCTCGTGCGCGTGGATGATCTTACGCGCGTTGTCGGTCAGGTCGGCCTCGACCGTGATGGGCGGTGTTTGCGCCCGCAAACCGGCGACGGCAAAGAGGACGGGAAGAACGAGGAGCCGGCGCAGGGTCAGAGGCATGCCTCGCATGTACCCGCCCGCTGCCAGGTGTCAAGCGGCGGCGCGGAACTCGAACCGCTTCACGCGCTCGGGGAACGTGCAGTTCTCGCAGTTGCTGTCGTCACGCAGGCAGAAGTCCTCATAAATTTGCAGGAGGCCCTGCTGGTGGACGGCGGCCTTGATCCACGTCTCGCCAACGGCGCGTTCGCCGAAGAGCCGGGCGACGACGGTTTCCACCCGACGGTTGGTCGTGGTGGCGGGAAGTTTCGCGTACTGCGCCCACCGGTCGGGATGGCGCGCGATGGCAAGCGGGAACAACACGTTAGCGAGCAGCTCGGTGGCGCGGGCCGCGCCGACGAGCGCCTGCGGCCGGACAGCGCGGGCGGAGGTGAGCGTGTAGTGGTGATCCCAGAACTCGTCGCGCAGGCCGGTCAAAAACCGCGTGACCTCCTTAGAAAAATTCCCCGGTGCACCGTCGATGAGCGCGCGGACCTCCGGCCAGCGGGCGGCGAGTTGGGCCAGGGCGGCGAGACGGCGCTGCGGGTGGTTGGCAGGGCGTAAGCCGGCGAGCTTCCACGCGCCGCGCGGCAGGATGAGGCGGTCCATGGTCGAGCGGCGCGGCCACCAGTGTTCCCAACACGTGCGCAGGTAGGCGCGGGTTTCTTTGGCGCTCTCGTCCTCACCGAACTCCGGCGCATGTAAGAAACCCGCCGCGCCGAGCAGGGATGGCAGGGCGGCAACCTGTTCGGCGCGCAAGACTTTAAGCGGCAGACGTTGCGCCAGGAGCGCAAAAGGCAGCTTGTTTTCCTTGTAGCCGAGGGTGACGGCAAGCGACTGGAAAAGCGCCTGATCGTAGCCGCGGGTCGAGGCGAGCCGTTGCCAGCGGCGGTTCTTGATCTCCAGCCGGTACTGCGCCGCGGCGGCGAGGAGCGTGCGAACCTGTTCGCGGTCGAGCCCTCGCAACGGTGCGAGGCAACGGCCGGGCAGCGCGAGCGGCAGGGATGCGGGCGGCGGGCGTTGTTCGATCTGGCGGTAGTCGAGTTGCACCTGGGCCACCTGACGATGCTGCGAGGTGCGGGTGAAAGGCTGGCGAAGTCCCTGCTTGAGGTAAAGATGGAGCACCACGTCGTCAAAGGCCGGATTGGTCCCGTGGCCGTGGCGGTCCCAGTCCTCGGCGTGCGTGTCGAGTTCGATGGCTCCGCGTACCGTCGGTGTGCCGGCGCGGTCGGGGAAGCGCACAGCCGCCTCGGCAAAGTCTGGTCCCGCGCCACGGTTCCACTCGCCGAACTGCACGACCTCGACGCGTTCGCCGTTAGTGGCCGTCAGAAAGCTCGCGCCAAAGTCACCGGCGAACCAGTGCGCCTGGAGTTCGAGTTCGCTGCGATCGTCCGAAAACCCGTCCGCGGGAGCCTCGCGTAACATACCTTCCGGCGCGGTGAGCAGGGCGGCATAACGGTGGGCGAGTTCCATGGCGGAAAGTTGCCCGTTCTAAGCCCTGGCCCGGGAGCGGGTCAAGCTTGCTCCTGCTACGGGGCGACGAGCGCCTTCAACTCGTCCAGCACCGGCGCCGTCGGCTCGCTCGCGTACTGGTCGCGCGCCGAGGCGAGAATCGCGGCGGCTTCCTTCTTTTTGCCCGCGCCGGCCAGGCAGCGGACTTCTTCGTACGCGGCGCGCACCTTGTCAGGCGGGTCCTTGTAAAAACGGATCGCCCGCTCAAATGCCTCCGCTGCGCGGCCCGAGTCGACCTCCAGAAGTCCCAGGCCCTCGTACACCCGACCGCTGTGCAGGCGTTCAGCGCTCTTTTTCAACGCCGCCGCGCCCACCGCCGGTCCCTTGGCGTGCCACGTCTGCGCGCCTTGGAGGTACGCCCGGCCGTCAGCGGCGAGCGACGAACCGCCCGCCGGCGCATCGTCGAGCGTAAATTCCAGGTTTTTCCACACCAGCGCCGGTCGGTAGAGCGGATCACCGACGACCGTATTCATCCACGAGAGACCCGGCTGCGCGGCGTAGGCGCTCTCCACCAGCGTGTAGCCGTCGAGGAGGTGTTCAGCGAAGATGTCGAGATGGGTCGTCAGGGACAGGTAGGGTTCGTAGACATTGCCGAGCACGGCGTCCGCGCCCTTGTCGAGCAGCGGGCCAACCCACCATTTGAACGGGTCGCGCACGCTCGTTGCGCTGAACGAATGAATGTGGCACGCCACCGCCCCAGGCTGGAACTTAAAATTGCCGCGAGTGAACGGCCCCGCCACCTGTTCCGAGTACCAGCCAAAGTACAGCGCCGCCTCTGTCATCGGAAAGTCGGCCGAGAACATTGCGGGCTGGTTGTCGTACACTGTCGGCAGCGTGTAGGGAGTCAGTTCGTCGTGGACCCGTGCGATCCACGCATCCCCCTCCGCCATCGGTTCCGAGCCCGGGGCGTACCCGCGGCCGTCGAGGTAACAGCGGCCCCAGAGACCGGTCTTTTCCACCGCGAGCGAATCTTCGATCATCCGGCGCACGATCGACCCGGTCGGGCCGTCGAGCCGACCGGCGAGCATCATGCCCGGCGGTCGGCGCGCCTCCGCGAAGCGGCTGTACGAGCGGAAATATGGATTGGGCAAATATCCGGAGATCGCCCGCGTGAACCCGCCAAGCACGGTCAACTCGGAGTCCACGCTCGCGCCGTTGGCTTCCTTGAGCGGCGAAGGTTCCGCGCAGTGGTCGCCCGGGTAGCCGGTGGTCTGCCGGATGCGCAGTGGGACCCCGCGCATCAGCACGAGAAAACAGACTTGGTTGGCGGTGACAATACTCGACGGGTCCTCGTCGGGTTTGTCGGGGGTGCGCTGCCACCAGCCGCGCGCGTCGAAGACTTGCCGCAGCGGCCCAGCGATCTGCGTATCGTATTCCTCTCGGCTGATCTCTTCCTCGGAGGAACAGTGCAGGCCCACAACGCGCTCGGGCGGGATGCCGCGCTTCTCGGCGTAGAACTCGGCGAGTTCGTGCGAGAGCGGATCGGTCTCGTTGTAGATCACCAGCGCCAGGTCGGCAGGACCAGTGATAGGCCGCGCGCCGAAACCCTGAGCCGATCCGCGGCCCGCCGCCAGCAGCAGTGGCGCGACGACGGAGGCGCACAGCCAGCGACGGAGGTGGCGCGAAATGGCGACTGTCATCCCTCGATTTGCAGGCCGTCGTAAGCGACCTGGACGTGGTCGGGCAGGAGTTTCTCGGTCTCCGCGTGGCCGAGATCGTGGCAAAGATGGGTCAGATACGTCCGTCGCGGCCGGAGAGCGTCGGCGACTTCCAGCGCCTCGTCCAAGCTCATGTGGGTCGGATGCGGCCGGTGGCGGAGCGCATCAAGGACAAGGGTTTCCACCCCGGCGACGTGCTCGCGGGCGGACGTGGGCACTTCCTTGCAGTCGCTGAAGTACGCCAGGAGCTTTCTGCCAGCGCGCGTGAAGAGGTAGCCGTTGACCTTGATCCGTCCGTGCGGCACGGGCAACGGGGAGATTTCCGTCTCGCCGATCTGGAAAACCCCGGTGACGGAGCGCGGCTCCGGCCGGATGTAACCAGGAAAACGTGCCGACCCGTCGAAGGCGAAGCGGAATACACGCTGCAGATCGGCCATCGTCTCGGGCGACGCGTAAATCGGCAGGTCGCGGCCTGAAAGCAGGTCGCAGAAGCGCCGCAGGTCATCAAACCCCATGATGTGGTCGGTGTGCGAGTGCGTGTAGACCACGGCATCGAGCCGACGCACACGCTCGCGCAGGCACTGGGTACGAAAATCCGGCCCCGTGTCCACGACGAACGCCGCCTCCGGTGTTTCGACGTAGAGCGAGGAGCGCGTGCGCTTATCGCGCGGGTCGGGCGACGAGCAGACGGGGCAGTCGCAGGCAATCATCGGCACGCCCTGGCTGGTGCCCGTGCCGAGGAAAGTCACTCGAAAATCGCCCATCTCGTTCGCTTGAGAAAACCCGCCCGAGAGCTTACACTCTCCCTCCGTGCTGGCAACGCTCTCCTCGCTGCGCATCAAGAATCTGGCCCTGGTCGAGGAACTCGACTGGCAGCTTACACCCGGGTTTGTCGCCGTCACCGGCGAGACGGGGGCGGGCAAGAGCGTCATCCTCGGCGCGCTCAAGCTCCTTCTAGGCGAACGCGCCGACAAGAGCCTCATCCGCACCGGCGCGGATTCCTGCACGGTCGAGGCCGCTTTCGACGTGAATGAGTGCAGCACGCTCGACGGCGAACTCGAAGAACACGGTATTGAAGGCTGCGTAGACGGTGGACTCATCATTAAGCGCACCTTCACCCAGAGCGGCGGCAACCGGCAGTTCGTCAACGGCTCGCCGACGACCATCGCCGTGCTCAAGCAATTGGGCGACCTGCTCGTCGATCTTCACGGTCCGCACGACCACCAGTCGCTCTTGAGCGCCGAACGCCAGCTTGACCTCCTCGACGCCTACAGCCGCGCCGAAGGCACCCGCCGCGAGTACGAGGAAGTCTGGAGACGCGTCGGCCGCCTGCGCGAGGAACACGCCAGCCTCGCTTCCAACGAAGCCGCCCTCGAACGCGAACTCGAACTTCTACGCCACCAGGCCGACGAAATCCAAAAGGCCAGCCTCCGCCCTGACGAAGAGGAGGAGCTACAAGCCCGCTACGCCCGTGCGTCCAACAGCCGCCGGCTCATCGAACTGGCCACCGGCATCGCCCAGGAACTCACCGAAAGCGAACCCTCCGTCCTCCAACGCCTCACCGAGACCGCCCGCCTGCTGCGCGAACTCGAAAAGATCGACCCTGGCGCCGCTTCCATGGCCGAGTCACACAACTCCGCCGTCGTCGAGTTGGAGGAACTCGCGCGCTCGCTGGTCAACTACGCCGAAAAGCTCGACCTCGACCCCGAGCAACTTGCCGAGATGGAGGAACGCGTCCATCTCCTGCAAACCCTCCGGCGCAAGTATGGTCCGACGATTGAACAAGTCATCGCGTTCGGCGAGCAGAGCACCGCGCGGTTGCAGAAGATCGAGCACCGAGGCGCGGAACTGGACCGCCTCCAGGACGAGATTGACAAGGGGCAGACGGAACTCGTCAAAGTCGGCCGTGAACTGAGCAAGCTGCGCATGGCCGCCGCCCCGAAGCTCTCGGAAGCCGTGCGCGAGCAGTTGCGCGACCTGGGCTTCAAGAAGAGCGAGTTCGAGATTCACTTACTCCAGCTCGACTCTCCGAGCGCCACAGGACTGGAAACCATGGAAATGGTTTTCGCGCCGCGTTCGAGCGGGTTGGAAACGGTCGAGTTTCTTTTTGCACCGAACCCGGGCGAACCGGCCAAGCCGTTGCGCTCCGTGGCGTCGAGCGGAGAGATCAGCCGCGTCATGCTGGCTGTAAAAAGCGCCTTGGCCGACCAGGACGCGGTGCCGCTGTTGGTGTTTGACGAGATCGACGCCAACGTTGGCGGCGAGATCGCGCACGCGGTCGCGTCGAAGATGCGCTCGCTCGGCACGCGGCACCAAGTGTTGTGCATCACGCACCTGCCGCAGGTGGCGGCGTTGGCGGGTTCGCACTACGTCGTGACAAAGGAGTTCACCGAGGCGCGGACGTATTCCCGCCTGAGCGAGGTCAAGACGAAGGCGCGCGTGAAGGAAATCGCGCGGATGCTCGGTGGCCAGGGCGACTCCGCCACCGCCCTTGCCAAGACGATGCTCAGTGGCAAGGCCGCCGGGAGGCCCAAGGTAGGGTTATCCTCCGAGACAATCCTACCCTGAGCATTACCGCCCGACGGAGCGCAAAGTTCACGCCAGGGCGTTGCGTAAACCGCGCTCGATGGCGGTCGAGTCGAGCTTCTTGCCGATGAATACTAGCTGGCTGCCACGGGTCTCTTCCGGCTTCCAGGGACGTTCCCAGAAGATGTGGAAGCGGTTGTTGACCCCGTGGAACACCGCTCGGTGGTCGTGCCCCTTCAATGCCACGAAGCCCTTGCAGCGGTACACCTTTTCCGCCGTGGTCAGCCGCTGCACGAACTTCTCGAACTTCTGGATGTCGAAGGGCTGCTCGTAGGCAAACGAATAGCTGACAATGTCGTGGTGGTGCTTGCCCGTGGCGCGCATTTCGTCAAGGAAGCCGGGATCAACCTCCAACTTGCGGTCCACGTCGAAGGCATGAATATCCAGAAGCTCCGACAGCGGCACCTGGCTCTGGTGAGTGCGCAGGATGCGGGTGTGCGGGTTGACGGAGCGAATCTTCTCGCCGACGCGGCCGAGTTGCGCCTCGTCAACAAGGTCGGTCTTGTTGAGGAGGACAAAGTCAGCCATCGCGATCTGGTCCGTGACCACCGGCACCTCGTCGATCTGCTTGAAGACCTGCTCCGCGTCCACCACGGTGATGATGGCATCCAATTGCACGAACCGCTGCAAGGCCGGGATGTTCAGGAACGTCTGCGCCACCGGACCCGGGTCGGCGATGCCCGTCGTCTCGATGAGGATGTAATCGAAGCCGCCCTTCTTGAGGAGCTTCTGGATGCCCTGGACGAGGTCCTTGCGCACGGTGCAGCAGATGCACCCGTTGCTCATCTCGACAATTTCATCCTTCTGGCTGTGAACCAGGCCGCCGTCGATGCCGATTTTGCCGACCTCGTTGATGATGACGGCGAACTTGTACTGGCTCTGTTCGCGCAGGATGTGATTGAGGAGGGTCGTCTTGCCCGCGCCGAGGAAGCCGGTCAGGATGCTGACCGGGATAATTTTGTGAGGTTTGTCTGACATGGGAGAAAAAGCCTCCCGTATAATAGCGGACGAGGCCCCATTGCCAAGGGCCTCGTTCAACCACCTGGGATGACGTTTTCCCTTTACGCCTTTTTCAGCAGCGGGAGGCCAGTCTTGACGTTCTCGGCGACCTGGTAGCCCTGGGGCACCCCTTCCATCGCGCCATCCTTGGCTTGGGCCGCAAAGAAGTAAATCGTCTGGCGGTGGCCGCCTTTTAAGAGTTGGTCGCGCGAGTGCAGGTAATAGGTCTTGCCGGACTTCTTGCTTTGGACGCTAAAGGCCATGGATACAGGTTCTCCTTGTCGGTGTTTTGATCGGCCGGCGCACCCCCGATGGCGGAGACGGCGGTCATGGAGAACCGAATGCAGCAAGACGCGCGCCCGACGTGGATGCGCGCGCAATTTTTCAGCGCCGGACCAACGGCGCAGACGGCGTCAGACGAGGCCGGCCTTTTGCAGCGTCTTGAACGCGCCGTTCTTGGCGACGGTCTTGAGCGCGCGGGCGGTCAGCTTGACCTTGACGAACTTGCCCAACTCGGGCACCCAGATGCGACGCTCCTTGAGGTTGGGCGTGAAGGTGCGCGGGGTGTTAGCGGTGACGTGCTGGCCGATGCCGCCCTTTTTCTTGGCGAGGCCGCGGCGATGGATGACGTGGCCGCGGGTGACGTGCGCGCCGGTGATCGAGCAAACTTTGGACATAACGAGGACCTCAAGGGATTTTGCGAGCGGCCAAAGTGCTCCCGCTCCCCGGGAGCGTCAAGCGGTTTTTCGGGCGCACCAGAGCCGCCAGCACGCCAGGAAGCCCGGCGCGAAATCCTCTGGGTGCGCCTCGGTCCACGCCTGCACGACCGCCTTGGGAAAGTACCCCGCCCACTCGATCTCCGCCGCCGGCCAACGCACCGGGCCATCGTGACGCGCCTCGTAGACGCGCACGAACTCCCAGCCGGTTTCCTCGCCAGCCGTCAGGGTGCCGACCTCATGGAGCAGGGCGCGCGCCGGGTCTAGGCCGAGTTCCTCGGTGAGTTCGCGCCGGGCAGCCTGGAGGTATTCTTCGCCACTGTCCACGTGCCCGGCCGCGCTGGAATCCCACTTGCCCGGCTGCTTATCCTTCCACTGGGAACGCTTTTGGAGGAGGAGTTCCCCCCGCCCGTCGAACACGAGCAGGTGCACCGCCCGGTGCCGCAAGCCCGTGGCGTGGACAACCCCGCGCGTTTCCGTGCCGACAACACGGTCGTACTCGTCCACCACGTCGAACCGCTCTGCCTGCGTATCCTGGGCGGCACCGGGTTCGACCGGGTTGAAGGCGTTGGCCAGCGCGATCCATTGGAGGAGGTCCAACTCCTCGCCGCGGACCGTCTCGGGAACGCCGAGGCGTGCCGTGGTGCCGGGCCAGTCGGCGAGTACCGGCCCGCCGGCAGCCCCCAGCAGCTTGCGAAGCTGCTTGCGGCGTTGCGAGAAGCCGACGCGGACAATTTGCTCGAACGTCCGCGCGTCGCAGGGCGGCAGTTCACCCGCGGGCCGTAATGTCAGCGAAATCAGCGCCGAATCGACC
>CAXTQD010000005.1:24727-26235 GCA_964246175.1 uncultured Chthoniobacterales bacterium | reverse complement strand
CACCTGCGGCGCGGGCAGCAACCCGCGGGGGGGCAGAACGCGCAGGAGCTCCACCCCCCCGCGCCGGCCCAGGATGACGCTGATGAGACCGTAATCCTTTGTGCCCGGCCCGGCGGCGAGGCGTTCGGCGAGTTCGCGCTGGAGCAGGAACACCGCCCGCTCGGTCGGCGCAGCCGGCGACGTGAAGTGAAACAGCAGTGGCGTCGAGACGTAGTAAGGCAGGTTGCCGAACACCTTCGCCGGTCGGCGCGGCCAGAGCGTGCGCACGTCGAAGTCCAGCGCGTCGCCGTGGATCACGCGGAAACCGTTTCGCCCGGCAAAGCGCCGCGCGAGGAACTCCGCCAACCGGCCGTCCTTTTCCAGGGCGGTCAGGGGAGCGCCGATTTCGAGCGCGGCGGCGGTGAGCGCGCCCAGGCCGGGGCCAATTTCGAGGAGTTCGTCGCCGGGGCCGGCCTCCAACTGCGCGACGATCCAACGGGCAAGGTTCTGGTCGTGCAGGAAGTTCTGACCGAGCGTCTTGGACGGGGCGAGGTCCAGTTCAGCCAGCGCGGCGCGGATGTCGGAGAGCTTCACCGGCGATCAGGCGTCCATCCGCGGGTCGGGCGGCGGCAGTTTCTTGCTGCGACGACCGAGGAGCGCGGACACGCCGCCGGTCTTGCGCGAGCGGCGCATGAGTTCGCGTGCTTCCGCGAGGTTGACGCCCTCGATGTAGTAGGCGGTTGCCGCCTTGCCAATCGCGTACGTACCGCCGGCGGCGACGAGGCCGCTGACCGCGTTGCCGATGCCGGGCAGGAAGAGCTTGGTGGCCGCTCGCGCCGCCGCCCGCGCGCCTTCACGGAAGACAAGGCCGAGGCCGACGTTCATCCCCATGGTGCCGAGGAACTCAGTCGCCAACTTGAGGGAGAGATCGCGCCCGCTGACGTAGATAATGCCAGCGACCATCGCCAGTTGGAAGCCGATCAGGAACGGCATGTCGGCGAGCGGGATCGGCTGCGCGCCGAGTGCGCCGCTGACGGCGGTAAAGGATTTCACCAGCGTGCCCGCGATCTTGGCCTGCGCCGCGCGCGCGCCGGAGAGCCGTGCCATCTCCACGCGCGCTTCGTTGGGCAGTTCGGCCACGAGCGCATCGACGAGTTCGGCCACGCCGCGACGGCGGTCGCTGTCGGGATCGAAGGTCCCATCCAGCCGGAAGCGCATGAAAGTTCGCACGGATTGAGCAGGTGCAAGGTGCCGCGCGATCCGCGGACGCGCCATGAGTGCCGCCTGCAAGGGGGCCTTGTCGCTCGCGCTGGTGTCGTCGCTGGCCGCAGTTTCGCTGGCGTCTACCACGACGCCGACCACGCAGGGATGCAGGCCGTGGGTGCGCTCGGTGCGTTCAAGCAGGGCTTCGAGCCGGTCGAAGGCTGCCGGGTCGCTCGCCGCCTCCGCACCCGGCGCGACTAGAAAGAGAAACAGGTCCGGCGGCTCGGCGGCCAGCGCAGCCGCCGTGGCCTCGGAGACGTGGGCGC
>CAXTQD010000005.1:0-24717 GCA_964246175.1 uncultured Chthoniobacterales bacterium | reverse complement strand
ACCCGGCGTGCGAAAAATCCTGCCAGCCCGTCGCGGGTGGCGCCTTGTCGGAAGCTTCTTCGCGGGCGAACGGCGCCACCGGCGCACCGAAGACCGCGTTGAACAGCCCTGCCGAACTCGCCGCCGGGTCGCCCGCCAGCACGAACCGCGGCGCGCGCTGGCGCAAGAACAGGTCCTTGAGCGGAGTGACCTCCTGGAGGATCGGCTTCTGCAACGCGCCCGGCAGCCGGTGGGCAAATCCTTCCAGTTTCTCAAAGACCTGCAAAAACGTTTGTTTCGCGTCCATGGCTATTTGCTCAGAGCTTCGAGGAGCATGTCGGCGTGGGCATCAGGCGAGACGCGGCGGAAAATTTCCTTGATGCGTCCGTCCGGGCCGACCACGAAGGTCGAGCGTTCCGTGCCCATCGATTTGCGGCCGTCGCGTTCCTTCTCCACCCACACACCGTAGGCACGCACGATGTGGCCGTCCTCATCGCTCAGGAGTGGGAACGGCAGGCCGTAGCGGTCGATGAAGGCGCGGTGACTCGCCAGCGAGTCGATGCTGACGCCAAAGACGGCTGCGTCCACGTTCTGATAGTCCGGCCAGCGGTTACGCAAGCCGCACGCCTGGGCCGTGCAGCCCGGCGTGTCATCCTTTGGATAGAAGTACAGCACAACGTGTTGCCCAGCGAAATCGGTCAGGCGCACGGTCTCACCCGTGCCGTACGATCCTCCGATGGCGAGGGCTTCGAACGGCGGCGCGGGGTCTCCCACTTTGAGGTCGGTGTTCATGGCAAAAACAACTCGCGCAACATAGTCCGTTTGCCGCCGGGAACAAACGGCGCTCTCACCCGTGACGAAATTGTCGCGCTTTTCTGTCAACAAACGCTTGCCAGTTGTTCACATTCTCCATATGTAGTGGGTTGTAGCCATCCAATCGGATTTGCACATCAACCTTTGCCCCTACATAGCGCCACGCCGAGCGACGGCGGTTCGCGCGAACCTATGCTGAGATTCCCCGTTTCGGAGCAGAAACAGGCGGACCTAAACGACCGGATGCGTCAACTCCGGCTCGCGGAAGGAGAACTCGAAGAAAGTTATTTTAAGGCGTCGAGTCCAGGCGGCCAAAAGGCCAACAAATGTCTGACTGGCGTTAACCTGCTGCACCGGCCCAGCGGTGTGCGCGTGCGCTGCCAGCGGGAACGCAGCCAGGGCATCAACCGGTTCCTGGCCCGGCGGCTCCTGGTCGAGGAATTAGAGGCTAGACTCAACGGCAAGACGCGGCATTCGGCCAAGGCCGAAAAGCTGCGTGCTGAAAAGGATCGGAGACGTCGCGGCTCTCGCAAGCGCGGAGTGTTGCCGACGACCGTCGGGGCGGGATCGTTCATCCCGACGCCGGACGCGGTGTTTGACCTAGCCAAGGCGATGGCGGCGTATTACTTGCGACCACTCATGCCCTGACCTTGCAGGCCGAACGCGGAAGAAGGATACTATCGGCGGATGGACCCTGCCGTCAGACAAAAAGTGTATGACTTCTTCGCCCGGCAAGGGATGCGTCGCACGGTGCAGCGTGATGCGCTGATCGAGATTGCGCTCGGCGCGACAGATCATTTTACGGCGGAGACGCTGCTGGCCCGCGCCCGGCAGGTGGAGAGCACCGTCTCGCGCGCCACGGTGTACCGGACGCTGCCGCTCCTCGTCGCAAGCGGCGTGTTGCGGGAGGTCGAACTCGGCAAGGACGAGATTTACTACGACCCGAACTTCAACGAGCGTCCGCACCACAATCACCTGATCTGCCTGGACTGCGGAAGGATCGTGGAGTTTGAAGACACGCACGTCGAAGTGTTAGGTAACTGCGTGTCGCACCGACTCGGGTTTTCGCCCGTGAGCAAGGCGATCCGCATCGAGGCACACTGCGACGAACTGCGCGGCCGGGGGACGTGCCGCAAGCGGTTGGTGGACGTGGTGCCCGCGGGGTAACCGTTCGCCGCGTCTGCGAGGCGGGGCGCATTTCACACTACGGCCGTCACCATCCGCGGACCGAGACGCGCCTCCAGTTCCGGCGTGCGCTTGACCCGGTGCGCCGGGCCGGTCTGCATCACCAAACGGTGACCGTCTGCGCGCTCGAACTCCAGTTCCACCGGACAATCCCCGGGCGACGCCGCCAGGATATCGCGTAACTGGCCGAGATCGTCCGGGCGCAGCGTCTCCAACTGGAAGCGCAGCCGCAGCGGTTGGCCGTTGTTCCCCTTGGGCACCCGCAGCGGGGTGACCTCGTTGACGACGATGCGCAATTCTTCGCCGCGCTGGTCCACGCGGCCATTGACGACGACGAGTTGACCGGGTTCCAGAAACTTGCTGCACTTGTTGAACACGTCGTTCCACACCATCGCTTCCATGGAGCCACTGAGGTCTTCGAGGATCACGATGGCGAAGGGCTTGCCGTCTTTTTTGGTGTATTTGCGGCTGACCTCCGAAAGCGACCCGGCCGCGAAGAAGTTGGCGCGGTCACCGAGGGTGGAAAGCTCGTTGATCGGCGTATATTTGCCGCTGTTGAGGATGTGCCGGATCGGGTTGAGCGGGTGGCCGGTGACGTAGAAGCCGAGGAGTTCTTTCTCGGAGGCCAACTTTTCGGACAAGGTCCAGGGCACCCACGAGGTGAACGCCCGCACAGGCGGCGGTGTGGCCGGAGCGGCGAAATCATCGAACATCGAAAACTGCCCGCTTGCGCGGTCGCGGTGCGCGCTGGCGGCCGTCGCCATGACGGCGTCGATGTGCGAGAACATTTCCGCCCGGTCGCGACCGGTGAAATCCATCGCGCCGCAGCGCACGAGGCTTTCCAGGATTTTCTTGTTCACCACGCGGCCGTCCAGGCGGGAGCAGAAATCCTCCATTGATGCAAAGCAGCCCTTGTCGTTGCGGTCTTCGATGACACCCGCCATCGCGGCCTCGCCCACGTTCTTGATGGCCGCCAAGCCGAAGCGGATCGCCGGCAGTGACCCGACGCCGGGCGAGGCCGGCGCGCCGTCCTCGCTGACCACCGGAGCATCCGTGCCACAGTCGCTGGCTTCTTCGGCGAGCGCCTCGGGCACGAACTTGAGTTGGCTCATGTTCACGTCGGGAGGGTAGATCGGAATCTTCATCCGCTGACACTCAGCCACGAAGATCGCGATCTTGTCCGTGTCGTTCACCGCGTTGCTCAACAGCGCGGACATGAACTCGACCGGGTAGTTCGCTTTCAGGTACGCGGTGTTGTACGTGATGAGCCCGTACGCGGCGCTGTGGCTCTTATTGAAGCCGTAGCCGGCGAACTTTTCGAGCAAGTCGAAAATTTCGTTCGCCTTCTGCTCGGGGATGTCGTTGACCTCCGCGCAGCCCTTCAAAAAGTTGACGCGCTCCTTGGCCATCTTCTCCTTGTCCTTCTTACCCATGGCGCGGCGCAAGAGGTCGGCTTGCCCGAGACTGTAGCCGGCGAGCACGTTGGCGGCGCGCTGGACCTGCTCCTGATAAATCATGATGCCGTAAGTATCGGCGCAGACTTCCTTGAGCAGTTTGTGTTCGTACTTGACCTTGATCTGCCCCTTCTTGCGACGGATGTAATCGGGGATCAAGTCCATCGGACCTGGGCGGTACAGCGCGTTGATGGCGAGCAAGTCGTCGATGCTCTGAATGTCAAACTGCTTGCAGAGGCTCGTCATGCCGCCGCTTTCGAGCTGGAAGACGCCGACCGTTTCACCGCGGTTCAGCATGGCGACCGTTTTCGGGTCGTCGTAGGGAATGCCCTCCAAACTGAAGTCCGGCGCGTGCCGGCGGATCAAGTTGAGCGCGTCCTCGATGACGGTCAGCGTCTTCAACCCGAGGAAGTCCATCTTGAGCAGGCCGAGATCGTTGAGCGGCCCACCGGAATATTGCGTGATGACCTGTTCTTCCTTGTCTCGTGCGAGCGGGATGTACTCGTCCAAGGGGCGGTCGCCGATGACGACGCCGGCTGCGTGGACACCTGTGCCGCGCGTGAGCCCTTCCAGGATCAACGCGTAATCCCACACCTGCCGCGTCGCGCCCTCGGTCTCGACGGCTTTCTTGAGGTCCGGATTCTTCTCGGCGGCCTGGAGCAGCGGCAGCGGCTTGGCGGCTTCGATGGGGATCATCTTGGAGAGCCGGTCACCGTCGCCGTAACTCATCCCGAGCACGCGGCAAACGTCTTTTAGCACCGCCTTGGACGACAGCGTGCCGAAGGTCACGATCTGGCTGACAGCACGCCCGCCGTACTTTTGCCGCACGTATTCGATGACTTCCCCGCGACGCTCCATGCAGAAGTCGATGTCGATGTCGGGCGGGCTGACGCGCTCGGGGTTGAGGAACCGCTCGAAGATCAACCCGAAGCGCAGCGGGTCGATGTCCGTGATGCTCAAGATGTACGCGACGAGCGAGCCCGCCGCTGACCCGCGCCCAGGTCCAACCGGGATGCCCTTCTGGCGCGCGTGGTTGATAAAGTCCCAGACGATGAGGAAATAGCTCGTGAACCCTGCCTTTTCCATGACGCTGAGTTCGTAGCGCATGCGTCGGTCGAGGTCCGGCTCGGTGTCTACGCGGTCGCCGTAGCGATGGCGCAAGCCAGCCTCGCAGAGTTCGGTCAGGTATTGCTCGCGCGTGCGTCCCTCGGGCGGCTGGTAGGCGGGGTATTTGGAAACGCCAAAGTCGAGCTTCAGGTCGATCTTCTCGGCGATCCTCAGGGTGTTGTCACACGCTTCGGGCAACTCGGCGAAGAGAGCGCGCATTTCCTGCGGCGACTTGAAATAAAGCTCCGGCGAATAGCGCATCCGCTTCTCGTCGAACTGCATGGCGCCCGTGCCGATGCAAATCATCACGTCGTGCGCCTCGTGGTGGGCACGTTCGAGGAAGTGCACGTCGTTGGCCGCGACCAGCGGCAGGTCCATCTCACGGGCGAGCTTGACCAATTCGCGATTGCATTTGTGCTGCTGCTCCATGCCGTGGTCGTGCAGTTCCACGTAGAAGTCGCCCGGCGCGAAGATGTCGCGGAAGGTCGAGAGAGATTCGCGCGCCTTGCCGACCTGGTCGGCCATGAGGTAGCCGTTGATCTCGCCCTTCAGGCAGCCGCTCAGCGCGATCAGCCCCTCGGCGCGTTGGGACAGGAGTTCCTTGTCGATGCGCGGCTTGTAGTAGTAGCCGTCGAGGTACGCGGCGGTGACGAGCTTGACGAGATTCTTGTACCCCGTGAAATCCTTCGCCAGGAGTGTGAAGTGGCTCGCCGCGTCCTTGGCAGAAGTGCTCTTGCGGTCCTTCATCGAACCCGGCGCGAGGTACACCTCGCAACCGATGATCGGCTTGACGCCGGCCTTCTGCGCGGCTTGGTAAAATTCGATGGCCCCGAACATGTTGCCATGGTCGGTCATCGCTACCGCCGGCATCCCGTAGCCAACGGCTTTTTTCATGAGGTCCTTGGTGCGGACCGCCCCGTCGAGCAGCGAATACTGCGTGTGCAGGTGCAGGTGAACGAACGAGTCAGCAGCGGCAACGACGGGGGCGGCGGGAGCGTCAGGCATCACTCCCCAACGTTAAGTTTTTTGGCGCGCGTTGTCTAGCCGTCACGCAGGCCAAAGCCGCAAAAACACCGCATCTAGCGAACTTCACTGCATCAGCTTACCAGATGTAGCGGCCGGATGAGAAATGGCCTTCGCTGGATGGGCCACAGCCGGGCTCGCCGTTTTGACGGCGGTGGCGGCCGTTTCGGTGGGCACCACGCCGATGAGGCGGATCAGCGAGGGCGGGTACTTGTTGTTGATGCGCGGCCCGAGCGTCTCGCCGATGAGCAGGTTGTAGTCGTCGCTCTGAACCGTGAGGCTCTGGACGGCGTTGTAGATGTTCTTAGCGGGGTCGAACCCGCCGTAGACCGAGCCGTCCGAGTTGAGGAGCGCGAGGTACTGGCGCGCCGTGCCGTTGATCTTCGAGAACTCGCCGCCGACGTAGAACTGCCCGTTCGCAAGGGCCTTGAGCACGTAGACCGAGGTCGGATTCACATCGTTGTTGGGTACGCCGCTGACAGTCGCGTTGAAGGTCGTGTCGAGCGAGCCATCGTAGTTGAGCCGCGCGAGGTGCGAGGCCGTCACGCCGTTGACCGTGGTGAAGTCGCCGCCGATGATGATCTTGCCGTCGTCCTGCACCAGAAGAGCGACCACGCGGGTGTTGATGACCGGGTGGAAGCTCATGTCGAGGTTGCCGTTGGGGTCAAGGCGGATGAGCTTGCCGTACGGCTGACCGGCGGCGTGGTTGAAAATCCCGGCCACCAGCGTGTTGCCGTCGGCGGTGCCGGTGGTGGGGTCGATGCTCTCGGCGAGGGCGAGCACGTCTTGGTCGATGTTCAGGCCAGTGGCGAAGCTCGTGTCGGGGGTACCGCTGTTGAGCAGGCGCACGATCCGGCGGTACGGTCGCCGGTTAAACGCCGTGAAGAGCCCGCCGACGACGATGCGGCCGTCCGCGAGCGGCAGGATGGAGGTGATGTAGTTGTTCGCCCCGAAGCCGATGTTGGTGACGAACCCGGCGTCAATCGTGCCGTCCGGCATGATGCGGGTGATGTTCTGGACGTTCTTGTTGTTGTTCGAGGCGCGGCCGTAGCCGCCGTCGAACTGGCCGCCGAGCAGGATGTTGGGCAACGAAATTCCTTCGGCGGTCACGCGCTCGGGCACGATGGTGAAGATGATGCGCGCGGCGTTGCCGAAATCCGGGAAGAAAAAGTCGGTGCGCTCGATCCCGGTGGGCAGGACGTAATAGCCGAGGTCCTTGTCGCCGCCGATGGTGATCTTGACATCGGACACCCCGTTCCCCGGGTCTGGCTCATAGTCCGTCGCGTAGATCGTGGCGAGCCCGACGCCGGCGTTGAAAGTTGTGTCGAGCGAGCCCGGGCTCTGCGCGCGCAGGCCGCCAGCCGACAGGAGCAGCGCCGCGGCGGCGGTCGAGAAACGGAAAAGTACGGAAGCGGGAGTCATACAGGTGGGCAGAGAGTACGGGTTCAGCCCGGCCGTGAAAACCCTTTTTTCGCAGGGAAGAGCCACGGACCGACGACCGGCGGCGACGTTTCTCCTTTGCAAAGCGGACCGAACGAGGCTCAAACTTCTCTCCACCAATGACTGAGCCTGACCTCCGCGCCAACCGCATCGACCAGACCTTCGCGCGGCTGCGCACCGCGGGCACCAAGGGATTTATCGCCTACGTGGCCAGCGGCGACCCGGACGGCGCGGCGACGGTCGAGATCGCCCTGGCGCTCGCCGGAGCCGGCGTGGACCTCCTGGAACTCGGCGTCCCGTTCTCCGATCCCCTGGCCGACGGCGTCGTCAACCAGGCCGCCGCCGGCCGCGCGCTCGCCGCCGGTGCGACGGTGCGCGGAACCCTCGACGGCGTGCGCACGATGCGCAGTCGCGGACTGATGATCCCAGTCGTGCTCTACACCTACCTGAACCCCGTCTACGCGTACGGCTTCGGGCGGTTCCTCGATGAATGCGTGGAGGCTGGCGTGGACGGCGTGTTGGTCCTCGACCTGCCACCCGACGAGGCCGCACACAACGCCGAACTCCAGCGCCGGCCGGAGAACCTGCGCATGATCCGCCTCGTCGCGCCGAACACCCCGCCCGACCGCCTCGCGCTGATCGCCGGTGCGGCGGAGGGATTCGTGTACTTCGTGTCGCGCGAGGGCGTTACCGGCGAGCAACAGACGGTCGCCGCTTCCATCGACGAACGCGTCGCAGCCATCCGCGCCGCCACGCCGCTGCCGGTCGTGGTGGGTTTCGGCATCTCGACGCCCGCGCAGGCCCGGGAGGCGTCGCGCACGGCGGACGCCGTGGTGGTGGGCAGCGCCATCGTGCGGCGGATCGGCGAACTCGGGCCGCGTGCCGACCTTGCCGCGCAGGTGGCGGAGTTCGTGCGGCCGATGGTGGAGGCCGTCAAAAAAGATTCTTAGACAGGAACCGGGGGTGCGCGCAAATTCTCCTCCCCGACATGCAAACGCTTTCCTTCACCAAGATGAACGGCGCGGGCAACGATTTCGTGATGCTCGACAACCGCGCGGAGGAACTCTCCTTGACCGCCGCCCAGGTCGCCCGGCTCTGCGACCGGCACCGGGGGATCGGCGCGGACGGCGTGCTCCTCGTGGAAGCGCCGCCCACCGGCGACGCGGCGGCCGACTTCCGGATGCGTTACTACAACGCCGATGGCGGCGAGGTCGAAATGTGCGGCAACGGCGCGCGTTGTTTTGCCCGGTACGCCGCGCGTCTGGCCGGCGGGGGGCGTGAAAGCATGAGCTTCCTGACCGGTGCCGGGATGATCCGCGCGCGGCTCGACGGCGAGATCGTCCACCTCGATATGAGCGTGCCCACCGGCGGCACGGACCTTGGCGAGCTGGCGCTCGCCGACGGCACCATCCTCCCGTCCGCATACTTCCTGAACACCGGCGTGCCTCACGTCGTCGTGCCCGTGGACAACGTCGAAACCGTCGATGTTCATCCCATCGGCCGGGCCATTCGCTACCACGAACGCTTCACGCCACGCGGCACCAACGCCAACTTCATCCAGCCTTACAGCATGGGCGAGATCATCCTGCGCACATACGAACGCGGCGTCGAGGGCGAGACGCTCGCCTGCGGCACCGGTGCGGTTGCCAGCGCGTTGGTTCACGCCGAAATGAACGACCTCCCCGGCGCGGGGTCGGTCGCGGTGCGGGTGCGTTCGGGTGACACCCTGCGCATTGGTTTTGAGCGCACGGCGCCGTTCACGTTCCGCAAGGTCACGCTCGGCGGACCGGCAGATTTCGTGTTCAGCGGCGAGATCGTTTTGTAATCCCTCCTCTTGTCATGCCTATCACCGGTACTTACACCGCGCTCGTCACCCCCTTCCGAGACGACCGGATCGACGAGGCGGCCTTCGCACGGCTCATCGAGGAACAGATTGCCGCCGGGATCGACGGCGTGGTGCCCGCCGGGACCACGGGCGAGTCGCCGACGCTCGAACATGACGAGCAGGTTCGTCTCTTCCACCTCGCCGTCGAAGCGGCTCGCGGACGCTGCCAGGTGATCGCCGGCACCGGTTCCAATTCCACGCGCAAGGCCCTCACCATGACGCGCGAGGCGCACGCCGCCGGCGTCAACGGCCTCCTGCTGGTCGCCCCGTACTACAACAAGCCTTCGCAGGAGGGGCTCTACCGGCACTTCCGCGCCATCGCCGAAGCGTCGCCGCTGCCGAATATCCTCTACAGCATCCCGGGCCGTTGCGGGGTCGAGATCAGCGTGGAAACGACCCGCCGGCTGGCGGCCGACTGTCCCAACGTGGTCGCCATCAAGGAAGCCGGCGGCAGCGTGGACCGCGTGAGCCAACTGCGCGCGGCGCTGCCGGCCGGGTTCTCGATTCTTTCCGGTGACGACCTGCTGACGCTGCCTTTCCTGGCGGCGGGGGCGGTGGGAGTGATCAGCGTCGCCTCCAACCTGATCCCGGCCGAGGTCGTACGGTTGGTGGGTGCGTTCCGGCACGGAAAGTTCGACGTGGCACTCGGGCAGCACGAGCGTTTTTACGCGCTGTTCCGCGACCTCTTCATCGAGCCGAACCCCGTGCCGGTGAAAACGGCGATGTCCTGGACAAGCGACTGGCTGACTGCCGACGTGCGGATGCCGCTCTGCGAGATGTCCGCCGGCAGCCTCGCACAGCTCCGCCGGGTGCTGACCGACCTGGAACTCATCAAGCAGTGAGCGGCGCATCTCCGTTGGCAGTCGTGTTGTTCGGCGCGGGTGGTCGGATGGGACAGGCAATTCGCGCGTGTGCGCAACGCGAGCCGGAACGCTATCATCTCTTCGCCGCCTTGACCCGGCACGATCCTGCCACGGAAGCCATCGCCGGCGGCGACGTGGTCATCGATTTCAGCAGCGCCGCGGCCGTCGAGACGCTCCTGCGGGATTGCCGCAACACGGCCACGCCATTGGTGATCGGAAGCACCGGCCACACTGACGCGCAACGCACCCTCATCGCAGAGGCCGCGCGCGAGGTGCCCATCGTCTTCGCCGCCAACTTCAGCGTGGGGGTCAACGCGCTGTTCTGGCTGACGCGCCAGGCCGCGCGCATCCTCGGGCCGACCTTCGACCTGGAGGTCGTCGAGGTTCACCACCGTTTGAAGAAAGACGCTCCCAGCGGTACCGCCCGCCGCCTGGCGGAGATCCTCGCCGAGGCACGCGGCTTGGATTACGGCGGCGACACCCGGCACGGGCGCGAGGGCCTCGTCGGCGCGCGGACGGCGGGCGAGATCGGCGTCCACGCCGTGCGTGGGGGCGACGTGGTGGGTGAACACACCGTCCTCTTTGCCGACGTGGGCGAGCGCGTGGAACTCGTTCACCGCGCGTCCAGCCGGGAGACCTTCGCCGCCGGAGCCCTGCGCGCGGCGGGGTGGTTGGCGGGGCGTGCGCCAGCGTTGTACGACATGGAGGATGTGTTAGGTTTGCGCGCCGGTTCCGAACCATGAAACGCCCCATCCTCCTTTCGTTGTGCGGTCTGTTGTCGCTCCTCGTGTGGCCGGCCGGCGGCCTCCGCGCGCAGGGCCCCGCCCCCGCGCCCACCGCGGCGATCCAGACCGGCGGAGAGACGGCAGCGGAGTCGGCCGGCGAGGTCTGGCTGGCGCTCACCGACGATGCCCGCTACGACAACGCGTACACGGCGGCGGCGGGGATCTTCCAGCGGATTATCACCAAGGAACAATGGGTCAAGCTCGTCACCGCTGGCCGCGGGCCGCTCGGCAAGGTGGGTTCGCGTCGGCTCAAGGACAGCAAGTTCAGCCCGAAGATGAACGGTGCGCCTGACGGGCAGTACGTCGTGCTGCACTATGACACGGCATTCGAGAAGAAACCGGCCGCCATCGAAACGCTCACTGTCACCCTCGACCCAGACGGCCAGTGGAAGGTGTGCGGGTACTTCATCCGTTGAACATCGTCCCGGTGGGCATTGCCCTCGGCTCCAACGAGGGCGACCGGCTGCAAAACCTCCAGGCCGCGCGCCAACGCCTTATGGATCTTCCGATCGTGTGCCGCGAACCGTCGGCCCTGAGTGCGCCGGTGTTCGAGACGGTGCCCGTGGACTGCGCGCCGGACACGCGGGCGTTCTTGAACACGGTCGTCGAGGTCGCGTGCCACGAGCCGTTTTCGCCGATGGGCTTCCTGGCTGAACTGCGCGGGATCGAGCGCGCGCTCGGTCGTCCCACCCGCTACCCGCGCCACGCACCGCGCACGGTGGACCTAGATGTTCTTTACGTTGGCGGCTTGCGCTCCGACCGGCCCGAGCTGACCCTTCCCCACCCTCGCATGGGCCAGCGTCGCTTCGTGCTCGCCCCGCTGGCCGCCATCCGTCCAGACCTCGTCGTGCCTGGCCAGACGCAGGCCGTCTCGGAACTTCTGCGCGCGCTTCCCCCTCAACCCACCGTCACGCTCCATGCATCGCACTGGTGACAACTCCCCCGCCCCGCTGACTGCTGACGACCTCCGCCGCTTCAAGCAAGGCGGCCGGCGGATCAGCGCATTGACCGCGTACGACTACCCATTAGCCCGTCTGCTCGACGAGAGCGGCGTGGATGCCATCCTCGTCGGCGACTCGCTCGGCATGGTCGTGCTCGGCCACCCGGACACGGTGCCCGTGACGATGGAGGACATGCTCCACCACATCCGCGCCGCCGCCCGGGGCGTCCAACGCGCGCTCCTGATCGGTGACCTGCCCGCGCGGTCCTACCGCACCCCACAAGAAGCCGTCGAAAACGCCCATCGCCTAGTGGACGCCGGTGCGCGGGCCGTCAAACTCGAAGGTGGTGTCGCCATGCGCGCACAGATCGAAGCTATCGTCACGGCTGGTATCCCCATCATAGGGCACATCGGGATGCTGCCGCAGTCCGTCCGCGAGGAAGGTGGCTACAAGGTCAAGGGACGTTCTGAAGCCGAAGCCATCGCTTTGCTAGAGGATGCGCAGGCGGTGCAGGAAGCAGGAGCGTTCGCCGTTGTGCTGGAAATCGTCGCGCCGGATACCGCCGCCCGGTTGACTTTTGCCCTCGACATTCCCACGATTGGCATCGGATCGGGCAAAGGGTGCGACGGGCAAATCCTCGTCACGCACGACCTCATCGGGTTGTTCCCATGGTTCCAGCCGAAGTTTGTCACCCCGCGTGCCCACGTCGCCGACGGCATCCGCGAGGCCGTGCGCGGGTACATCGAGGAAACGACCGGCTAGCGCGAGGTTCCTTGTCATCGCCGCGCCCGTCCGCTAGGCTGGCCCCATGAACAAAACCGTCGTGCAGGTCCAGGTGCGCGCCGTCCTGCCCACGAAGGAGGGTTGCGCCGTGTTCCTGGGCAACAAGGAAAAAGTGTTCATCATCTACGTGGACCAGCACGTGGGTGCCGCCATCACGATGTTCATGCGCGAGACACCCAAGGAACGCCCCCTCACCCACGACCTGATGGCCAACGTGATGATGGCCCTTGGCGCTAAGGTCGAGCGCGTCATCATCAACGAACTCAAGAACGCCACCTACTTCGCCCGGCTCATCATCAGCGCCGAGAACGAACTTCAACAACGCAAGATCATCGAGATCGACGCCCGGCCCAGCGACAGCATCGCCATGGCCATCCAGCAGAAATCGGCCGTGTTCGTCAGCCAGGAGGTCTGGGACGAGGTCGACGACATGAGCGACGTGCTCAAGAAGATGGAAGAAGGCGGCTTCGAGATCGAAGACTAAGGAGTGCCGCCAGGCCGGGTCGCGCGTTCGAGTTCCTTGTACGCATCCATCAACCGGCCGTAATCCCCCATCAGCCGCTCGCTGTGCGCCGACAGGTCTTGGTAGGCGGCAGATAGTTCCTCGTAGGTTCCGCCGAGTTTGCGGTGGGCGGCCGATAATTCTTCGTAGGCAACGCCGAGGCTTCGGTGAGTGGCGGCAAGGTCTTCGCAATGGCCCTTCGCCGCTTCCGCGTAGAGGTAGAGCGAGAGAAAGTTAGCCTCCGAGGATTCTAAAAAGCCGCCCAGCGTGCGAGTGGCTGTGTCCAGTTGCTCCAAAAGGGCGCGGCAGGGTGCAGGAACGGAGGCCGGCCGGTACAAGATCGCCAGCCCGAAGGCCATCGGCACCAGCACGGCTTGCCAACCGCCCCCGGCGACGCTGCTCAGAAAATGCTCGACGGCGGTCAGCACACCGTTCCGCTCACCGCCAGGCCGTTGCGCAACGGCGTATCGCCCTGGTGAGCGCAGCCCGCCTGCCACGAGATCGTCGCCGTCTAGAGTCACCCCCAGATTAGCGGACGCCGGGTGACGCGCCTCCGGCGGAAGCGCAGCGGGGTCGTGGTACATGTCACGGCGCGCCCACGGCCAACCGACATCGTGCGCGAAGACCACCGGCCCCGCGGCCGGCGCGGCATGAACGATCAGTTCGAGTTCGCCAGCGACGGTGTGATAGTTGTGGTCGCCGTCGATAAAGTACGCCTCGCAGGGCTCCAGCGCGGGCAGGACTTCCAGCGAACGGCCGAGAACCAACCGCGCGGGTGGTTGGACCAGCGCGACGGCCGACGGATCGGGTGCGGGGTCGACGCCGACGTACGCGCAGCCGTGTTCCCAGGCCCACGCCAGCAGCCGACGGGTGAATAGCCCCTGATCGACGCCGATCTCGCACAGACGGCGCGGTGCCAACGCCGCGAGGATCGGCTCGGTCAACGGCCAGAATGCGTCGAGCGAACCCGTGCGGCCGACCAGCCGCGGGCGTCCATCACCGGCCGGAGCGCTCATCGTCAGGCAATCAGGTCGGGATAATACCGTCCGGCGACCGCCTCGCACTCCTCCAGGATCGCGCCGGGGGAATCCATCTTCATCGCCGCCTCAGCCAGGGCGCGGCAAACGTCCATCTCCAAGCTCTGCACGGCACGCTTGACCCGCGGTACGAGCGCCGCGCCGGCGCTGAGTTCGTCCACCCCGAGGCCGAGCAGCAGCGGCGTCAGCGCGACCTCGCTGGCCATCTCGCCGCACACCCCCGCCCAGATGCCGGCGGCATGCGCGGCGTCCACAACCATCTTGATGAGTCGCACGATGGCTGGGTGCGTCGGCTCGTAGAGGTGGGCAATGCGTTCGTTGACGCGGTCCACGGCGAGCGAATACTGGATAAGGTCGTTGGTGCCGATGCTGAAAAAAGCCACCTCGCGGGCGAGTTCAGGTGCGCAGAGCGCAGCGCTCGGCACCTCGATCATAATACCTACGGGCATTTTCTCGTCGAACGCATGCCCCTCCGCGCGCAGTTCCGCCTTGCACTCGTCGAGCACGCGATTGGCCTGCCGGACTTCTTCCAAGCCACTGATGAGCGGGTACATCATGCGCACGTTGCCCAACGCCGACGCGCGCAGGATTGCGCGCAGTTGCGTCTTGAACACGTCCGGGCGTTGCAGGCAAAACCGGATTGCGCGGCAGCCCAGGAACGGGTTCAGTTCGGTGGGCAGATGCAGGTTGGCGATGGACTTGTCGCCGCCAAGGTCGAGCGTGCGAATGATAATTGGGTGCGGCAGGGTCGCGCTGGCGACTTGGCGGTAGTTGGCAAACTGCTCCTCCTCGTCGGGCAGACGTGCCTTGTTGAGGTAGAAAAACTCCGTGCGGTACAGGCCGATGCCCTCCGCGCCGCTGGTCTTGACGGTCGGGATATCCTCGGGCAGTTCGATGTTCGCTGAAAGGATGACGTGGTGGCCGTCGCGCGTGGTGGAGGCCGTTTCGCGCAGGTCGGCGAGCCCCGCCTCAACGCGCTGCTTGCGCCGGCCGAGTTCCTCGTACTCGCGCAGGGTTTGCTCGCTCGGATTGACCACGAGCAGGCCGTGGTAGCCGTCGAGCAGCGCGTCGGCACCGCTCTCGACCCGTGCGCTCACGTCCTGCAAGCCGACGATGGCCGGCAGGCTGAGCGAACGCGCCATGATGGCCGTGTGCGAGGTGCGGCTGCCGGCGTCCGTGGCGAAGGCGAGCACGTACTGGCGGTTGAGCAACGCGGTGTCCGAGGGGGCGAGATTCGGGGCGACGAGGATGTGCTCGTGCGTGATCTCGGTCAGCGCCGGAACGTGCCGGCCGCTGAGATTGTTGAGCACACGCCGGGTCACGTCGTGCACGTCCAGGCAACGCTCGCGCAAGTACGGATCGTCCATGCGTTCCAGGAGGCTGGCATACCGGCCGGCCACCTGCTCGAAGACGGCCTCGATGTTGCGACGCTCGCGTTGGAGCGTGCGCAGGACCTCGTCGATGAGCGTGCGATCCTCAACGACGAGCAGATGCGCATCGAAGATGCTCGCATCCTTGGCCCCGATGGCGTCGGCGATCTTTGCCTGCATGTCGAGGATTTGCGTGCGGGTGAGCAAGAGCGCCGACTCGAAGCGCGCAATCTCGGCCGGCAGTTCCTCGTCACGCACCACGTACTCGGGCAGCGCGTCCATCTCCGGCCGGTGGATGAACACGATCCCGCGTGCCAGACCCGGCGATACGCCGAGACCCTGGAAACGCGTTTCCGGCAGTGACGAACCCGCCGCGGCGCTCATCGGCAAGAAATAGGAACAGAACCCAACGGGACGCTCATTCCTCGTCGAAGCGGGCCTGCACGAGATGTTCGAGATCGTCGATGGCTTGCTTGGCGTCCGGCCCCTCGGCCGTCACGCGCAGCTTGGAGCCCTGACCCGCGGCCAGCATCATCAGGCCCATGATGCTCTTGCCGTTGACCTGCTCGCCGTCCTTTTCCACGAGGATCTCGGCCTTGTAGCGGTTGGACACCTTGACGAAGCGCGCCGACGGCCGGGCGTGCATCCCGAGCTTGTTGAGGATCACGAGATCCTTGCAGCATTTTTCCTCGCCGGCGGCCCCGGCGTCGCCCCCGGGTAAACTCATAACGCGCGGTGCTTGCGGTGCATCAGGTTGACGAGCCGTTGGTTGAATTCCATCGAACTGTGCTGGCCGTGGCTCTTGAGCTTCTGGTCCAACGCCGCCACTTCCACGAGCCGCGCCGAGTCGCGGCCGGGGCGCACGGGGATAGTGACGTGTGGTACCTCGATGTTCAAGATGCGGTAGGACTCCTGTTCGAGGCCCACTCTATCGACATCCTCCATGGCGTGCCAATCTTTTAATGTCACGACAAAGTCCAGCCTTTTCTCCGTGCGGATGCTGCCGATGCCGAAGATGGCGGCCACGTTGATGACGCCTAGGCCGCGCACCTCCATGTGGTAGCGTGTCAAGCTCGGAGCGGTGGCCATGAGTTCTCGCCGCTCGATGGCACGGATGCGCGTCACGTCGTCGGCGACGAGGCTGTAGCCGCGCTCAATGAGCCCAAGGACGCACTCGCTCTTGCCCACGCCACTTGCCCCGCGGATGAGGGTGCCGATCCCCAAAATATCCACCATGGAGCCGTGCTCGGTGCGCGAGGGTGAGAAGTCGAACTCCAGGTAGATCGTCGCCGCGTTGACGAAGTTCATCGTGACCAACGGCGTGCTAAAGAGAGCGATGTTTGCCCGCTCGGCTTCCACCCGCAGGGCGCGGGGCACGGACGCCCCACGCGAGAACACGATGCACGGCACCCGCCGCTGGCACAGCGCCCGGAAGCGCAGCGCAGCCTCTCCGCGCGGCAGGCTGCGTAGGTAGGACAACTCTGCGCTGCCGACCACCTGGATGCGCTTGGCCGCGAAGTACTGAAAGAACCCCGACAGCGCCAGCCCGGGCCGGTTGATGGTCGGCTCCAGGATTTTGCGGTCGAACCCGCGCTCGGGTCCGACCAGCGTCATCCCCAAGCCCTCCGCGTGGTCGCGGAAGAACTGCCCGACGGTGATCGTCGGCCGCTTGCCGTCGACGACCGGCGGTTTCTTCCTCGGGATGGTGGCGGGGGTTTCCACGGCGGGCGAGAGTTCTTAGTGGAAGCTCGGTTGGATCAGGCCGAGGTCGCCCTTCTTGCGGCGGTAGAGGACGTTGACCTTCTCTGTCTTGGCGTTGAGGAACACCAGGAACTGCTTGGCGCTCATGTCCATCTGGAGCACGGCCTCGTCGATGTACATGGGCTTTACAGGATATCTCTCCCGGTGGATGACCTCCGGCTCCGGCGGGGCCTCGTTGTAGCCCTTGGCGGTGACTTCCTCTTCGAGTTCCTCGAAGGAGGCGACGTTGAAGACCTGTTCCTCCAGGTAGCGCACGGTCGTGTTGCGGTGTGGGCGTTGGTGCCGGAGCAGGCGCGTCTTGTACTTGCGCATCTGCCGGGCGACCTTCGCCGTGGCTTGGTCGATGGAGGCGTAGAGGTCGGGGCACTCCTCATGCGCCTCGATGGTGATGTGGTTGCAACACACGAGCACCACTTCGGCACGGTGTCGGTATTTATCGACTTCGAGGATGACGTGCGCGGAAACGATGCGCGGGTAATCCAGGTGCAGGCTTTCGACTTTCTTTTGCGCGTAGTCGTTGATGGCGGCCGTGATGGCGAGGTGGCGGCCGGTGACGTTGACTTGCGGATGGACGTTCGCGATCTGCATGACTCTTTGTTCTGGCTCTCCTCTTCTAGGGTTGGTGGTTCGAGCTTCTTAGTGGGGGAACATCGAAGCGGTCACTTCCCTGAATCGCCGGTCACATCGAGAACCGTTCGCCCAAATAGAGTTGGCGGCTGACGGGATCGTTGATCAGGAAATCTCTGGTGCCCTCGCGCACGACCTTGCCGTCGTACATCAGGTAGGCGCGGTCCACGATGGTGAGCGTTTCGCGCACGCTGTGGTCGCTGATGATGATGCCCAGGTTTGCCTGGTCGCGCAGCGAGACGATGATCTGCTGCACCTCCGAGACGGCGATGGGATCCACGCCGCTGAAAGGTTCGTCGAGCATCAGCAAATTGGGGTTGGTGATGAGGGAGCGCGCGATGGTCAGCCGGCGCTTCTCGCCGCCGCTGAGCGTCAGGGCGAGGTTGCGCGCGACGTGCGCGATGCCGAACTGTTCCAGGAGTTCGTCGCACCGCGCGCGCCGGGCCTTGCGGTCGAGCGGGAGGGTCTCCAGGATAGCCAGCAGATTTTGCTCCACGGTCAGCTTGCGGAAGATAGATTCTTCCTGCGGGAGATACCCCATCCCGAGCCGCGCCCGGCGGTACATGGGATAACGGGTCACGTCCACGCCGTTGAAGATGATCGTCCCTGCGTTGGGCGGCACGAGGCCGACGATCATGTAAAAACTGGTGGTCTTGCCCGCGCCGTTGGGACCGAGCAGGCCGACGATCTCACCACGGCGCACGTTGATGTCCACCTGGTTGACGACCGTGCGCTTGTTGTAGGTCTTGACCAGCCCGCGCGTCTGCATGATCGGCGTGGGCTCCTCCGCCGGGCGGGACGCGGCAGTAGCCGGCGTGTTGACGGGAGCCTCGGCGGTCAGAAGATCAGGGGAAAGGCTCATGGCAACAGGGGTCAGCCCTGGGGAGGTTTGCCGGCGGACGGACGGCGGTTGGCGGTTGGTTTAGCGCCGGTCGGTTTGCCGGTCGGTTTGGCGCCGCCGGGCGGGTCGCTGTCCTTGGCGCGCTGGACGATGTGGGTCTTGCTCGGGCCGAATGTGTCGAGGCTGTTGTCGCGGTGCATGACCATGTAGGTCGAGGCGGAGAGCGCCTCGTGCGAATCACCGTTCTGCCGAACCTTGGGCCAACCGCGCAACGTCACGTTGCCCGTCTTGTTGTCGTACTCGACGGTTTCCGCCGTGCCGACAGAGATTTTTTCCTCCTCGCCCGGTTTGGTCGCGGCGCGCTTCTGGACGATGGTCACATGGCCCTCCGCGACGGCGTGGTCGATGCCGCCGCCACGGTCCGTGCCCGGTGCGTTGGGGTCGGCGGAAGCGGCCTTGATGGGCGGCGGGGTTGCCGTCAGGGCCGGCGTGGGCGGGGTGGAAACGCTGCCGCCCTCGGGGACCGCGCCCTTGGCGAGGTAGACGGTCAGCTTGTCGCTAGCCAGGTTGAAGCGCGGATCGTGCACGCGCACATCGCCGTTGAAGACAGCCACGCGATCCTTGGAGGTGAAGGTCGCTCCCTGGTTGGCGAGGATTTCGGTGTCGTTTGCTCCCGGCGGCACGTCGGGCGGCGCCCCCGCATCGGGCTGTTGGCCGCACGCGGCTGGAGCAGCCACCAGCAGGAGGGTGCAAAGGCCACCCAACACACCTATCGGGGAGAACAGCGAGACGAGCTTGCTCATTCGGAAGGCTTGGGCTCGGACGTGCCAGCGAGCTGTTTGAGGTTGTGGATCACCATGCGGACATTGCCCACCAACTGGCCCGAGCGTTCTACCGTGTTAAACTCCATCTTCTCGCCGGTCAATTCAAAGTCCTGTGTGCTGACGGTCACGGGGTCGTCGCTGGCGATGATGTGGGTCTTCAGGTTGAGCACGGAGGCGGGCATGACGACGTGGAAATCCTCTTTGCCGTCGGGCTTGTTGAAGTCCATATTCATGCCCTCGAATTTGATTCGGTCGTCGTCCAAGCGCGTGGCTTTCGCGGCCATGAGGAGCGAGAGCAGCTTGCCGGTCAGATCGTGGTCGGGGATGCGCACGTTCACCGCGGACTTGCCTGTAGGAATGGGCAACTGGATGGTCCCATTTTTCGAGTCGGCTGGGCTCGGTGAAGGCGAGGCGGCATCGGTCTTTTTCCTTTTTCGTTCGCTCGGTGCGCCGGGGGCCGACGGCAGCGCGGCAAGCGCGTACATGCCAGCCAACAACAGCCCAACCACATACTTACGCGTGCGCGGCTTCATGAATTTTTGTAAGGGTGGAAAGGATGGAGCCGAGTTGGGAAACAGGCACTTGGTTGGGTCCGTCTGAGAGCGCCTGCGCCGGGTTTTCGTGGACTTCCATGAACACCCCGTCACAACCCGCCGCCACCGCCGCGCGGGCGAGGACCGGGGCCAGTTCGCCGTCGCCCGTCGTACGGTCGCCTCCCCCGCCCGGCCGCTGGACGGAGTGCGTCGCGTCGAAAACCACGGCGTACCCCGCCTGCCGCATCCAGTAGAGCGAGCGCATGTCGGCCACAAGGTTATTGTAGCCGAAGGTCACGCCGCGCTCGGTGAAAAAGAACCGCTCGTTGCCGGCGGCGAGGATTTTATCGGCGATGGGCCGCACATCCCAGGGAGAGAGGAACTGCCCCTTCTTGACGTTGACGACCCGCCCCGTCCGCGCGGCGGCCTGGATCAGGTCGGTCTGGCGGCACAGGAAAGCGGGGATTTGCAGCACGTCGATGAACCCTGCCGCCGTCTCGGCTTCTGCCGGGGAATGCACGTCGGTCGTCACCGGTACGCCAAGTTCGCGTCCAACGGCCGCGAGTAACTCACATCCCTCGCGTACACCCAGGCCGCGGAACGACCTTCCTGACGTGCGGTTGGCCTTGTCGTACGAAGCCTTGAACACGAACGTGGCGCCGACCCGCTCACAAATCTCTTTAACCTGCCGCCCGGCGCGCCAGAGGAAATCCTCCGACTCGATCACGCAGGGTCCGAGGATGAATAACGGCGGTGGGTTGTTCCCTTCCAGCGGCAGGCGTTCGCCGCAAACGATAGCCCGGAGGCTTTGCACACCCAACGTGTTGTATTGCCCGGCTTTCAAGGCTGGCCGAATCTGCCTGGGTTAGCTGCCGTAGCTCTTGCTGAAGCGCTTTTTACTCTCGCCTTCTGGACCAGCCGACGCTTCGGGCGCGGGAACGGACGCAGCCGGGGTTTCCAGCTGGCTGGGTGCTTCCGCGGGCGCAGAGGCGGCTGGCGGCGCTTCGGGCGCGGGCGCGCCCGTTTGCGCGCCCTGCGCAACCTCGTAGTAGGCCATTTGGAGGTTGCTCAAGGCGTTGCGCAAGACATTGGTTTCCTCCGTGGAGAGGTTACCGCGGGTCTTTTCCTGGATCATCGCCAACTGGTCGATAAACATCCGCGCCAAGTCGAGGTTAACCTCCGGTTGCTCGCGGCCGGGGGTGGGCATAAGACCCAGGAACAGCGACGCGTTCTGCGCCTGCATCATCACGAACTCGATGAACCGCGCCGTGCTCTCGCCGGCGTTGGTGGAACGTTGCACTTCAGCCATAGACAGGAAATAAACGCTGGTTCCCGGCGTGAGACAAGGGGCGAGGTTTTCAGTCCTCCACGCGAGTCAACTCGGCGGGCGGCTGTGGATCCTCGGGTCGTACGACCACCGTAACGGCCGGCTGGTGGAGGAAGTACCGATTCGCCACGGCGCGCACTTCGGCGAGGTCGATACGAGCCAACTCGGCGGCCATGTCTTGGTAGTGGAGGTAGCCGAGGCCGTAGAGTTCGTCCAGGGCAGCGGTGTAGGCGAGGCTCGCGTTGCTCTGGTAAGCGATGGCCTGCTTGCCGAGGAGTTTCTTCTTGGCGCGGGTGAGTTCCTCCTCGGTGAGTCCTTCCGCGGCGAGGTGGGCGATCTCCCCCGCGAACGCCTCGCGCACCAGCCCGACCTTGCGCGGGTCCGTACCGACGTAGAACATGAACAGTCCCGGCGCGAGCCCCACCATCTGCGAGGACCCGACGAAGTACGCCAACCCGAGTTCCTCGCGGATACGGATGAAGAAGCGCGAGCCCAGGTCGCTGCACGCCTCGTCGATCAGTTCCAGCGCGTGTCGGTCCCGTGACTTGATGCTCGCACCCGGGTAGCCGATCATCAGGACGGCTTGCTCCTTGTCTTGGAACTGCTCGGCGAAGCGTGATGCGGCCAGCGGGGCGGGCCTAGCGACGTTCTCCAGCGCCAGCACACCCTCCGGCAGCGCCGCGAACAACCGCTCAGCCTGCGCACGGACTTCTTCCGCGTTGACGTTGCCGAAGACGGCCAGGACGCCGTTGTGTGCCACGACGTGCTGCGCCTTGAACGCCCGCAACTGCTCCTGGTCGAGACGCGCCACCGACTCCAGCGAACCTGACGAGCGCAACGCGTACGGATGCGACCCGAACATCTCCGCGCGCAGACGGTTGCGCGCCAGGGAGGTCATGTGTTCGTCTTCGGACTTGATCGCCGCGGCCTGCACGATCTTTTCGCGTTCGATGACCGCTTCAGGCAGGGTCGCGTTGAGCACCACGTCGGCGAGGATGTCCAGGCCCAGTGCGAGGTCGGGCTGCATGACCTCCATCGACACGCTGAAGGAGTTGTTGCCGGCGTCCGCGCCGATGCTTCCGCCCACCGCCTCAATCTCGTCGGCGAGTTGCGCGGCGGTGCGGCGTTCCGTGCCCTTGAGGAGCACGCGGGAGAAAAGCTTCGTCAGGCCGTTATCGGCGGGCGTTTCGACGAGCAGGCCGCCGCGGAACACGGCGTCGATGTACACCAGCGGCAGGCGTGTGTCCTCGCGCACGAGCAGGCGCAGGCCGTTAGAAAGCGTGAACTTCTGAATCTCACCCGCCTCGTGCTTGGTCGGCAGCGTCGACTCGTGCGCCGCCCGGGTGCCCTGCGGATCGAGGCTGGCAACAGTGCTGTTGGCGTCGTGCAGGTAGCGCCGGGCCACACGGGCAATGTCGTCGCTAGTAACGGCCTGGATCGCGTCGAGGTAATCGCGGGAGAAGTTCAGGTTGCCGGTGAGCAGCCAGTTCGAGCCAAGGTCGCTCGCCTGGCCGCGCATCGTCACGAGTGTGCCGAGTTGGTTGTTGAGGATCACGCGCTTGGCCTTGTCCAACTCGGGCGCGGTGATGCCGTCGCGCTGGATTTCGGCGATGATCTCCAACACGGCCGCCAGCGCCGCCTCGCGCTTGTCGGGGTCCGTCGTCGTGTCCACCCCGAAGAGCCCAGGCTGCGCCGGCACGTAAGAAAACGCCGATACGAAGTGCGCCAGCCGCTTCTCCTCGCGCACCGTCCTGTACAACCGTGATGAGCGCCCCTCACCCAGCGCCGTCGCCAGTACGTCGAGCGCCGGCACGTCCGGGTGCGTGATGCACGGGACGTGCCACGAGATGATGCCCCGGGAAAGCTCTGTCGGGAACTCCCGGTGCACTTCGCGACGGCCGAGTTGCGGCGGTTCCTCCGGCAGGTACACGGGCGGCAACGCGCGGCGCGGGTGCGGCTCGAAAAACGCTTCCAACTGCGCCAGCACCGCCGCGGCGTCCACGTCGCCGACGACCACGAAGGTCAGGTTGTTCGGCACGTAGCGGGCCTTGTAGTAGGCCATCACGTCGTCGCGCGTGAGTTGGTTGAACAGGTCGAGGTGCCCTATCACCGGGTGCCCGTAGGCGTGCGCGCGGTAGGCCGTGGCGAAGAGTTGCTGGCTGTTCACCCGGTCGGGATCGTCGGCGACCATGGCGAACTCGCGCCGGATTACCTCCTGCTCCTTGACGAACTCATCGGCCGGCAGGGTGGAGTTCATGCAAGCGTCCGCCAGCAGGTCGACGGCGGTCGCCGCCCCGGCGGCGGGCACGTCGATCCAGTACACGGTGCGGTCGAAGGAAGTGTAGGCGTTGATGTAGCCGCCCTCGTCCTGCACGGCCTGGGCGATGGCGTTGGTCGAGCGCGTCGTCGTGCCCTTGAAGAGCATGTGTTCGAGCAGGTGCGACAGGCCGGCTCCCGTCCATGCGCCCTCGTGGATGCTGCCGGTACCCACCCACGCCTGCACGCTTGCGACTGGCGCGCTGCGGTCCTCCTGCACGAGCAGGGTCAGCCCGTTGGCGAGGACGTGCTTCTGCGCCGTCACGCGTGGGAACTGGATGGAAGCGGTGGGACGGTCAAACGCGGACTTGCGGGAGGAAGCGGCGGTCATGGATCAGGGTAAAGCCTAGGGACGACAAACGAAAGGGGCAACGCGCGGCGGCGGGGCAGCCCGCCCGCGCTCAGGAGTGCTCCCGGGCGGGGCGCGACACCACCCGGCGGCCGTCCGACGGGCGGAAAGGCTTCACGAAGGCCTCGTGAAAATCGAACCCGCCGCGGAAGTCTTCCAGCGTGTCGGTTTCCGCTTTGCCAAACTCGCGGGCCTCAATCAGGTTGAAGACGATGGCACCGATGTCCTCGCACGAACGCACGCGCCAGTGCTCGAACACCGTTGGCACCATCGGTCCGTATTGTTCTAGGGCGTAGCGGCGCACGCCTTCGAGGAGCTGCTGGCCACTGACGTGGTGTTCCACGTAGGGGTCGGCCGACTTCTTCTTGGACTGGCGGGTGGTGAACTCCAGCGCATCGCGCACGAACAGGTACGCTTCCCGGTCGAAACGCGCGTCCCGGACGATGATGGCGTCCACCTTGGCGGAAAACGTGTCGGAGGCGTTCATGGGCGGCTTCTAGGGAGCGGACGGCGATCGGACCGCGCTGCCGTCCACGGACACGACCGCCTAAGGCGCACGCCGGGCGTCCCGCCAGTGCTTGACCGCCGCGCCCGTGACCAGGGCGCAGAGGACTGCTGCCACCAGGCATTGTTCGCGGAGCGTGAGAGAGAACATGGCGGACCCTTGAAAGAACCCGCCGGCGCGAGGAGGTTCTTTGGCGCGAGGATGAATACCGTCGCCCTTTGTCCCTGTCAAACGCGTGGCCGGCGGCTTCTTGCGATGGCCGGCCTCGTGCTGGCGCTAGGCAGCGCCTCCGGGTGGGTCGCGCGGGCCGACCCGCCTGCCTGGCAGCGCGAACTCGACGCGGCCCGCCTGATGGAGATGATTGCCGCGCTCGCCACGGCAGCCAAACCCGCCGAGGCCGCGAACGCCCAGTGCCGGCTGACGGAGCTTTACCGGACTTTAGCCGCCAGATACCCCGACCAGGCCGC
>CAXTQD010000004.1:5636-43923 GCA_964246175.1 uncultured Chthoniobacterales bacterium | reverse complement strand
ACTTTCGGGGTCTTAGCTCAGTTGGTAGAGCGCCTCAATGGCATTGAGGAGGTCAGGGGTTCGAATCCCCTAGGCTCCACATCCCTGATTTACAGGCATTTACACAGCGGTAGATGTCGTTGTGAGAATAAAGGTGAGAATCTGTCCAGGGAAGTATGTTTCCGTACGCTGGACGGCAAATCGCTTTTCTCGGTAGAATCACCCTTCAACTATGTTCGCCCGACGCTTGATCCAACAGGCTCTAGATGCCAGCCGGGCTTACCTGAGCGAAAGGCAGCGCGCTCGTCTCGTCCTCTTGCTTAACTCCGAACCGGAGGAAAGCATCCCCGCAGAATGGGAGACGATGGTTCTTCAAGCCTTCGCACGGGCTGGCCAAGTGCTTTACGAGTCGAAGTTCACCGGTCCCACAAAGCCCGACCTGCTATTTTCCTTGAAGGGCGAGTCGATACCTTCCTTCGTGGCTGACATTGCGACGGTCTCTGATCGTGGGTTGCACGACCGCAACCCTGTGAATGATCTGCGCGAAGGATTCTCTGAGTTCGCCAGGCGGGCGGGCATATCATGGGGCGGTTTCCAAATTGGCGTGAAAGGCGAAAGGGTCGGCAAGTTCGGCGATTCCAAGATGCATCTCCATCTTCCGCCCAAGAAGGACCTGCCTTCCTTTATCGAATCTGAGTTCGGTGCGCTTATCGCCGCTGTGCGAACCGATCCACGCCAGCCAGCCCACAAGGAAGTAACAAGACCAGGCATACAGGTCAGGGTTGATTACAATCCGCAGGACACGCGGTTCAACGGTGGGGGGCATCCCATGTATACAGTGCCTTACTCACTGACGAAGAACCCGATTGCAAATGTGTTGGTGAGAAAGGCCGATCAGCTGGTGAAGAGCGGGTATGAAGGCATGCACGGCGTAGTGCTTTGCGACGGGGGATGCTACATCCTTTGGGAGGATTACCGCCGCAACGGGAGCAGCACCTACAGCCTTGAGCAAATCATAACGCGGGTTTTTGCTAAGAGGCCGAGCCTCGGCTTCGTGTTGATCTTGGTGGCAGAAGGAGCAAAGCGCAGTTATGGACAACCACGGCCGGCTTATGTGAACAGCCGCCTATATACTAACGCTCACTGCCACCTTGCGCTTGATGCCGCTGCTACTGAGGTGCTCATGGGTTTGCATCAGCACCTTCCAACCCCTGCGCAGAACGCTCAGAACACGTTCTACAAGCTTCGTGGCAAGGAACCGCATCAGGGTCTTTCCATGAATGGAATGTGGGAAATCGATGGCACAGAAATTCGCATCCCTGCGCGCGCTTTGTTGGAACTGCTCGCTGGAAAGGACCATCCTCACAACTCACTTGGCAAGTTACCGAATCCCCATGAACCTTATCCGTCTGAAACAGCGTACTTCCTCAAGCGTTTGAAGAGTGGAGAGACTATCAGTGGAGTCTCGTTAGAACGGATAGCGGACAAGGACGACGATTGGATCGTGCTACGCTTCGACAAGCCAGATGCGGCGATCATGCCTTTCGTTTGAAGACGCAGCCGCGATGGCGGACCGTAGAAGGTGCCAGACCAAAGCACTACAATCTTAAGCCTCACGGTTGGTCGTTTTGCAGCCGCCGTTCCAAATTCTCGGCTGCCGCGCGCCACGCTTTGCCACGCTGGTCCCACAACTGAAAACGCCCCTCTGGTGTACGCTGATTGTCAGCCGCCGCGTTGGCCGCCGCGCTGTGATCGTAGACGGGAAACGTGACATCGCGCGGTACATGGGCAAAGCGCGTAGCATACTGTGAATTAACTTGCCAGTAGCGACCCTCCCATGCTTGTGCAGAGCTTCTTGCTTTTGTGGTAAGAGCATCCCAATCGGGCAGCGTAGATAATATGTTCGTAGACTGGTAGTTAGGCGGAGGAGTGGCTTCGGCTATGCTGTCTTTCTGCAGTAAACCTGCCTTTGCTGCCGCTTCACGGACCTGCTGGCGTGCGGACTCAAAAAGAACCTGGTCTACCCGACCTCCCTCAAATTGTGCATTTGCAATCTTCGGCCAACCTTGTGCCGGGTAGTGGCAGAGTAATATCGTACCGTGGCTAGCCTGCACTACGTCAGTTCGCATGACCATCGCCAGAGCCGCGTCCGTGATCTGGTCAGCCGCACTAGGATAACTTTCCAAGAGAGAGGACGCGTGAAGTGACTCTTCTGTGTTGCCGTCCGTGAGCATTTTGAGGGCAATCTTGACGAAATGCGGGTCCGACTCTCGGAATAGCACAAAGAGATCGTACTGCACGGCGAGAGCCACCGGGAACGTCAGCGGCCGGTGGGCCATCGCTTTGAGGGGCTGATAGGCAGCCTCGGCTTCTGTTGCGCGCGGGTTCATCTCGATGGTGCCGTCGGTCCGTCTGCGAGCCGGCGTTTCGAGTTTGCGCATAGCTTGTAGAGCCTTTAACTGCGTCTCAGGATCATGATCCTCAAGCGAAGTAATCCACACCGAAAGCCGCTGGCCGCTGATCAACGGATCGGGCGCAGGCGTCTGTTGACCGGCAGCGGGTATCATCTGCCGATGGCAGGCGATAACCGTGCTTAGAATCACCAGGGCAAGGGGCGAGATGAAGCACCACTGTGTAACGCGGTGCATTGCTTTACGCGGCATAACCCATCTTAGGAGCAGATGACGTGCCTTTGAAGACATCGAGCGTCCGCAAAGCCTCAACATCGTCGCCGCTAGCTTGGAAGAAGCAATCTTCCCGACCTACATCAATCCCAGTAACTCCTCGACTTCCTTGAGGCCGGCTCCGTCCAGCCCGGCCACTAGGTCGTATTCTGCCTTCACCGTTGCCTTCGGCCGTGCGAACTGCCGACCGTAGGCACGTTCCAGTATCCAGGCGACGGCTTGCCAGCCCGGCGCACCGGACACGAAGTAGCACAGACGCTGATACAAACGTTTCGCACGCGCGTGCGCGAGAGCGGCGGAAAACTCGTCCTCTTTTTTGCCCCATTCGCGCAGGGTGTCGGAATGGATGCCCACCAGGTCGGCCGCCTGTTGGTCGGTCATGCCAGAGGCGAGCGCATCGGCCAGCTTGGCGACCAGTTCCGGGGTGTGCTTGGGCGTACGTCCGCCGGGATGCTTGCCGTGGCTGGCGGGTAAGGGCGCGCCGAGTGGTCGGGTACGCCGAGACCGGGGGGCTTTGCTTTTGGAGACTGGCTTTTTCATGTGAGTCAAAGCAGCGGATTTACAGGCGCGGGCATACAACCCTTCACAAACAAGGCAAGGGCGGTTCTACAACCATCCTGGCGCGTTTGGCGGGGTGTCGTGCAACGTGTTCATGCCCATGCGGTGGATCGCAGCAAACGCATGGACTTGGAACGTAGGACAGGGCACATCGTCTGCTTCAAGTTGGGGTATGCAAATCCTTGACTCGTCTCAGTTCATCGCGCGGATCAATCACATCGTCGGTACAAATGCCCAGCAGGGCAGTCCGGCAAATCTTGGCAGCGGTCGCGGGGAAGGTCGTGCTCAGTTGCTTCAAATCCGCCTGATGCAAAAGCAGCTTCGGCTTCTCAAACAGGAACTCTCCGCCGCCATCTCGGCCATCAAGTCTGAGTTTACCACGGCGCGGGCGCGGATCGGAAAAGGCTTTGGTGCTGGCTTGGTGGCCGGGTTCTTTGGGCGTAAGACGATGGGCAAGGCCAACGCGTTCGAGCGCGACCGTCTGCGCCGAGAGCAAATTCAAGCTGTGGGACCCTACGAACATGCCAAGAAGGAGATTGATCGGCTGCTCGCCTATTTTGATCAGGTCAAAGGGCACATCGAGTTGTCTTCCTATGCTCAGGCTCCTCGCACCGTTCCCTCCAAGAACAGAGATTACCCTGCTGGTCGGTCCTTCATCCACGCGGAACCGCAAGACAACTCTCAGCAGAGAAGGCTGACGATCTAGAACTCGCCGGCATTTGCCTCTGCCGGCTGGCGGCTAGATGGCCGTGGCGCGGGGTTAATGATGTGTTCGGCTTTGGCAACGGCGCGGGCAGCACGCTTGACCTCGCGCACTTGCCCGGCCAGGTAGCGAAGGGCAAGGTCCGCCGCGGCGTGCGGCCCCCCGGCAAACAGGATCGGAGCGTAGCGGCGCATCCAAGTGGCGATTGTCGCCATGATGGCGGGCTGCTTCATGCCGCGCGCTTGGAGGATCACGTCTTCCAAGCTGCCTTCCACGATCACGCAGAACCCCCCTAGGTAGCGGGAACGGGCAAGTTCGCGCTCAAAGCGGTCACGCTCCCGACCCATCGCGGCGAGGAAGTCGGACACGGTCTTGCGCTCTACCACAGCCCCTTCGGGCAGCGCGGCTAGAGCCACGTCGCCGGTCTCCATCGTGCCGCGCACTACGCGCACGTCGACGGGCCAGTGAGCGGCCCACGGGTGCGGCCAAGGCTCGCGGGTGTCAATGAGGAGGGTCATGGACGCGCCTCCTTTCTTGCCCGCGCCGCGGGGGCCTCGGTTTTAGTTTGCGGGCGGTTGGGGGGGGAAAGAGAAACGCACGAAGACCGCGCAGGGAACCCAGTGGAAACGGCTAGAAACGAACAGAGGCAAAAAGTGGAAACGAACGGGAAACGGTCGGAAACGAGGGCGCGGCAGACATGGAAGCGAACGGGGTTTTTGGATGGCCTTCGTTTCCCTGGTTTCCGGTTCATCGCTCCTCCCCGTTTTTGTCGTCCGTCCCGTCGGCCAACGCGTACCCGCGCCCATCCTTTTTCAGCTTGCCCTCGGCAATCAACTTGGTGGCAAGCTTGCTCACCGTGCCGCGGGTCAATCCCATCTCCTCGGCGATCTCCGAACAGGTCGTCAGCCCGTTGCGGACCCAGCCTAGGACCGCCTCCGCGCCCTCGGCGGGCTTGTGCGCGACGGTGGCCCGGCCGCTTGCTGCGTCCGTCGTCACCGTCCATTCTAGCGGCGCGGGGGTGGCGGACGTGTTGCGGCTGGCCTTGGTGAAGGTCGAAACGAACTTGGCCCCGGCCCGTGTGCCGGTGGCGTCGGCGGCGTCATCTAGACGGAGCACCCACGCGGCAGCGTCCTCACGCCGGCTGGTGCCGCGCATCTGCCCGTTGCGCCCGGCGTGGACGACGAAGAGCACAGCGACCTTGTGCCGGCGCAGTTCAAGCAGCCACGGGAGGATAGCTTCCCAAGCATCGGCGTCGTTCTCGCTGACCCCCCGGAACAGGCACGAGAGGTTGTCGAGCACGAGCAGCTTGACGCCGCGCTCCAAGCACAAAGCAAGGATCGCCTGCTGGCACTCACGGTCGGTGAGGTTGAGCACCTGGCCGGTTTGCTCGAAAAGCTGTTCGTGGTTGAGGTAGGTGATCAACCCGTCCCCGCGCGCCAGTCCCTTGTCGCGTGCCTGCATGAGTTCTAACGGCATTTCGCCGTCCACGTAGAGCACGGGATGCTGGCTGGCAGCCTGCCATGGTCCCGCCGCGCCGCCCTCCGCCACAGCCAGGGCAATGAGCAGAGAAAACCACGTTTTGCCCACGCCGCGCGCCGCGAAGAGAAAGCCCAGGTCGCCCTCAGCAGACCAGTCGCCGAGCAATTTGGCGCGGGGGGTAATCTCCAAGGATTGCAGTTCTGAGCCGGCCAGCGCGCCCCGCGTGAAGATATCGTGCCAGTCAGGTTGCCCTACCTGTGCCTTCTGTCCGCTTTCGAGTTCGTCCACGTCGGGCACCGCGCCCATGCCCTTACGCTGGCGAGCCACGGTGTCTTTCTCTTGTGCGTGGGTGCCGTTATTCATGGGTAGTGTCCTCCTTTGGGTTGATGGCCCCGGCAAGGGTCGCGGGTGCGAAGTAAAACACGCTCTGCCGACAACCGCCCTTCCGCGTGCCGGCAGGCAGGCGCACGAACTGCGAACGGTTGCGAAACAAGGCCGGGTCAGCCCCTAGGCTGGCGGCGTAGCGCATGAACGCCCGCACATCCTCTGACCGTTGGCCCGCGACCGGGAAAAAGCCATGCAGGCTCTTGCCTCCGGAGTGGACCACCAAGGCCAGCGGTGCGTAGTCGTCCAGGTGTGCGAGCAACGCGGCGTGTTCATCCGTCGTGCCCTTATCGAACTCCACCACCACGAAGCGACGCGGCCCCGTGTTATCCAGGCTGTGCTCGCTCTCTTTACCCGTCTTTGTCATGCCTCGTTGCCGGGTCATGTGCGCGGGCACGATGAAGCTGAACTCCGCCAGCCGCCCGGACGCTAGCCAGTAGGACAGAGGGCGGGTGGCGAACTCCCGACTGTCTTTGCCGACACACACAAGCGGGTCGGAGGTATCTGAGTCCGCAAACAACGTACGGACGATTTCCTCACAGTTGCTGCCATCATCCACGTCCAAGCGCGCGGGCGAACGCTCCCACAGTTGCAGCGCGGTCGGGCCATCTTTCACGATGGCGGCGATGCGGGCAGGGTCCGGGTCCGGCCACTCCTTGCGCCTTACCGGCGCGGCGGCGTGGGTGTTGCAGGTCGGCGGTAGGGAAGTCTGTTCCCGTTCGTTGAGCAGGTAGCCGCGTGGCCGGTCGGACGACGCGGTGGCGGCACTGGCAAGCTTGTGTTCCAGGTCCGCGGCGTGCCACGGTGGCAGGCAGGCGGCGTTCCACTCGCCCAAAAGGGCGCGGGTTTCGTCCATGCTCAGGCCGAAGCCATGCAGGAGCACGCAAGCGGCGCGGAAGGTGGCGTCGTGTCCGCCGGAACCGGACACGGCGGGCGGCACGGTGGCGAGGTAGCGGCGGGCACGGTCCACAATGGCCGTGCGGTCATGGTAAGTCATGGGTGGGTAAAGCAAAAAAGGTTTTGCCCTTCCCGAAGCCGGTAAACCGTGCTCTACTGCCAGTGCTGCCAAGCACTTCTTGCACGGACCCGCCTCAGAAGGGCGGGTTTCGTGTTATTGGGCGGTCGGTTCGACCAACCCTTCGATGTAGTTAGCCAGGCTGTCCGCCGAGATCAGACGGATGCCGCGGATGCTGCCGCGCTGGCGCAGGCTGACGCTCTTGATCTTCCGGTCATTGATCAGCTCGTAGAGCGAGCTGCGTCCGATGCCGAAGAGCCGGACGGCATCCGGGATGCGGAGCCATTCGGGACGGCGGTCAGCGGTGGCGGTGCCGGCGTGCGGGTGGACGTGTGGAGAAGTAGTCGGATTCACACGAGCAAGCTCCTCTTTGTCCGAAAAGGAATATAGTAGGAGGGGCAGTCCGAACCTATCTCCTACCGATTCTTACCGACGGCGCGTGCTCGCAGCCGGGCTAGCAAACCGCGCGCGGCCTTGGCGTTTTTTTGCAGATCGTGCCGGTGCTTGTAGAGTGCACCTACCTGCACTTCGGTGAAAGGGTATTCGGCTAGCTCTTGAGGCCGATAGTGACGCTGCACGCGCCAAGCTCCAAGCCGCCGCAAGTGTTCCTTCCACAAGCGGTCTTTGGGCACGCGCGTCCCCGGCAGGTTCTGGATGGCTTCATGGAGCTTCTTCTCGCTCACGTCTGGCGGATGCGGCAGCCCGGCGAGCTTCCGACGATTTGCTTCCAATCGCAGCCAGCGATCAAACGCGGCGAGCAATTCGGAGATTCTTACCGTCCAGTCCAGCGCGTAGAAGCCATGATCTAGCCCGGCTTTGTCGGTGCTGACAATGCCGCCAAGCACGGCGAAGAACTCCGCCGGAAGGCTCCCGCGCATCTTTGCCATCGTGCCTGAGGTGCATTCTCGCAGCGGCAGCAGGCCAAGGTGCGAACCGAAGATGCCCGCCACGGTTGTTTGGAAGGGATGAACCGACACACGCACCCGGCCTTTCTCGTCCTCGTCCAAGTCGTTCCAAGGCACTTCAGGAAACGTGTCGGCCAAGGTCCACCGCGCTGGGGTGTAAAGAGGGTTGTATTTGGGATCAGGGTCCTGCCCCAAGTCGAAAGCTCTGGCGAGAGCCTGCCGCCAGTACGTCGCGGCAGGATGTAGAGACAAACGCCATTGTTGAGGATCAACGCCGGCCTTCAGGTCGACCACGGCGCGGATGATCTCGCGCGCGTACTCATAAACAAACGCAGGCTTATCGTCGTAAGAAGGAAGGTCGGAGAAATCCCACTCCGAGTGAGACAAGGGCGGCGTGGGCGCGGGCTTTGCAGGTTTCCTTTTCATCACAGCGCAGGCAAGGCCGCCGCCGCCTTTTCCATCGCCTCGCGGCCGACGTTGACGTAGAGCCGGTGAATTTCTTCTGAGTCGTGGCCGATGAGTTCCTGTGCCACCGCGGCCGGGATGCCTGCCTCGTGCAAGAGCGTCGTAGCCGTGCGGCGCAGGCTGTGGAATGAAAGCGCGTTGCTCTGCCGCTTGCCTGTGCGTCCCTGACCGTCCGCCTTGGCTTTGTGGCTCTGCCGCTCGCGCAACCCGGCCTGAGCGAGCAGGTCGGCGAACTGGTTGGACAACGCGCCGCTCTTGCCGTTGCGGGCGACAACCGCGAAGGCGCGCGGGTGCAGCGGCACATCGGGCTTGCCCCCCGCTGGCAGGCTTTCCAAGTGCTGGCGCAACGGTGTGGCCATCGGCAGGATCATCCGCCGGCCGGTCTTGCGGGTGGCCAGTCGAATCTCCCCGCGTGCGAGGTCTAGGTTGGCCCAGGTCAGGCAGGCCAGGTCGCCGAGACGCTGGCCAGTGTAGAGGCCGAACTTGACGAGTGAACGCCATTCCTCGTCGGCCACGGCCAGAATGGCCCGTAGTTCTGGGAGAGTAAACGCGCGGCGCGTCATTCCTATCGCCGTTCGCCGGATCGTGTCCACGAACTCACAGGGGTCCTCGATCAACGCGCCGTCGCGCCGAGCGGCCTTGAAGATCATCTTTAGGCACTTGAGGTCGTGGTTGACCGTCTTGGGGGCAAGCGTCTTAGCCTCTTCGTTGCGGAAACGAGTGACGTGCTCGCGGGTGACTTCACCGATTTCCTGGTCTGCCATCGTTCCCAAGTAGGCCAGGAACTTGCCGGCCGTCTTCGCGTAGAAGGCTATCGTGGCGGAAGAGGTTTCCACCTTCTTGCGTTCCAACCAGCCGTTGAAGAAGGCGCGAACCGTGATAACGGGAAGCTCCTCGCCGGTAAGCTCACGGTGTAGGTCGCCGATTACCTCGCGCACTTGGCGGGAAGTACGCCGCTTGCGGGCAGCCTCCTCGTACTTCTCAGCGATGCGTTGCGCCTCTCGCTGGTTGGTTGTGCCCGTACTGCGCTTGCGCTGCTTGCCGGCACGGTCGGTAAAGCATGCGGTCCAGAATCGGGAATTATCGCGCTTCCACAAGCTGGCCATGTGAGAATAATACTGCGAATGTCCACGCGCGTCCAGCGTTGTTCTCTGACAACCGCATATCCCGCATTTACCTCTGAGATGGACGTTTGTGAACGTCCGCAAATAGGCTCCGAGTGAATCAGGGGTTCGAATCCCCTAGGCTCCAGGCATTTACGCAAGATTTCTTACATTTTGTCCGGCTGTGGTAAAAACATGGCCAGTTTCGAGAAGGTCGGCGAACGCCTGTATCGATACATCCTCACGGGCAAGTACTACGGTCGCTTCGAGGTCAACGGCCGAGAAGTGCGCCGTAGCCTCGGCACGACCGACCGGGCCCTCGCCAAAAGAAAGCTCGCGGATCTGCAGCGTTCCCTGAGCCGCACGACGGCCGGAGGGGAAAAGCTGACCCTGGCGGCGCTGTGCGACCGCTACCTCGAAACGACGCGCAGCCAAGCCCCGGCCACGGTCTATCGCAAGGAGGCCATTGCGCGGCGCGTCAAGACAGACTGGTCCGGCGGGCCCGACATGGCCATCTCCAAGGTCGTCACCTAGCAAATCGCCGCCTGGCTGGCCATGAGTGTTTCACAAATCACCGTGCGCCGGTTCGTAGATCGCGGCCTCTTGCCCCGTGCGCGCCGGCCGCCACCTACTCTTCACCGTCGAGGAAATTCTCCGATTCCTCAACGCATCCACCCAAAATCAAGCAACCCGCCCCAGCAAAGCCGGAAGCGGGCGCGTAGAACTGAACCCTTAGAGCGTTACTCATTTGGGTTAGCTGACGTAGCCGCAGTGTTTGAAGAAGCCGAAGGCATCCTGCGCGCTGACGGCGTGTAGCCCCTCGCCGATGGCGCGGTCGAGCGCCTCGCTGGTGCGCGCGGCGACTTTGCGCAGGAAGTTCTTGAGCTTGGCCCAGGCCATCTCGATGGGGTTGAAGTCGGCCGAGTAGGGCGGCAGGTACAAGAGCCGCGCGCCCGCCGCTTCGATGAGTTCACGCACGCCTTTGACCTTGTGCGCGCCCAGGTTGTCCAAGATCACCACCGCGCCCGGCCAGCGTTGAGGCACGAGCACGTCCTGGAGGAAGGTCAGGAACCCCGCCCATCGGTGGCGCCGTTGACGCCCATCGGCTCCAGGGTGCCGCGCAGGCAAAGCGCGCCCAGGAGGCTCACGTTGTCGCCCCAGTTGCGCGGGCCACTGCCAAAGGCGCGGGTACCACAAAGGCTGCGCGCGCAGCGCCGGGTCATCGCCCGGTTGACCCCGCGCTCGTCGATGAACACGAAGTCCTCGGGCCTGATCCCGGCCGTCTGCTCGGGCCACGCCGCGCGCAAGCCTTTGACCCGTTCGCGGCTGGCCTCGTCGTCCTTGAGCGTCTTTTTTTGCGTGTCTGGCGCAGGGCCAAGCGCATCCGCCCGACCGTGGCCGCGCTCAGCGCAAAGCCCGCCGCCACCATGCCCGTGTGGTGCTCGGCAATCGTGTGGTCGTGGTTGGTGGTCACCAAGCCGGTGGAGGGGATCCCGCGCGGCGGGCGTGGCCAGCGAGCGGCGTCCGCCACCGCGCGGCCGTGCCGCCACGTCGCCGGTTTGCCGGTGCAAAGCGGCCAGATCGCCCACGAAGCTCTCGCTCACCCCGCAGCGTGTGCCCCCACCTCACGCTGGCTCTCCTCACCACGCTGCCAAGCGGCGAACACCTTGCGCCGCGGATCATAAGAATACGCTCTCGCCATCGACCAGCTTCGCCGCAACAATCCAGCTACTCAAATGAGTAGCGCTCTAGATATTTCTCTTCTACACGTGCGACTCCCGGCTGGCAAGGGCAAAAACCCCGAGTACAGCCAAAATGAGAACCAAGGCAACTACCAGTGCCGCGTCCATAACAGCTCGGGCGACCTTGGCAGTACTGCGGCTGTCCTGACCGTGGATGGGAACAGCGGCGGAACGACGATCGTTGAGACCATCAGCCTGCCCCAGACATGGCCGTCCGGCTACGTGCCGCCGGAGAGCAGCGGGAACTTCTTTGTTGGCGGCACGGGGCTGGCCGGCTACTACGCCGACCCCACGGTGGGCGCACCCGTGTCCCTGGGTTCCGCCGCGCTGGCAAAGCTCACGCCGCGCGGCGGTGGAAAACTGACCATTAACGAGTACGGGTTGAACGTTGCAGAACGTGAGTGGAGCTGCCCGAGCGCGGCGGCGCTGTCTCTCAAGCTCAACATCCGCAACAACGATCCATACGTCGCCGGCCTGAACTGCGTGACGAGCGAAGTGGTCGACGGCGAGGGCAAGCAAAGCGTGGTCCGCGCCACCTACAAGGGGCTCGTCAACGGCGTGGTGCGACCGTCGGAGCGGATCGTGCGCACCGACACGGACGTGCAAACCCAGACGGTCAAGGCCGGCACCACCGTCGGCGGAGGCACTGGAGCCGGAGGAAGTGTCGGCGCGATCACCGACAACTACCGCACGATCACCGACATCCCGGTGCCCTCGCCCGTGGTGACGTTCCGGGGCGCTTCCAAAACGGAGCCGAGCATGACGCCGCTCGGGTAGTACTTCACCAACGTGCAAGGCGCTCCGAACGTGCCGGGCACGTTTGTTTGGGTGGTCTACAGCCAGATCGGCGTGGGCGCGCCGCTGGTGAAGTTCGGCACGCTGACCTTCGAGCCGAACCCCCTGGGCTGGCTGTGCCACGAACCTTGAGTACAACTCGGCCGAGCTGCATTGGGAGTTCACCCTGGAGGTCAGACTGAAGTACGTGCTGCAAAGCTTCTCTTTGCCCGTGTGATCGGTCGCACCGCTGACGCCAGCATTTGGTCCGCCACTCACTTCTACCATTCTCCTCTATGCCAAACGAAAACGACTACGACCCCAAGATACCGGACGGCCAGGTCCTGCTGCTCCGGAGCAAATCCGCGCCGGCTTACTCCATTTCCAGCCCGCCACGACGATTTTCTCTGCTGGCGCGGACATCCTACTGACACTCGCCGGAAACCGGAGCCATTGTAAGCCCGACGCGATGTGCGAGGTTCTAGAGCAATAATGAGTCCTACCCTGCTGGAGTTGTTCGTGGCGGTCCTCCTGCTCTACGTGGCTTGGCAAGTCGCCACCTGGATTGGCCCGAGCTTGTTCGCCTCGTTCGTTTCTTTTTGGCGCATTCCCCGGCCGCGCGTGGATCCTGATCCCCTCTCCCGCGCCAAGAACGTCACCCCGCCCGGCACGGTCCCTCCTCCCCGCAAATAATGCCTCCTCCGTTCGCAAATAGCCGCTTCCGTCCTCTCGTGCGCGCGGGCACTGTATTTATCGCTGCCTTGGTGGCGGTGGTGCTGCTTACCTTCACGTTCTCCGCCTGGCGCAACATCAACCCGGGCTACGTGGGCATCGTCTTCGACAAGGCCCGCCACAACGTCACCACCGGTGCGCTCGACCCCGGCTGGGCGTTCATCAACCCGCTCACCCAGGCCATCCAGGAGTACCCGGTCACCATCCAGACCTACTCGATGGTGCAAAGCGCGGAGGAGGGCATGGCACGCGACGACTCCATCAAGGTGCAAAGCAACGAGGGTCAGCAGATCAACCTGGATGTAGTCATCCAGTACCAGGTGGAAAAAGCCAAGGCGTCGCAGCTCTACACCGACTGGGGTGGCGCACCCATCAGCGTGGTCGAGACCGGCGTGGTGCGCCAGTACACACGCTCGCAGGTGCCGGTCGTGGCGGCGAAGTACACCTGGGAAGAGATCACCGCTTCCAAGCGCGGGGCGCTGGTCAAGGACATCACCGACATCCTCACGACAGAGTTCGACCGCCGCCACCTCACCCTGGTGTCTTTCGGCGTGCGCGAGGTGCACCTGCCCCAGGCGCTCCAGAAATCGCTCGACCAGAAGATCCAGGCCCAGCAGGCCGCCGAGCAGCAGAAGTACCAACTCCAGCAGGCCGTGGTCAAAGCGGACCAAGACGTGGCGCAAGCCACCGGACAGGCGAACGCCATCAAGCAAACGGCCGAGGGCGAGGCGCAGGCCACGCTGACCCGGGCCAAGGCGCAGGCACAGGCGAACGAGCTGCTGGCCAAGAGCGTCACGCCGCCTTTAATCCAGTACGAGCAGTTGCGGCGCTGGGACGGGCGGCTGCCGGTGTTCCTGGGCGGCGGCAACGGACCGACGCCCTTCGTAGATGTAAGCAAGTTGGTCACACCGTCCGCACCACCGCCACCTGCCGCCAGCCCGGTTCCCTGAAGCCTGGAAGATCGCCCTCCCCGGTGATCGGAGTTCTGACCACACGACGCGGCAAACAACTTGGCGCTACATCTGGCCTCACTCATGCCGCAGCCATGCGCAGACTACACGGATTAGAGCGCGCCCCGGGTTATCCTCATGGAAGCCACTGAGCAGTTCCCGAACGAGGCGGCCGTGTAACTGCGACCTCGCCTGCGGCGAGGCGCTGTACGGCAACGTGGACCTCGCGCGTGGCTGGCTCAACGAGGCGCACCGGCTCGCGCCCGAGCTGGGTAAAGCAGCGCGAGTGGACGTGGATTTGGCGGCGTTGAGGCGATGAGCATCTACCGCGGATTTCAGATCGTCGTGACGCCGGCTCTGCGCGATGCCGGTCAAGAGGCGGAGATGCAAAGGGTGTTGGAAGAACGTTTTCCGGGCTGCATCGTCGAGTTCGGCGCGCCTGACAGCCTGCACGGCCGGCTGGCGGTGTATCCCACGCCAGCCATGAAGGCAATGGCAGGCACTGATCCAAAGTCTGGCAAGCCCGTCACGACGGCGATGCCCGCCCCTCACATGCTCGTCGCCGAGGCGCTCAGGGACTGGGGCATCTGGTACTGAAAGAATCAGCGGCTCACTAGTGGCAGCGCATCCAGGTACCATGCGCCGTCCACAGACCACGTCGGGTAAGCCGCCCGCGCTGCGTACAGGGGCATGGGGAACTTGACGTTAAGCACCATGTGCGGACGCAGGCGCCGGCTGCCAAACGCGTCGTCGTAGACCATCCAACCCTCGGGGTTCAAGCGGTACACCAACACCGCGTGGTTCATCTTCTGGGCCGCGCTGTGGATGATCAGGATGCGTGCGGGAATGTTTGTGCTCAGATAGCCTTGGGCCCGGATAACCTCGCGCTGATTGGCTGCGGCCAACACACAACCGGCGAAGGGCTCGGGTTGCTTGGCGCAACATAGAGAAACTGACAAAAATAACGAGATTGCAGAGATGAGAAAGCCCGCAGAGGTCGGTTGTGTTTTCATGGCTACACTGAAGAAATCGCTGGAAATTGACACAAGCATTTGCAGTGCCACGATGGCCTTGGCCTCCCCTTTCAGGGACTGTCAAAGGGCAATGCGGTCCCGCGCTCGCACATCCTCAAGAGCACTGGCCGGTCTTTAGCCGACGTCAAACGCGACGGCTGCTCTGCTACTCTTTGTGCGTGGCCCGACGGCAACTTCAGGTGAGCAGCCGAGCGGAACTTCGCCACGCGTCGACGCCGCCATGGTGGGGCGTAGAAGATAGTTACATAAGTAAACAGGTGACCGCTGGCCGTGCTGCAAAATCCACTGTCGACAGCGATGGCCTTGGCGTAGAAACACAACATGAAACCTCGCATCATCTGCCACATGCTCTCATCCCTGGATGGTCGCACCGACAGCGATGCCGTGCGGGCCGTTACTCCGGATAGCGAGTACGAAGCAACCAGCGCACAGTTCCACTACGGCGCCTGGGCCTGCGGACGCGCAACCATGTAGGAAATCCTCGGCGGCGACGAGCCCTTTGTCTCTGCCGCGAACACGCCTGCCGGGCCGCGGCCGGTGTTTGTTGCCCGCCGTGCGCAAACGTATGCCGTCTCTTTGGACACACTCGGCAGGCTGCGTTGGACCAGCCCCGACGTGCGCGGCGACCAGTTGGTTTGCATTGTCAGTGAACGCGCCCCGGCCGACTACGTGGACGGCCTCCGACAAAAGGAGATTTCTCACATTGTCACCGGCGCGGACGGCATCGACCTGGCTGATGCAATGGCGAAGCTGGCGGCGGCTTGGGCAGCCTTCACGGCGCGCCGTTCCCACACCAACCGGCGCTTCTGCGCGGTGAGTACCCGCACGCGGCGTTTGAGGCGGTGTAAGGTGGCAAAGGGCCTCACGCTGCCCCCTCTCCTGCCTCGGACGCAGTCAAGACAGTTTGCGCCTCACGTCTCATGCGGCTGAGTTGCTCGGTGCTGAACACCGGGATCGTCGCGGTAGGAGGTATCAACTCCGATGGTGCCACGTCCCGACCGTTGATTGTCAGGAACGGCAAGCCCTGCTCGGCATCGTAGGGAATGAGCACGCAGGGCAGTTCCCGGCCTGTGGCGCGGCCGTGGACCACGTGCGAGTACTCCAGCTGCTCCATCTGCTCAGGGGTCAGGTGCGCACTGAAGCTGACGTGCTGGCGGTCAGATAGCTGCGCCCCTCGTCGAACCGATGCTGTTGAGCCAGATGACTGAGCGCGACCGCCGGTTCCTCAGCGAGTATGCGGCCGGTGACCAAGCGGACGGGGACTCACCCTTCGCTGGCCCGAACTGACCACGACAAGGAGAAAGGACTTGGCTTCCACGTTTGCACGGAGGTGGTTGCAACCGGCATAGGCGCATGATCTACCCGCGGTGAAGCGAATCGTCATCCGTACCGCATGCTCACGAAAAAGGATTGAGCAACCTGACGCCGGTCCTGGCCACGTCCTCCACGTTACGGGTCACAAACACGAGGTCGTGGTGGAGCGCCGTGGCCGCCAGCAACCCGTCGATGACCGGCAACGGCTGGTCCACGCACATGCTGCCCCAGTGCCCGGCAACACCTGCGGTCACCGGTAAGATTCGATGCTGATACCAGCGCGCGATTCCATCCAGCCAACGCTCCAGACTTTGCGCGGCGACTGGATCGTGCCGACGCCGCAACTCGATACCCCGACGAATTTCGCCGAGGATCAGGACACTCAGGAAAAGGTCTGCGTCATCTACGCCCGCATACCACGCGACGACCGGTGCCGCTGCCCGGTCCTTCTTGCGTAATTCCGAGAGGATGTTCGTGTCCAGCAAGTAGGCCATCGCGACCAATCTTCAGTCAAAGTTCACGGTGCGGGGTATTTCCTTGGATCGATGCAAGACGGCGTCGCCTTCTGCGTCCGGCATCCCGAGAAGGTAATCTTTGAACGACAGCGGCGTGTCCGTGGCCCCTTCGAGCAGCACACGCCGCAGAAGCCGACGGTGAGCTTCCTCCACCGAGACTCCCTCCTGCCCAGCCCGCAAGCGCAGCAAGCGCACGACCTCTTCCTCAAGGTTCCGGACGATCAACTGAGCCATATCTTAACCTGCTATCACTGATAGCATTTGTCAAAACGGTGATCGCGATCATTGGGCGCTAGGCTGGCAACCAACCGGCCAAGGGTCTGCGATCCAGCGGCCGTCGATGAGAGCACACACAACGAGACTTGTTCCCGCCATGTCGCGGCAGCGGCTGACTGGTCGCCCCAGCCCGGCAACGGACCAAGCTGGGGAGATTTGCGTGGCAGCCACGCAAAAAAGGAGGCTGGCGGAGAATCAAGTCGACCCTGGCACAGGTGTCAAAACGGGTGTGCACAAACAGCGTTTGCGACCCGCCGAAAGTGGGGCATCCTGCTTGGACGTAGCTCCCGTAGCTTAATGGATAAAGCAACGGTCTTCTAAACCGTAGAGTGCCGGTTCGAGCCCGGCCGGGAGTGTGTACAATCCCCTCGCGAACCGCTACGCATCGACCCCTTGCGAGCGAATCTGCTTGAACAACGGACGGACCCACGGGCGTGATAATGATGGAGGGTGCCTTATATGTTGCTGTGCACCTACGGTGCTGGGGGTGCTGCCTGTCTCACTGGAAAGACGCAACCGCTGTGCTTTTCACGAGGGTTACCGTGCTCCTCCACATTCCAGCAACCATCGTTGCAACCGGCCGTGTTGCTCTCCGGTAGTCGGCAGCGAACGCGCCGGCTGGGCTTCGCAGATGGCTTTGCCTCTAAAAACCTCCTCGATCCAACGGGCAACCGCCTCCGACTCTCCCGGCGCGAACACCCCGGCTTGGCCGTGTGCCCGCACGCGCCTGGCAATGGCCCCCTCGGTCGGGCCGACGAAGAGGATCGGCCGAGGCAGCCGTTCCAACAGTGCCAGCTTGCTCGGCCAGAGCAAGCCGCGGGTTTCGGGGCGCTGGGTGACGATGAGTAGCCGGGCAGCCAGGAGCGTGGGTAGCAATTGTTCCTTGGGCGCGTAGTCCTTCCAGTGGCAGCGACGCAGGCCCAGTTGGTCGGCGTGGGCTCGCGCCGCGGTGCGCTCGGCCCCGTCGCCCTGGAAGCCGAGGCTGACCGGTAGTCCGCGTCCTTCTAGGAGAGCCTGGGCTTCCAGCAAGGTGCGCCACTCGTGGGCACGGCCCAGATTACCCGAGTACAGGCACACCCACGGCTCCGGCGGTACACCGGCCGTGGCTGCGGTGTCATCGGCTTGGCGCTCCATTTCGAGGTCGGGCCAAGGTGGCAGCACCTGCACGGGCACGCGGCAGAAGGCTTGCAGGTGGTCGCGCATGTCCTCGTCGAGGGCGACAACGAGCGTCGCGCGGCGGTACGCCCAGCGCATCGCCGCGCCCACGATGCGTGCCACGGGGTTGCCGGGCTTGATCTCGCCCAGGGCAAGCGCGAGTTCCGGGTAGAGATCCATCGCCCAGTGCGCCAAGCGTGCTCGGTGCCGCCACGCCAACAAGGCTCCGATGACCAGTAATCCGGGCGGAGAGGAGAAAGCCAGCACCACGTCGGGTTTGTCGCCGCGGCGCTTCCAGCCCGCGCGCAGGATGGCCCAAGAAGCCTGCAACTCGCGCCGAAGCCGCCCGCCCCGCGCGGGGCGGCCCTGGTAGCTCTGATTCTGGGAGAGGGTTTCTACCGCGTGGCCATCTACGCGCAACGCCTCGGCCAGTTCGCCCAACAGGCGCGCGGTCGGCACGGGATCGGGTGGGCCGTACTGGTTGAGAAAGAGAAAGCGCATCCGTCAGCTCTCACGCCGCAATTTCTTGACGACCTCCGCCGGGTTGCCGCGCACGAGGGTGTTGGGTGGTATATCGCGGGTCACCACGCTCCCTGCCGCCACGACAGCCCCTGCGCCGATTTCTACTCCCGGCGCGACGAACGCCGCCGCCGCGATCCAACTGCCCGCGCGCACCGTGATCGGCCGCGTCACCAACTTGAAGTCCTCCCGGCCGTAGTCGTGGCTGCCCGTGCAAAGGTAGGCACGCTGGCTGATGCAGACGTTGCTCTCGATGGTCACGTCCGCCAAGCTCAAGATCCCTACGTCCTCACCGATCCAGACGTGGTCGCCAACCGTCAACCGCCAAGGGAAGGACACATTGGCGTTGGCGCGCACCACCACACCGCGCCCGACCCGTGCACCGAACGCGCGCAGAAGCGCCACCCGCAGCGATGACGGCCACGGCACCCAGGTCTGAAAAAACATGCCACGCACCAGCATCCAAAGCACCTCCTTCCAGGCGGGTGCGCCACGGGCAAAATCCGAGTGGTCGTATCGGCTCAAGTCCATCGGCTCGGGCAGAGTGGGTCAGGCAGGACGATCTTGCCATTCAGGTCCACTGTTGCCCAGACCACAATTTGTTTTGAAGGGCAACGGGCCAACAGCAAGATTTCCGCTCAACCGTAATGACCCGTGGCAGGCGATACCATCATCACCATCGAGAAGCTGGGCAAACGCTACCAGCTCGGCGCGTCGCAAAATCGGGAAAGTTACACAGCGTTGCGCGACGTACTTGCTCGCGAAGCGCGCAGTCTTTTCCGCCGACGCAACGAGGTTGAGTCGAAGGAAGAGCCAACCGAGTTCTGGGCGTTGCGCGACGTGTCGTTCGAAATCCAGCGCGGGGAGGTAGTCGGGATCATCGGCCGCAACGGCGCCGGCAAGAGTACGCTGCTCAAGATCCTCTCGCGCATCACCGAGCCCACCAGCGGGCGCATCAGCCTACGCGGGCGTGTGGCCAGCCTCTTGGAAGTGGGCACAGGGTTCCATCCAGAATTGACCGGGCGCGAGAACATCTTCCTCAACGGCGCCATCCTCGGCATGCACCGCACCGAGATCAAAGCCAAGTTCGACGAGATCGTCGCCTTTGCGGAGGTCGAGAAGTTCCTGGACACGCCCGTCAAACGATATAGTTCGGGCATGTACGTGCGACTGGCCTTTGCGGTGGCCGCGCACCTAGAACCGGAGATCCTGGTGGTCGACGAGGTGCTGGCGGTGGGTGACGCTCGCTTTCAGTCCAAATGCCTGGGCAAAATGCAAGATATCGCCCATAAAGGCCATCGAACCGTTTTGTTTGTCAGCCATAACATGGGGTCAGTAATGGAACTTTGCGACCGTTGCCTGCTTCTCAGTGACGGCCGTGTTTTGCTTGATGGCACCCCCAAGGAAGCAACCACACTCTATGCGGGAAGTACCGGATCAATCGAATCCTCGTTGTTGTCCAAGGCGTTTCGAGGAACGCTGAACACCAAGCTAAAATTCACGAGTCTACAAGCCACCAACGAGGATAAAGCAGCTTCGGATGCTCTTAGCTCCGAAGATAGGATCAAGGTACTGATCGAAGCTACCTGTTACGAAGACATTCCAGATTTCCGAACTACCTTTTCTGTCTTTGCGGAAGGGGCCCGACTGTTTTCCATGCATGATGTAGATAGTCCTTTGACGCTGAAAAAGGGTAATTTCTCGGCGGAGTTTATTCTGCCTGAATTTCTTCTAAGACCTGGAGTTTACACAGTGGCCATCGGTGGGCACAGCACCAGTACGAGCGAGTGGATATGGGGAACTGATCTCATGAATTTCACTATCCTTGAGGCTTGGGGCGAGTTCAACTCGAGACATAATCATGGACTTGTTAATGTGAAGGGAGCTGCACGGCGCATCCCGTAAGTGCACCCGATCGACGGAAACGGCACGTAGTAGGCCAACATGGAAAAACGTCGTGTCGTTCGACCTAAATAGACAGACCATCACTGTCGTCTCCACCGCTAACGCACGTTATTTCCCGGGCGTGCTGGTGACATTCTACTCACTCCTGACCAATCTTGCGCCCGGTTGGTGCGTCGACTTCAAATTGCTGACGGACGAACTCGACGAGCGGCAACGTGTCGTGCTGCGGCAAACCATTGAATGCACAGGCAAAAACGCGACGCTGGAAATCATCCAGGTAGACTTCGCGGAGTACGAGCAAAACCCGGCCGACTACGGCGGTGGCAAGATGGCCTACGCGCGATTGCTGATGCCGCGCCTGATCGCGGCCGACCGGGCGCTCTACGTGGATTCTGACATTGTTGTCGCGCGCGACGTGAGTTCGCTGACCACGCTGCCCTGGCCGGCAGATTGTTTGATGTACGCCGTCAACGACCCAAAAATTCCGACCTTCGCGGACGAAGAGATGCCTTACGAACGTTTGGGCATTTCGGCCAGCACGCCATATTTCAACTCCGGGTTCCTCTGGGTGAACCTGGCTGCCTGGAAGCGGTGCGGCGTTGGAGCCGCCTGCCTCCAGTACATGCGCCAGAACCCAGATGGTCTGCGCTGGTGGGATCAATCTATTTTGAACGCCGTCCTGTGGAAGAACTGGAGACCGCTAGCTAGAGAGTGGAACCTACCTCCGGAGCGAATTATGGGTCGGTTCGGTTTGTACCCGTTTGCCACCGAACGCGGGATCAACGTTCATTACCTAGGGCCGGAAAAGCCGTGGCTGCAAATGCATCCGTACCAACATTTCTACCGTGCCTGCGCAACGAAGCTCGCCCGCTTGATCCCAGACGGATTTGTCTTGCGCCGAGACACCGGAAGCGAAGTTCTTCAACGTTGGCGTTATTTCCTGAACCGGGCCTATTGGAACTACGGCAGCTTCTGCAAGCAAGGTTTGTTGAAACTGCTTCGATGACCAAGCCGAGAATCTATTTCTACTGTCGCGATGAACCTTCCTCTTTCCAAGAGGATGTGGTGGCGCTGGCCGAAGGTTTTCATGAGCTTGGCGTCCCATTTAGCAGCAATTGCAACTACTGGAAACAATCATCGGCAGACGGTGACTATCTGGTCAAACACGATCCCGCCATCACGCCCGACGACTGCGACGTTGTCGTTGTCAGCTACACCTGGGCCTACTGGAATCGGATGGGTACCTTCGACGTATTGCGTAGTCCTCTCCCTGCGGGCTTGTTCAAGAAGGGCCGACGCTACCGCACCGTTTGCATGGATAACCAGGACGGACACCGCACGTTCTCGTGGGACGAGGAGTTCCGGCAGTTCGATCTGGTGCTCCGCTCCCACCTGAACCGCCGCGCGAACCACCCGGCAAACTTCCGTCCGTGGGTGATCGGCTACACCGACCGTGTCGTCCGCGCGACGGTCGGAGCACCGCCGTTCGCGAAGAGACAGCCGTGTATCCTGATCAACTTCGGTGCGTCCCACCATTTCGATCACGGTACGCGGAAGATGGCGCACAAATGCTTCGAGCCGAAGATTGCCGCCGTTTTGAAGATCGATCGCACCAAGGACGACCTCTCCCAAGCGCCCGATGATCCTCAAGACGCACTGTTGTGGCAGCAAACCGGTCATCGCTACGCGCGCGCGTACTACGAACGCCTGAAGAGCAGTCAGGCAGTCGCCTGTTTTACGGGAGAATTAATGCCACCCATGCCGTTCCGCAACCCCCAGCAGTATCTGGTTGGCGGCAACAGGGCAAGGATCCGGCGGACATTTTTCCAACTGCTAGGCTGGTTCGATCCGCGTCCGCCGCGCGCGGTGCAGTGGGATAGTTTCCGCTTCTGGGAATCTCTGGTCGCCGGTTGTGCCGCCTTCAACTTGGACCTCGATCTTTACGGGGTCGACCTGCCCGTGCTGCCAGAAAATTGGAAGCACTACGTCGGCGTCCGGTTGGACGACGTGGATGCGGCGATCCAGCGCATTCGCGCCGATCCCGGCTGTCTGGCGCGGATCGCTGCCGAGGGGCACAGGTGGGTGCGCGAAAATTACTCTCCCCTGGCCATGGCTCGCCGATTCTTGGACCAGCTGAACTTTACGCCTTAAAGCGTCAGCATGGTCACCGCGATCTTCTCCGAATTTCAGGAAACCACCGCCCCATGAGCTCTCTACGACGCTATCTACGTTACTTCGGCCGTCGTTATGTTCCATCCACTTACGCGGCCTACCTACGCTGGCGCAATACCGGTGTGCCGCAAGGCCATGAAGAATGGCAGGATTGGGATAAACGCACCGCTCTGGTGCGCGCCTGTCCTGACAACGAGCGCATCCCCCGCGTACCAAGCGCGGGTGTTGTGTCGAATGGATGGCAAATAATGCATAACGGCTTGCAGGTCATCGTGGATGGCTACTACGGAGCGGGTGTCACCCGGATGCTCGAACTTAACCACGGCTCGCACGAACCCCAGGAAGAGCTTGTCTTCGACGCGGTCACCGCCAGGATGCCGCCCCGCGCGACGATCATCGAGTGCGGTGCGTACTGGGGATTTTATTCCTTGTGCTTTTGTAAGTCAGTGCCCGACGCCGCCGCTTACCTGATCGAACCTGACCTGTACAACCTATCCTCCGGCCGTAGGAACTTTGCCAGGAACGGGTTTGAGGGTCGCTTCACGAACGCCTACGTCGGAGCAACCCCAGGACGGGCAAGTGACGGGGCAGACATCGTGGCCATCGACGATTTTGCGGCCCGCAGCGAGATAATGTCTATTGACATGCTGCATGCAGACATCCAGGGAGCCGAAGTGGAAATGCTTCATGGGAGCAAGAAGGTTTTGTCTGAGCAACGAGTTCGTTACCTGTTCATCTCGACGCACCACCATGATCTGCATCAGGAATGCCTCCGCCTGCTCGAACAACAGTATTACCAGATCGTGTGTTCGGTTGATCTGGCGGAAAGCTTTAGTTTCGATGGCTTCCTAGTGGCCGCGCGCCCGGGCGAGCAAATCGACGGTCTCCCGATGCCGTGCAAGCGTTCGCCGCTGCCGCAGGAAGCGCCACAGACTGGAGCCGCTTAAAAGGTTTGTCTGTCTTCGCTCACATGGAGCAGGGTTCTCAACTCGACGGCGGTCGTAGTGTCAACATCCATAAAGTAGTATGCCGATTCTCGCACATTCTAAATTCGAAGTAACGGAGTCGAACCCCTATCGCCATGCATGTTTTGCTTTCGGATCGTCGCCTTGTCGGATGGGAATACGGGATGCTTCGATCCTTGGAAGACGAAATCGTCAGGCAGACCGGAGCACAGCAAATTTGGATTGAGCACACTCCTTTGGAACTGCGGAGCAACCGCTGGTTCGGTCAAGGGACGCGGCACGCGCACCTGCGCCGCTTCCTTCCCGTGCATCGGATCGAACTCCCGGCAGAAACTGAAGTCGTCTGGAACATCCTGATGGGACCGGAAGATTATCGCCTAGATCGGCGGGCCGGATTCTCCGAGAACGTCCGGCATCGGGTCGTCTACCAGTTCGACACGCTGCCTGCACAGATGCCAACCATCCGCGACTTGTTTTCAGGCCCGGAGTGGAACGTGCGCGTGACTTCCTTTGACGACGCCCTGCCGATGCTCGCCGCGACGACCGGCGGCGAGTGGTACCACGCTGACCAGGCCGTTTCGTTGAAATACTTCGCGCCTGCGCCTCCGGAGAAACGAGTCATCCACTTCTCCTCCTACGGCCGGCGGCATCCGCGGGTACACGAGGCACTCCTACGTTTCTGCGAACGGCGCGGGCTTTACTACGACTACACGACCCACGGGCGTGCCCAGCCGACCGCCGAGTCGCTGGCGTTGTTGAAGCAGTTTGCCTGGCACCTGTGCCACAGCTTGTTCACGGTTTGCTGGCCGGTGGAGATCACCAATCCGCAGCGGGCGGGCGATCTCAGCCCGATCACCTGCCGGTGGTTCGAGGCGGCGGCGGCGGGCGCGGCGATCATCGGCCAGCCTCCGCGCAACCCGCGTTTTGCGCGGCTGTTTGGCGAAGATTTTGTCACGCCTCTCGATCCTGAAGAGAGCGTCGAGCGGATCGGTGCACGCCTGGAAGAAATCTGGGACCGGCGCATGGAACTATCGACCCGCGCACTTGCGCCGCGGGAGAGATTGGGAGTAAAACTCGATTGGTCGGAGCGAGTTCGAGCGATACGGGGATGGTTATCGACCAACTGAAGTTTCATGAACTATTGTTATCCCCAATTCTTTCGTTCGAGCGGATTAGGAAATCGTCTTTTCCCGTGGGCCAGGTGCCAGGTCTACGCCAAACGCCACGCGCTTCCTGTTCTGGCAGCGCAATGGGCGCACGTTCGGCAGGGGCCACTCCGGCGAGGTGGGATCAATTACAGGAACTTTGCGCGCAAGATTCTTCTCTGGGGAAATTTCCGTCCTGGTGCCGATGAACTCGCGGGGCTCGGACGATCCTGGCGCTTGCTCACCCTGGCGCGAACACCCGAACCTCCCATGGATGAATTGCCACCGTCTTCCCCGGGTGATCGGTTGATCGTCTTCTCCGGGGATCAGGCTCACTTCGGCGATTTACAAGGTAGCCAGACCTTCCTCCATGAGAGGCTGAGGCGCATCGCCAAGCGTGAGTGGCTGGACTCTGCGGCAAGGTACGGCGAGGTGCCCATCGGCATCAACGTGCGGCGGGGCAAGGATTTCGCGGACGCCAACAGCCAAGCTGATTATGTCACCCGGGGCGCTCTGCGCACGCCGCTCGACTGGTACGTCGCCGTATTGCGCAAGGTTCGTCAGATCGTCGGTTACCCGGCGCTCGCGTTCGTTGTCTCGGACGGCACGTCGCAGGATCTCGCTTCTTTGCTCGGCTTAGAGAACGTTGAACTCGTGCGCTCGGACAGCGCGATCAGCGACCTGTTGATCCTGGCCAAGTCGCGCGTACTCATCGGCTCGGGAGGCAGTTCGTTCAGCGCCTGGGCAGCCTTTCTGTCCGGAGCCCCGTCCGTGACTTATCCGGGGCAGTCCCTCCAGTGGTTCAAAGTAGCGGGGAAGGAGAGCGGGCAGTACGTGGGCGAGTTCGATGCGGAGGCCGACCCAGACGCAGATTGGCAATCCCAGGTTCAACAAGCGTTGCGGCGCGAAGCAAATGGACACTTAGTCACTGGCTCTCCAGGATGAAGATTCTTCTGGGTCGAGTTCCTTTCCACCCGTTCGTCGGCCGCCTCATCGACGCGACGTACAAAGGCCGTGTGCCTGATGGCGGGCACGCCTTTGACCTGCACCTGGGAAGCCAAGCGCCCTATCCGGAGATCGCGCGCTTGTTCTGGGGGTACTACGAGAAAAGCGAGCGATCCCTCATCCAACGCTTCCTCCATCCGGGCGCGAATGTGATCGAGCTTGGCAGCGGCGTCGGCGTGATCTCGTGCAGCATCCTGCGCAAGATCGGACCGGCGGGCAAACTGCTCTGCGTGGAAGGCAATCCGCAGACGATTTCCGTGCTGCGCAACAATCTGACGTGCAACTATCCCGCCCGCTCAGCCGACCAGATCATCCATGCAACGGTGGACTATTCCAACGCGGAGAGCATCAGATACCACTCCGACAGCAACATCCTGGGCTCATCCGTCGTCGGGGATGGACCGTCGACGGCTGGTCAGCAGCGCGCCCCGGCCCTGTCGCTGGCAAAGGTCTACGAACAGTCGGGATTCCAAACGTTCGCGCTCGTCTGCGACATCGAAGGGGCCGAGGTCGGCATCCTGCGGCAGGACGCCGAAATCTTGCGGCGCTGCAACCAGATCATCATCGAACTGCACACCACCACCTCCGCCAACAAACGCTACTCGGTTCTCGATTTGAAGACAGACATCGAGCGTCTGGGCTTCCGGTGCATCGGATCACGGCGCAACGTCTTCACCTTCGAACGAGACGTGTCCACGTTCCTTCCTGGTTGAATCTTACCCCTTCGATCTCCGCCTTTTCCGAACCCATGAACATCGCTGCTCAAGATAGCTCCGTGACACTCTTCGAGAGGTCACGCGTTGACGATCCGGTCTTCTCTGTCTGCATCCCGCAGTTCAACCGCACCTCGTTCCTGATCAGGTCGCTCGAACGCTTCGCCGAGCAGACGTTCCAGAGCCTGGAAATCTGCATCTCCGACGGCGCGTCGACCGACGGGCGTTACGAGGAAATCGTGGAGATGCTAGAAGGCTCCAACCTGTCGTACCGGTTCCGGCGCAGCGAGAAGAACCTGCAATACGATCCCAACCTGCGCGCTGCCCTCGCGCTCGCCAGCGGCCGGTACTGCCTGCTCTTCGGCAACGATGACATGCTGGCCACCGTCGACGAACTCCGGTTCCTACACGACAAGCTCGCCGCGCACGATTTTCCCGAGGTCGCCATCACCAACTTTGCGTCCCAAAAGACTGGTGCCTGCGACCGCCGGATCCGCGCTTCCGGCATCCTGGGCGCGGGACCGAAGGCGGCGACCGCGCATTTCCGCGACTTCAGCTTTGTGAGCGGCGTGCTGCTCGCGCGCGACGGGGTCAATCGGCACGAGACCGACCGCTGGGACGGCAGCGAGATGTACCAGACGTACCTCGGCACGCGCATCCTCGCGGAAGGCGGCCGGCTCCTGGGCATCGAGGAGATCGTGGTTGCCAAGGACCTTGTCATCCAGGGTCTAGACGCCGGAGGGCACTACGCCTCGCGCCCTAAGGTCAGCGAGCGTTGGGTTCGGGAACGTCCCCTGCCCCTGAACTTGTACGCGCAGGTGGCCATCGACGCCATCCTGCCATCGGCCCGCAACGAGGCCGAGCAGGACAGGATAATGCGGCGCGTCTGCAAGCAGGTGCTGCTGTTCACCTACCCGCCCTGGCTCGTCGAATACCGGCGGGTGCAATCCTGGCGCTTCGCCGCCGGGGTAGCCCTGGGGATGCGCCCACGCCGCTTGCTGGGACCGTTCCGGCCCGGCTTTGGCACCAGGCTTTATCTCACGGTGCTGTTTGCCCTGGTGACGGTCGCCGGGCTGTTCGTGCCCGCCGCCCTCTACCGGCAGTTGCGGACGCGCCTCTATTCGTTCGCCAAAAACTTCCGATGACCTTGCCGGCCGTCCGCAAACTCCTCATCGTCGGCGACCGCGGCGGCACGAACGTCGGCGCGTGCCTGGAGCGCGCCGCCCTGGGCATGGGGTTGGAGGTCCGCCTGGCCGAGGTTCGCCGGGCCATGGAAGCACCCAAGTGGGTGCGCCGCTTCAACTGGCACCTGCGCGGGCACCGGCCGACCCACCTCGAGGCGTTCAGCGCGGAGGTCGTTGCGCTGTGCCGAGATTGGCGGCCGGACATACTGCTGGCTACCGGCGGCGTACCGTTGACGGCGACGGCTCTGGCCGACGTGCGCGCGGGCGGCGCAGCGACGTTCAACTACTCCACGGACGATCCCTGGAACCCAGCGCACGCTTCCAAATGGTTCCTGCGCGCACTGCCGCAATACTCGGCTGTCTTCTCGGCGCGGCGGGCGAACCTGGAAGATTTTCGCGCGGCGGGCTGCGCGAGCGTGTCTTACCTGCCGTTCGGCTACGATCCTGCCCTGCACTACGTCGAGGCCGCGGCGTCGCCCGAGCAAATGGGAAGCGACGTCTTGTTCATCGGCGGAGCCGACCGGGATCGGGAGCCGTACTGCCGGATCCTCGTGGACGCCGGCCTGCAACTGGCGCTTTTCGGCGACTACTGGACGCGCTACCCGGGCCTGCGCGCCAGCTTCCGCGGCTACGCGGACGTGCAAACCTTGCGCACGGCCACGAACGCCGCGCGCGTCTGCCTCATCCTAGCCCGGCGCGCGAACCGCGACGGCCACACCATGCGCAGCTTCGAGGCAGCGGCGATGGGTGGCTGCCTCCTGGTCGAAGATACCAGGGAACACCGCGACCTCTTCGGCGATACCGTCACGTACTTCGGCTCGATCCAAGAGATGGTTCAAGGCGCCAAGCACCTCTTGGCATCCCCGGCGGAACGCCAGCGGCTGGCGGCGGCGTCACACCGCCGGGTCCGCGGCTATCATCACACCTACGCGGACCGCCTCCTGGCGATGCTCGCCATCCTGCCCGCGCGGGAAAAACCCCCGCCGTCCTGCCGTGAGCCGGACGGCGAAGGGCAACGCGAATTTGCCACGGGTCCCGCGCATCGTACCATGACGGCACTCCCCCGCGACGGGACTCACCCACCCGGCTCCCCCATGGATGAACTCCGCGTCAGTGTCTCGGTCTTCGGCCGGTTCCATGCCTTCGATCTCGCTCGGCAGTTGCAGCAAGCGGGCGTGCTGGCCCAGCTTATCACCACCTACCCGCGGTATTTTGCGAAACGGTGGGGTCTTCCCCGCGCCAAGATCGTCTCGCTGCCGGTGTTGGAAGCACTCGTGCGACTCTGGGCGGCGGGCACAGAATCCACCGGCCGCGGACACCTCGCCCGAGCGTGGTTTTGCCGGCGCTTCGACCGGGCGGCCACCGCGGCGCTCCGCCGGGACGCTAACGTTTTCGTCGGCTGGTCGAGCTACTGCCTGGGCACGTTGCGCGCGGCGAGGGCTGCTGGCCTCAAGACCGTGGTGGATCGTGGCAGCAGCCACATCGGCTTCCAGACGGACCTTCTGATGGAGGAATACGCCCGGCACGGCTACGCCTTCCACGAAACTCCCGCGGAGGTTAGCACACGCGAACTCCAGGAATACGCCGAGGCGGACCGGATCGCGGTGCCGAGTCGCTACGTCCGTCGCACCTTCGTGGAGCGAGGGATCGCCCCGGAAAAACTGCTGCACCTGCCTTACGGAGTTTCCCTGGAAAAGTTCTCCCCCGTCGCCAAGCGCGACACGATCTTCCGGGTCATGCACTGCGGTGCGCTCAGTTTGCGCAAAGGCGTGCATTATCTACTACAGGCCTTCCACGAACTCGACCTGCCCCGGGCGGAACTCTGGCTCGTCGGTGCGGTCGCACGCGAGATGCGTCCTTTCCTCGCACGCTACCGTAGCGACAAGATCGTGCTGAAAGGCACGCACCTGCAGCGCAAGCTGCGCTGGTTCTACTCACAGTGCTCGGTGTTCTGCCTCGCGTCGGTGGACGACGGCTTCGGTCTGGTAATCGCGCAGGCCATGGCCTGCGGCCTGCCGGTGATCCACACCACAAATACGGGTGGGGCAGACATCATCGATGACCGCATCCAGGGGTTCGAGGTGCCCATCCGCGACGTGAACGCGCTCAAGGAAAAATTTTTGTACCTTTACGAAAATCCTGGTGCCAGGGACGAAATGGGACGGCAAGCGCGCGCGCGGGCCGTCAAAGCCCTTTCCTGGGACCATTACGGGCAGCGGGTGGTCGCCGCTTACGGCGATCTGCTTCGATCATGATGACAAGGAAAGCGGTTTATTACCTCCAGTACTTCAACCCGGCGGCGCTGCCGCCGCTGGAGCACAGCGCGCTTTTCTTCCGCCGCCGCGGCAGTCAGGTGTTTCTTTCCGGCATCGTCGAACCGGACGGTTCGGGGCGGATCACGGTCAACGAAGAACTTGCCGGGGACACCCGGCTGTGGCGGGCGCAACGGCCCGGTTGGCGGCAGAAGCTGCACTATCTGTGCTTCGTGTCCTACCACCTCTGGCGGATGGCCCGCGCGCCACGCGGATGGGTCTATGCCTCCGACCTGCTGGCCTGCCCGCCGGCCCTGCTTGCCAAGTGGCTCGGCCTGGGGCGTCTGCTCTACCACGAGCACGATTCTCCGGCGGACCCACCAGAGGGTAAAAAGGGCTTGGAAGGATTTCTCCTCCGGCTGCGGCGCGGCGTCGCGTCCTCGGCTGACGTTGTGGTGCTACCGAACGAAGAACGCGCGCGGGTATTCGACCGTCTGCGACCCGGCCGGCCACCTACCCGGGTGGTGTGGAACTGCCCGCGCCGGGAGGAAGCCGGTTCGGCACGCGCTCCGTGGGATGGACGGACCCTGCGTCTACTCTACCACGGGTCCATTGTCCCGGACCGCCTGCCGCTTTCCGTGCTGGAGGCGTTGGCGCGGTTTGCAGGTCGTGTGTCGCTCAGCGTCGTCGGGTACTTCCCCCTCGGTTGGGAACGTTACCAGTGGATGCTGCGCGACAAAGCCCACGAATTAGGCATCGAGTCGGTCGTCGAGATCAAGGAGGCGTTCCCGCGGGCTGCCATGCTGGCCTTTGCGTCCATGCATGACGTGGGCCTCGCGTTCATGCCCGCCTATACGTTGGACATCAACATGCGGCACATGACCGGAGCCTCCAACAAGGCATTTGATTACCTCGCAGTCGGCGCAGCGCTGCTCGTGAGCGATCTGGCCGATTGGCGCGCCTTCTACGTGGCTCCCGGCTACGCGCTCGCCTGCGACCCAGCTCAAGCTGATTCGGTGGCTGCCGCGGTGCAGCGGTTCCTGGACGATCCTGTGCAGATGCGTGCCATGGGTGAGCGAGGACGGCAGCGGATCTTGGATGGATGGAACTACGAAACCCAATTAGCTCCGGTCGCAAGGGAAATGGAACGCCTCGACACTGCTGAAGCGCCCTCCGCGGCCTAACTCCGTTCTTTCTTGCGTGGATCCTGCATGAATTGCCAATATCCCCTCGCTTTGCGAGATCGCTAGCCTCCTTTAATCCTCCCTCTTGTCGTGCCCCCACGAACCCTCCACGCGCCCACGCCGCGTCGTCCCGTCCGTCCCCGCGTGAGGACCGCGACAGCAGGACCGACCTCCGCTGCGTTCCAGGGGCGTCAGTGGTGTCTCGCGATGCTGGCTCTTCTGGTGTTAGCCAGCGGTTATCTGCTGACTGTACAGACACCAATTGACTTGTACCGGCGCTTGCTTGCCCTCGCTGTCATCTGGCTTGGGACCGTGCCAACCCTAATCCACCTTTGCGACCCGCATCGATCGCAGATCCCCTTCTTCCCTCTAGTCGGACTGTTCTACGCGAGCAATTTTGGCTTGCCGCTCTTTGCCGCAGATCGGCCGTTTGACGACGGCGATGTCTTGCTCCGAATCGAAGGTGTGTCAACGACCTGCCTGTGGCTGGGCATCGCCGGCATGACTTGCCTGCTGACGGGTTTTTACACTGGCCGATCCTTTTTCAAGACTCGCCTCAGAGGGATGCGCATCTCTGGGGATTGGAACGCTCCGCAGTTCCGAATGATGATGTGGGTCTACTTGGTCATTTACTTTGCTTACCGGTTCGTGCCGGCCTTGAAGGCCATTCCAACGGCCAACCACCTGCTCTCTCCCTTCGGCTACCTAGGTTTCGGTTTCTTTTTCACTCTGTTCGTCAACCGACGCTTATCCTTCTTGGAAGGGCTGATCATTTGGGGAGGAATGGTTCCCGTCGAAGTGGCCTTCCGCCTCTCGTCGGGGTCTATCGCGGAGGCCATGGTTTTCGGCCTTTTCTTCAGTCTCATCGCCATACGAACGGCGCCGAAGCTAGCGGCCTTGGCTTTCATCCTCGCGGTACTCACCTTTACAATCTTTAATCCCGTCAAGGGAACCTACCGGGCGATCACATGGTATGCATCCGAGTCAGGGGGCAGTGGTCCGCAGTCAGCTTACGAGAAGTGCCTGCTACTCGTGCAGCTAGCGTACGAATACCACTTCGGAATGCTGAACAGCCAAGAACACCATGCAGAGGTGCTCGCTTCGCTAGCGGGGCGTTTGTCCAGTGTGAGTGTGCTCTCGGTTGTGGTGGACGAAACCCCCTCCCACGTTCCCTTTTGGAATGGCGAGAGCTACCTGCCTTTGTTTACCAAGTTGATCCCCCGCGCTCTCTGGCCGGACAAACCTGTGGACGATATGGGCAATCAATTCGGGCATCGCTATGGTCTGCTTGGCGACAACGACATGGCCACATCGCTCAATCTCCCCTGGATGGTGGAGATGTACGCCAATTTTGGCCGATGGGGTATCTGCCTTGGCATGGCGTTGGTCGGCGTGGCGCTTGCCGCCCTAGACAAAATCTTCAACCGGTTGAAACCTAATCCTATCGAACTGGTGATTGGAGCTACACTCCTTCTCCAACTTATCTACCAGGAATCTTCATTTTCACTGATGGCGGGCGATTTCGCCATTTTGCTTGTGGTGGTATTCATCGCACTGCGCCTTGCGCTGCCACCGGCGGCACGACGCCCATTGCGTGTGTCCCCTGTCTGATTGACATGGAGGCCTGATGTCGGATCTCGGACGCGTGGGTGACAGTATCCTTGTTTACCGCTTCGGGCAGATCGGCGACACCGTGGCCGCCGTACCAGCACTTTGGGCCTTACGGCGGCAGTTCCCCACGGCCCGGCTGGTCCTCCTGAGTGAGGTGCCGGCCAAGAGCACGCACCTGCCGCCAGAGGCCGTCCTACCGGCCGCGCGGCTGATGGATGGCTTTGAGAAATATCCTGCCGGGCGGTCTGCGAGGAATGTGCTCAGCGCGTGGCAGTGTTTTCGACGGTTGCGCGCGCAAGGCTTCCGGACCGTCGTCTACCTGGTGCCCACCCAGCGCACCCACAAGCAGCGCCTGCGCGACCTGCTGTTCTTCCGACTGGCTGGCATCCGCCGGGTTCTGGCGGCCGGGGGATTTACCAACGAGAATGGTCGGGAGCCGGACGGTTCCCTGATGCGTCAACCCCACGAAGCCGACGCGTTGCTGGCCAGGCTCGAACGGGACGGCGTGGACATCCCGTCTCCGGGCAAAGGCTGCATGGACCTCAGCCTGGCGCCGCAGGAACGCGCGCGCGCTCAACGCTGGTGGGACGATCATGGCCGCCCGCCGACGCCGAAGGGCTGGGTGGCGATCTGCCCGGGCGCGAAGTTCCCGGCCAAACTCTGGCCGCTGGAACGCTACGCGGAGGTCGGCGGACGCTTGCTGCGTGACCAAGGCATCTTCCCAGTGATCGTAGGCGGTCCTGAGGACCGTCGCGCCGGCAGTGTCTTGCTGGAGCGTTGGGGCACGGGATTGTGTGCCGCCGGAGATCTGAGCGTGCGCGAGTCCGCAGCCCTGATGTCTGAAGCACGACTGTACTTGGGCAACGACACGGGGGTCATGCACCTTGCGGCGGCTGTGGGGACACCGTGCGTTGCGGTATTTTCTGCGCGCGACTGGCCGGGCAAGTGGGAGCCTTATGGCCCAGGCCATCGAGTGATGCGACATGAGGTGCCGTGCGCCGGTTGTCGGCTGGAAGTTTGCGACAAAGGGCTGATCTGCCTGACGAACATCTCTGCAGATGATGTCTACCGAGCTTGCTTGGAGGTGCTCGCACGGACGGCACCCCGCTATCCAGTGCTCTCATGACTTCTCCGCCTGGACTGCGTATAGCCCATGTCCAAGGCATCTTCTCGCCGGAGCATGGCGGCCCGACGTACTCACTGGCCAACTACTGCCGCGGTCAGGTCGAACGAGGCCACCACGTTGCCGCGCGCGTGCTTGAAGGCTATCCGCACACCTCGCCTGCCTTGCGCCTCCCTCCACCTGTGGACATGATCGCATGCCCGGTAGGCTTCCCAAGCAAACTTGGTAGTTCCACCGCACTTCGCCACCAACTCCGGCGGGACAAGACGCCCGACGTTTACCATCTCCACGGCGTCTGGTTGTTGGCCATGCACTACGGCGCGCAGGAGGCGCGTCGGCGCGGAGTGCCGTACGTCGTCGAACTCATGGGCGCATACGAAACTTGGGCTCGCCGCCAGAAATGGCTGCAAAAGTGGGTCTCACGCAAGCTGTTCCAAGACGACCTGCTACGCCGCGCCGGCTGCCTGCACGCCGGCTCGCTCAACGAGGCGCGGGATCTGCGTGCCCTTGGGTTCCGCACACCCATCGCGGTGATTCCGGTAGGCGTTGACACCGCAAAGATCGCGGAGCCCGCCGGAGAAGCGCGGTCGGGTTGGGAGCAGCGTCCTTTCCTGCTCTACTTGGCGCGGCTGCACCACAAGAAGGGCATCGAGCTTTTGCTGAAGGTCTGGGTCGGGGAAAGCAAACGCTTCCCCAAACACCGCCTTTTGATCGCCGGCAGTGGCACCCCGGAGTACGTCGAGCGTTGCCAAAGCCTCGCACGAGAACTCGGCGTCCAAGACCGCTGCGAGTGGCTCGGGCAGGTCAGCGAGGCCGAGAAGAGCTGGCTTTACCAACACGCAGACGCCTACGTCTTGCCGACGTACTCGGAGAATTTCGGCAACTCGGTGGCTGAGGCATTGGCACACGGCACGCCGGTGGTCACAACCACGCAAACACCGTGGCTCCATTTACCGGAAGAGGGCTGCGGATGGATCGCGGAACCCACCGTCGCCTCGTTACGCACGGCGGTTTGCTCAGCTCTGGAGACAAGTTCACAAGAACGCCAAGCCATCGGCATCAAGGGCAGGCAACTCGTGGAGCAGCGCTACTCCCTGGCGTCAGTGATCGAGCAAATGGACCGCATGTACGGCTGGCTGCTCGGTGGTCCACGGCCGGATGACCTGCTCTTTGAATAAGAACCTACCGCATTGACACGCTGAGGCTGCGGGTAGGGTTGAACTTGACGCGTTCACGAGACGCAGGAGGTGCAAGAAGGGTGTTGCGCCTGGGTGAATCAGACTTCTAGTCAACCTACCGCCCATATGCCGAACCCGACCAAATCCTTTGTCGTCATCGCTGAACTCTCCGTCCCCTCACCGCACCGGGCGGAGTTCCTCGAACTCTGCGCCTTTGATGGCCGCTCCTCACTCCAGAACGAACCTGGTTGCCGGCAGTTCGATGTGCTGACCATGGAGAGCGCGCCCGAGGCGGTCGTCCTGTACGAGGTCTATGACGACAGGGCTGCCTTCGATGCGCATCTGGCCACGCCGCACTACGCGACGTTTGCGGAAGGAGTGACACGCTTGGACGTGACCAAAACCCAGGTCCGCTTTTTGGAGCGGAGCTAAGGGCACTTTGGCCTCGGGCTGCCGCTTTAAGCAAAACCCGTTGCCCCTACATGGCCTCCGCAACCATCGGTTCGTGCCCGGACGGCATGACAGCCGGCCGGCGCAGGCGGGCGGCAAGTCCGATGCAGGCGATGGTGATGCCCGCGGCGATCCAGCCAATCAGCCCGTAATTGCGCAGCGGTTGGTGCGTTTGGTCGATGATCAACCAGCCGCCCAGGCTCGTGCCGACGCCCGAAAATGTCTGCTGCACGCACGAGTTGATGCTCATGAAGCCGCCCCGGTGCCGGGCTTCGGCACTGCCGGTGATCATCGCAATGGCCGGCACGAACCGCCCGGACATCGTCACCATGAACACCGTGGTCACCCCGATGGCTACCAACAGCGGCTCCACCGTGAGATGGGTCAACCACAACACGGCACCCGCCGAAAGGACCGCCATGATCACAAAGAGCCGCAGGCGTCCGTACATGTCCGAGAGCCGGCCGATCAGGTTCATGGAAAACAGCGTGCAAACCCCGCCGCTCAGGAAGTTGTACTTGAGCTGAGATTCGGTCATGCCCACGTTGCGCACCATGAACGTGCTGATAAACGGCACGACCATGAACCCGGCTGTCGTGAGGCCAGCCATCAGGCTGAACGCACGCAGGTGCTTGCCGTTGGCCACCACCGCCCACATCCGTGCGCCGGCGGACTCGGTGCTGGCCAAGTTACGCAGGTGACTATCCGAGCGCGGCAGCAGCCAAATGGCGAAAGGGATGATCACCGCGCAGAGGATGCCCAAGATCAGGAACGGCCAGTGCCAACCGCGCTCGGCCATCCACAGTCCGGCGGGCACGCCGAGCGCGGAGGCCAAGGCAAAAGCGCTCATCACGGTACCCATGGCCGTGGCGCGGCGCACCTCCGGGATCGCGTCACCCACGATGGCCAGCACCACCCCGCCGCACACCCCGCCAAAGATCCCGGTGACAAAGCGCGCTGCCAGCATCGCGTGGTAGCCCGGCGCCAAGGCGCAGCACAGCGTGCCAGCCGTGAACCCGGCAAAGAGGACGATCAGGGCACGCTTACGATCAAACCGGTCCAGGAAAAAGGCGGCCGAAAAGCTGGACAGTCCCGCGCCGAAGGCGTACGCGGCCACCGTGTAGCTGAACTGCTCGGTGTCGATGGTGAAAACACGCATCAACTGCGGGCCGAGCGGGGCGATGACGATGAAGTCGACCGTGACGCAAAACTGCATCAGCGTCAGCACGGAGAGCAGTCCCCATTCAGCGATGGTCAGTCGCGTCTGGGCCGCGGTGGCGCGTTGGCGAACAGGCGAGTCTTCGTTGGGCGGGGCCGGCGGGGCGGAAGAGGAAGCAGTCGGTAGGTCTTTGGTCATCGGGGCAAACTCTCGAAGCTCAAAGCACCTTCGGGGGCACGGCGTCTCGCGTCAGAGGTTATCCAACGTAGCGCCTTTCCCGCAAGATTCCATCCGTGGCCGACTTCTTCGCCGTCGAGTTCGTTGCGGAGGACGGCGACCCGGACGGCGGCAGCGCAGACACTCGCCATCGACAGAATAGACTGTCCTGACGATCCGAGCTTGACTTCCGATGGTGCAGCCAGACCATCCGGGGTCGGCTGGCATCGACTTTAGCAGCCGCAAACAAGCACAACGTCAAACCACGCAACCAGCGTTCCATGCCCCTCCCGCCAGACACTTCCAAGCCGAAGACAGGCAGAACGTCGTGGTGGTCAGTCGTCCTGGCTCTGGTGCCAGTGTTGGCGCTGACTCTGGGCATCCCCTTTGCCAACCGGCTGGAACCGCGCGTGCTCGGCCTGCCGTTTCTGTTGGCTTGGATCGTCGGCTGGATCGTCCTGACCCCGCTGATCATGGCGGCTGTACACCGGTTGGACCGACGCTGAGACCGCACGGCTCGGCTTCCCTTCGCCCTCGCCCATGAACGCCGTCGTTTCACTAGCCATCGTCGGGCTGGTCTTGGCTGGCGCCATCGGTCTCGGCGTGTGGGGGGTACGCCGCGTGCAGATGGATCCGCACCAACTCATCGTCGGAGGACGCTCCTTCGGCACGCTGTTCTTGTGGGTGCTGCTCGCGGGCGAGATTTATTCCAGCTTCACTTTCCTGGGGGCAGCCGGCTGGGCGTACGGCAAGGGCGCGCCGGCTTACTACATCCTGTGCTACGGCACCCTGGCCTACATCCTGTCCTACTACCTCGGTCCGGCGATCTGGCGGGTTTCCCATGAGCACGGGCTGCTCACGGGACCGGACTTCTTCGTGGCCCGGTACGGCAGCCGGGCGCTTGGCACGTGGGTGTCGCTGGTCAGCGTTGTCTTCATCGTCCCGTACATGACGCTGCAACTCTCCGGCATCCAGACCCTGCTGCGCCTCGCGGGCTACGACGCCTTCCCTTCGACCGTGACCGTCGGGGTGGCGTTCGTCTTGATCATCGGGTTCGTCTTCGCGTGCGGGCTGCGCGGGGTGGCGTGGGCCAGCTTGGTCAAGGACGCGCTGGTGCTCGGCGGCGTGGTGTTCGCGGGCGTATGGCTGCCGATCCACTTCTTCGGGTCGCCTGCCGCGGTCATTGACCACGTGGTCGCAGATCACCCGGGTTGGCTGACGCTCAGCAGCGACCTTTCCGCGCGGGGGACGACGTGGTTTGTCTCGACCGTGGTGCTGACGGCACTCGGCTTCTACATGTGGCCGCAGACGATGGCCGCCCTTTACTCCGCGCACGACGAGGAGCCGATCCGGCGCAACGCCATCTTTTTGCCACTCTACCAGTTGATGCTCCTCTTGGTGTACTTCGCCGGGTGGACAGCCCTACTGGTCATCCCCGGTTTACAGGGAGCCAAGGCGGACGAATCCTTCATGCTGATTGTCCAGCGCTACTACCCGCCCTGGGTGCTGGGCTTGGTGGCGGCCGCGGGCTGCTTGGCCGGCTTGGTGCCGGCGGCCGTGCAACTCCTGGCGGCGGCGAGCATCCTGTCCAAGAACGTGCTGGCGGATCAATTCGGCGTGGCGCGCGAGGGCGCGGCGCAGACCCGGACCACGCGTGCCTTGGTCCTTGTGGTGGCAGCGGCGGCGTTTGTCTTCTGGCTTTTTGCGAAGACGACCCTGGTCGGCCTGCTCTTGATTGC
>CAXTQD010000004.1:3249-5626 GCA_964246175.1 uncultured Chthoniobacterales bacterium | reverse complement strand
GTCCAGTCGTCCGTCGGCGCTGGCGGTGGGCGCGGGCATCGGGATGGGCATTCTCGTGCTGGTGTGGGCGGCGGTGAATGGGACGACCACGGTCGGCGGCGTCAACGTGGGTTTGGTAGCCCTTGCCGCCAACGCGGCGACCATCGCAGCCGGCATGGCCATGCGGCGGACCCACTTTTGACGCACATCGTCCCGGCAGTTTTTTTATCTGGCACTTTTATACGGCAACGCTGACTAAATGGGCATGGTCGGGATGATCTGGGATCAAACCGAGGGTTGTCGGAACGCCCCGCTCACGAGGGAAAGAGCAGGTCAGAACAAGAAGGAACAATTGGGAGAGAATCGTCGTAAGCCCATGGCATTGAGAAGTTCAGAGGGTCGAATCTCCTTAGTCTCCAGTCTCTTTACGATGAATACCTTGCGAGGGCGGTGACCGTTAGCTGATCATCAGTAGCCTCGTCGCCGTGCCCGGCAAGGTCAGCGGTGCACGGTGGATGCAAGGCGGCACGGGGCAGCCGGGATAGTCGATGGCGACCCGCCACAGGTTGCCCGTGCCGAAGCTGTAAGGTTGCGCGCCGGGCAAAGGAACGTAGTGCAGGTCGTAGAACCAGTCGGCGAGGTACTCCCGGAACCCAGCGTCCTCTTTTCCGCCGTAGAGTTGCAGTAGCTCGCCCCGGGTCTCCGGCACGTTCACGCGTCGTTGAGCCTGCTCGTTGGGCAAGGCTTCCGAACACGCCCCCACATAGGTGCACAGAAAGGTGTCGGCGGGCACGGTGGCGGTGTCCACGTGCCAGGAGTGTACGTCCGTGTGGAACAAGCCTTCGGGTTCCTCGCGCTCGTTGCCGTGCACGCAGTCAAGCTCTGGCTGAAGATCGTAGGCGCGCAGACCTTCTAAGTCGGCTAGGAGGATGTCGCGGGCGATCTTGCCCGTATCGCTCAAGGTGAGGCTTGCGAGTTGATCTTCATCCGCAGGGACGATGCCCTCACCGGCCGGAAGCGCTTCGACAATTTCGTGAAAGTCGCCGGGCAACACGCGCGGCCAACAAAGCGCGTTGATGCCGTCAGCGAAGGGAGTGGTGACCAGTTCATGGAGGCTGTCCACGATCTTGACGCGAGCGCCGCCGGCAAGAGACGAGGAGAAATGAACAGGTGTCGCCATGTGCTAATCATGGTAGCACGGCTCACTGTCCAAAACCGCTCATTGGTGCGCTGCCCACCAACCCATTTCTTTCCCACCTCACTGCGCGGAAGATCGTCCGCACCGATTCCAAGTTGACACGCCCGGCAGGCTGGCAGATGCACACCCGTCGCCTCTGGATGAGCCGGACGCGTCAACCCCGCAAACCATGAAGTTCCCCCTCCCCTCCCGTTTCCTTGGTCTCGCGCTGTGCGCCGCCGCTTTGCCCACGCTGTCGGCCCACGCCGCGGACAGCAAGGCCAAACCGCGCGTCGCGCTCATCATGAAGTCCCTCGCCAACGAGTTTTTCCAGACGATGGAAAAGGGCGCACAGGGCTACCAGTCGCAGCACTCCGACGACTTCGAGTTGATCTCCAACGGCATCCGCAACGAGACCGACGTGAGCCAGCAGATCAGCTTGGTCAACCAAATGGTCGCGCAGAAGGTCGACGCCATCGTCATCGCCCCGGCGGACTCCAAGGCGCTCATTCCTGTATGCAAGCGCGCGCAGGCGGCCGGCATCCTCGTGGTCAACATCGACAACAAGTTCAACGCCGACGTGCTCTCACAGGAAAAGATCAAAATTCCTTTCGTCGGCCCCGACAACCGCAAGGGCGCGAAGACCGTGGGTGATTACCTCGCCAAGCAACTCTCGGCCGGCAGCAAGGTCGCCATCCTTGAAGGGCTGCCCGGGGCCTTCAACGGCATCCAGCGCAAAAACGGCTTCGAGGACGCCATCAAGGACGCAAAGCTCGACCTCGTGACCTCGCAGGCGGCCGATTGGGAGACAGCGAAAGCCAACCAGATCGCCTCTGCGATCATCACGCAGCATCCCGAAATCACCGCGATGTTCTGCTGCAACGACAGCATGGTGCTCGGTGCGGTCGCCGCGTTGAAGGCCGCCGGCAAGGAAGGTAGCGTGAAGGTCGCCGGCTTCGACAACATCGCCGCCGTGCAACAACTCATCAAAGACGGCAAGGTCGTCGCTACGGCCGACCAGCACGGCGACCAGCTCGCCGTCTTCGGCATCGAGTATGCCCTGGACGGCTTGAAGAACAAGGGCAAGGCCACCGAGGACAAAGAGACGGCGGTGGACCTCGTCGACAAGGATACGTTGAAGTAACGCACGGCGGCACTCCGGCCGGATGAACGTGCTCTTGCAGACACGTGGGCTCGCCAAGAGCTACGCGGGTCCGGTAC
>CAXTQD010000004.1:2527-3239 GCA_964246175.1 uncultured Chthoniobacterales bacterium | reverse complement strand
GGCTCTGCAACATCCTCGCTGGCCTGCGTCAAGCGAACGCTGGCGAGATGACCCTCGACGGAGCATCTTACCGCCCACCGACCAAGAAGGATGCCGAGCGCCAGGGCGTGCGCATCGTCCTGCAAGAACTCAGTCTCATCAACACCCTCACCGTCGCGGAGAACCTGTTCCTCGGCGGCTTGCCGAACCGCTGGGGCTGGATTCGCGGCCGGACACTCGCCGGCGCGGCGCGGGCAGCGTTGGATAAGGTTGGGCTGACCGAACTGGACCCTGCCACGCCCGTCAGCGGACTCGGCATCGGGCAAAAACAACTCGTCGAAATTGCCGCCGGACTCTCGCGCGAGTGTCGGGTGCTCATCCTCGATGAACCAACCGCCGCGCTGACGGCCACCGACGCGCGCCGCCTCTTCACCCAAGTCGAGAAACTCCGCGCCGCCGGAGTGAGCATCATCTTCATTTCCCACCATCTCGACGAGGTGCAGGAGATCGCCGACCGCATCTCCGTTTTGCGCAACGGCAAGCTCGTGGCGGTCAAGGAACGCGGCGCGTACACGCTGGACGAGATCATCAGCCTGATGGTCGGCCGCGACCTGGAAGCATCCTCGGATCGCCCTGCCGCCGCCACGGCTCGGAAGGTCGTCCTGCGCGTGGAAGGCTTGCGTGCCCCCCCGGCGGTGCGGGAAGTGAGTTTCGAGGTGCGCGCCGGGGAGAT
>CAXTQD010000004.1:0-2517 GCA_964246175.1 uncultured Chthoniobacterales bacterium | reverse complement strand
GGGTTAATGGGCTCGGGACGGACGGAGACGATGCGGGCGATCTTCGGCGCTGACCCGCACGCAGGCGGTAAGGTATTCTTGAACGGCCAGGAGGTGCACATCCGCCAGCCCTCCGACGCGGTGAAGCTGGGCATCGGATTCCTGACCGAAGATCGCAAGGCGCAAGGACTTCTCTTGCCAAAGCCCCTGCGCATGAACATCACCCTCGCGCGCCTGCGCGACGAGGTTGCCGCCCGGGCGGGTTGGATCAGTCCGGCGGCGGAAACGCGTGTCGCCGAGCAGTGGATCGAACGCCTGCGCGTCCGCTGCTCCTCGTCCGAGCAAAACGCTGTCAATCTCAGCGGCGGCAACCAGCAAAAGGTCGTATTGGCCCGCTGGCTCTACCGGGATTGCACCGTGCTCATCTGCGACGAACCCACCCGCGGCATCGACGTAGGTGCACGGCAGGAAATCTACCGCCTGCTGCGTGAACTGGCCGACACAGGCAAGGCGCTAATCGTGGTTTCCTCCGATCTACACGAACTCCTCACCATCAGCGACCGCATCGCCGTGTTGTCCGCGGGCAAGCTGGCGGCGACCTTCGACCGTGGCGACTGGACCGAAGACCGCATCATGGCGGCGGCGTTCAGCGAGTTCACCCGTGGGGCCGTGCCGGCGGAGGCCGCTTCCTGATCCTTCTTCCCGATGCCAACCGACGTTCCTCCTTCTCCCACCACGCCGGCACCCTCTGTCGCCACCGCTACCACCGTGCGGCGCGCCGGGCAGGTTCGCGAGATCGTGGAAAACAGTCTCGGATTGGCAGTGGTGTTGGCGCTCTTGATCGGGCTTTTCAGTTTTAAAACCGCGCACTTCTTTTCGACCACCACCTTCCAGGCCATCGCCAACGAAATTCCCACGGCCATCTTCATCGCTGTCGGGATGACGTTCGTGCTGATCATCGGCGGCATCGACCTCTCTGTCGGGTCGGTCCTCGCGCTGGGCGCGGGGGTGTTCGGGCTTGCGCTGGTACAGTGGCAATGGCCCCTGTGGGCCGCGACGCTCGCGTGCATGGGGACCGGCGCGCTGTGTGGACTCCTGAATGGGGTGTTAACGATCCGCTTCCAACTGCCGTCGTTCATCGTGACGCTCGGAATGCTGGAAGCCGCCCGCGGCGCGACGTACCTTGTGACCAACTCCCAGACGATGTACATCGGCTCCGCCGCCGAGCAGATCAACAACGTGTCGCTGTTCGGGCTGTCCTTCCCGTTCCTGGCGGCGGTGGCGTTGGCGGTTATCGCGCAAGTGGTCCTGACTGGCACCGTGTTCGGCCGTTACATGATCGCGCTCGGCACCAACGAGGAGGCGGTCCGGCTCTCCGGCATTGACCCGCGGCCGGTGCGCCTGTGGGTGTTCACGCTCAGCGGACTGCTGGCGGCGGTCGGCGGGATTTCTTATTGCGCGCAACTCTCGTCGGCCGACCCCAACGCGGGCAGCGGCTTCGAGTTGGCGGCGATTGCGGCGGTCGTGATCGGCGGCACGAGCCTGATGGGCGGACGCGGCTCGGTTATCAACTCGCTCTTTGGCGTGTTAATCATCGCGGTGCTGGGCAGCGGTCTGGCGCAGATCGGCGCGCAGGAGTCGGTGAAGCGGATGGTTACTGGCCTCGTGATCATCGTCGCGGTGATCGTGGACTTCTACCGCACGCGCTACGCGCAAAACGCAGCCCGTGCGGGCAAGTGACCACAACGGCAACTGCGTCACCTCCCTGCTAGCACGCTCGGCGCGATGTGGAGCCAGCGTTTAACCATGCTCCACTCGCGCTTGACGGTGGCTGCCAAAACGCCGAGCACCGTCGCTGCTTCCTCGACCGTCAGCCCTCCAAAGAAGCGCGTCTTGACGATGCGCCCCTTCACCGAGTCTACGCTTCCAAACCGCGCAGGGCATCGTCCAATGCCGCAAGTGAGATGTACTGCTGTTCGCAGAAATTGAAGGCAGCGTCCACGGTGACGGGCGGTGCGCCCCCGCCCCGCTTGGAGGTGTGGTGTGCGGTGGCGTGCGTGGAGAAGACCCGGCACATCATGTGCGCGGCCACGCCGAAGAGTTCCGCGCGGTTTTCCCAGTTCAGACTGTGCTGGTCGTGCAAGCGCAGGACAACCTCGTGCACATGCGCGGGTCGGATGTTAACGGCTTCCCCAGAGCGGACAAGCCGCTTCTTGGAACGACGTAGAGCAATCCTCCCAGCCGGTCCGGTGCGAACAAGTAAGAACGTATGGCCACTTCCTCCAAACCCCTCGCGCTCGTCACGGGTGCTTCCAACGGCATCGGCTTTGAACTCGCCAAGCAGTTCGCTCAAAACGGTTTCGACCTCTTGGTCGTCTCCAATAGCGGGGCAATCCACACCGCCGCCAAGGACTTCGAGGCGCTCGGCGCGCAGGTCACCGCCGTCGAGGCGAACCTGGCGACCTTCGACGGCGTGCACGAGTTCTACAACAAAGTCGACGAGAGCGGCCGGCCGGTGGAAGCGGCGGCGTTCAACGG
>CAXTQD010000003.1:0-50234 GCA_964246175.1 uncultured Chthoniobacterales bacterium | reverse complement strand
ACAGCGCGAATACCGCTGCCAGCCCCACCCAAGCCCGTGCCCGCCACAAGTGGGCAGACCAACCTTCCCGGTAGTAAATGATCGAGTTGCGGAGGATCACGAACGCAGCCGGGGCTGCCGCTCCCCAGGCCGAACACACCTTGATCCAGAGCGCCACGCGCTGCGGATCATTGAGGACGAAAGTGGCTTCAATCCCGCCGGTCCATCCACCGACGATCAAGGTAAGTAGCAGAAAGCTGCAGTTGGTCGGCCGGCGCGGGCTGGTCAGGAAAACCGCCACTCCGAGGATCAAGTGACAACCCACGGCAGCCGCCGCAAAGTACGGATTTTCTCGCATGGAAAAGAGGTGGTGGCGCGTGGATAAATCTAGGGCGGACACTCATACGGAAGAGAGCAACAACGAGACGTTGCTACCGTTGAGGCCATGTGCGTTCAACAGCGACTTACGCAAGCGCAGCCGTCGCGGCTTGTAAGAGATGTAGTCCAGGTCACAATCGAGGTCCGACCGTTCGCAGTTCACCGTCGGCAGCAAAATGTTATGGCGATGCGACACGGCGCTCATGACGAGTTGCAAGGCCCCCGACGCCGCCAGCGGGATACCGATGGTGCCTTTGATGGAGCCTACGGCCACGCGGTAGGCGTCACTGCCCAGCGCGGCCTTGATCGCCGCTGTCTCGCAACGGTCGGAAGCCGGGTCGCCGCAGCCCCAAGCCGAGATGTAGTCAATATCCGTTGGTTGGCAACCGGCGTTTTCCAGAGCACCACGCATCGTCAGTTCCAACCCGGAAGTCGGCCGGGTACGATCCTCGTCCGGGCAGCTGTGGGTGCCGAGAATTTCCGCGTAGATCTTGCTCCCGCGCGCCCGTGCACTTTCCAGTTCCTCCAGTACGACGATACCCGCACCTTCGCCGGGTACCCCACCGTCACGCTCCCGGTCGAAAGGCCGCACAGCGGTGGTTGGATTGCTGTGGCGCTTGGTGCAGATGCCGGAGGCCACCAGCGCGGCCAGCGTCGCATCGGAGAGCGGTGCGTCAGCACCACCGGTCACAACCAGGTCGCGGCGACCCAGCCGGATCATGTCGGCGGCGATGCTCACCGCGTCTGCGCCGGAGCTACAAGCATTAGTGATGCCCGTCGCCGGAACGTTACGTACACCGAGCATCTCCGCGACAGTGGCCGGCGCTGCATGCAGATTAGCCGACGAGGGTGTGGAGGGGCTGATGCCGCGGGTGGCGTTACATTCAAGCTGGCGCGTCACTCCCTCCATGATCTCGGGCGTCCCGACCGTGGAACCGATGACAACCGCCACGCGCATTGCCGCCAAGCTCTCCGGGTTCACACCGGCGTCGGCCAACGCCTCCTGCGCGGCAATCACCGCGAACTGGGTATGACGAGCCATCCGCTTCGGGCGCAACGCCGGGGCAATGTATTGTGCTGGGTCAAAGTCTTTCACCTCCCCGGCGATGGAAATCGGCATTCCTTCAGACTTGATACGGGTCAAAGGGCCGATGCAGCTCCTACCCTCCAAGAGAGCTTCCCACAGCGGCTTGACACCCACACCCGCAGCCGAAACCGCCCCCAAACCCGTGATAACCACCCGCCGATGGCTTGGCGTGCGGTCGTATCGATATTGACTCCTGAATGGGTGACTCATAATGTTTGTCAAAACGGGGTTTTCCCCTCAGACTCAGGTACGCAGCTTGCTTCCAGGATTGGGAGGTCGAACGGTTGAGTCTCTCGCACATCAGCTTTCGTGCCAGCGCGGTGCCGCGAAGCGGCTTTCCGCGCGGTCGGAACGGAAGACGATGGGTGGGGCATCTATCTTCTACTCCCATTTAACGTTCTAAGTCCACTCTTCGCGCGCACGGTCCATTTTATACCCATGACCTCCCTGTCTCCGGTGGAAACTGAAAACATCAAGGCTAAAGTCCTTGTCATCGACGACGACTACGGACCGCGCGAGAGCCTGCGCATCCTCCTCAAGTACGACTACGACGTGGTCGTCACGGGCTCGGTCGCCGAGGGCATCGAGGCGCTCCGCGCGCAGCTTGTCGATGCCATCATCCTCGACAACCGCATGCCCGGGCGCTCGGGACTCGAAGGCATTGTGGACATCCGCCGGATCGATGAAAACGTCTCGATCATCATGCTGACAGGTTACGGCACCCTGGAAACGGCCTGCGAGGCGTTCCGCAACCAGGCGACGGACTTCATGACCAAGCCGCCGGACACCGACGCGATGCTGGCAGCCGTCGCCAAGAACGTCGCGCTCGCTCGTGGTAAGCGCGCTCGCGCTAACCTGTCGCGCGAGTTGGCTGACCTGAACAGCGGGCTTTCCGCCGAACTGCGCGAGACCCGGCCGTTGGCCAAGCTTGGGCAGCGTTCGGACGAGATCATCCACGACATGGGTAACCCGCTCACAATCCTGACGTGCTGCGTGGAACTGCTCCAGAGCAAGGTGGACGAGATGCGCCCGGAACAAGGCACGCAGTGGATGGAGGCGCTCGGCTACGTCCAGATGATCAAAAAGAGCATCCAGCACTGCTGCGGTCTGGCGGACGCCTGGCGGCAACTGCGCGACGACATCTCCGAGGACCGTGAAACCGTCGGCGCGCGGACCTTCCTGGACGGAGCCATTGAGGCGGTCCATCCCATGTCGGCCATGACGGGCGTGGTGTTGGAGACGGATTTCGCCACGCTCGGCGACGAGGCCGGCGTCGAGATGGACGCGACGCAGATGCGCCGCGTCGTCCACAACCTCGTCATCAACGCCATGCAGGCATCCCCACGCGACACCGGCCGGGTCGTCGTACGTGGAACTGTAACCGACGATGGGCTGACCGTCTTGGTAACCGACAACGGCACGGGCATCCCTGTGGACCGGCTGCCGATGATCTTCGAGCCGTACTACACCACCAAGGAGGATGGCACCGGGCTCGGCCTGGCGATCTCCAAGCGCATCGTCGAGGAACACGGCGGCACCATCGGCGCCGAGAGCCAGGCCGGGCGCGGATCGACGTTCACCGTGCGCCTGCCGGTCAAGGTGATGTCGACCAACTAAGGAACAAATCTCGTTGGCTTAGCCGACACGGCGGTCCACGACAGTGCGCGTTTTGCCTGTGCGTGGGTTGGTTTCCAGTTCCCCGAGCGTGATCCACTCGACCGCCACCGGGTTGACCACCCCCCGCGCGACCATCTCGCCGAGCACCGGTTTCTGGCGCAGGAACGTTTCCACGATCTCTTTACCCGCCGCCTCGCGCACGGATGTTTCCGCCGTCGCCACCAAGCGCACCGTGAGCTTGTCGCGCAGGTTTTCCTGGGTCACAGCGAGTTGGAAGTGGCGGATGCCTAGCCGCTCGCGGAAGGGCTCCAGCAGCGTGGTGATCTCGGCGACAGGCACGTTGTAGCTCGCCAGACGGGCGCTCTCCTCCGCTCGGCCGAGCAGGAGGAACTTTCGGTCCGCCGTGCCAGCCGGCTCGACCCACTGGCCGCGGTCACCGGTCGGATAACGCAGGGTTGGCATCAACCGCCGCACCAAGTTAGTAAAGACCAGCCGGCCCGCCCGGCCGGGTTCGACGATGGGCTCGCCGGTTTCCTCGTCCAGCACTTCCAGGATGGCCGCGCCGTCGAAAACGCGGTGTTCGCCCGGTCCGCAGCCGCTGTCGGCGTAGCCGATGATCCCTCCGTCCACGCTGGCGTACCCGAGGGAGCGGATCTCCACGCCGGGGTAGCGGCCTTGCAGGTACCGGCGCTGTTCGCTGGTGAGCGGTTCGCCGGCGAAGAGGATACGCTGGATCGACACGTCGTCGAAGCCGTGTTTTTCCAGATGGTCGACGAGGCTCATCAGGTGCGTCGGCAGCCCGGCGATGACGTTGACCTTGAACGCGCGCATCAGCCGGGCTGCGTCGGGCAGCGGTGCAAAGTAGCCGATGGGCAGTTGGAGGACCTTCGCGCTGGCGGCCTTGAGCGACTCCATCATCAGGATGAAGGAGAAATACAGGTAACCGGAGGCGAAGAAGTTACCCACGCGGTCGCCGTCGGCCAGCCCGGTGCCGACGAGCGCGCGCGCTTCGAGGGCGACGGACGAGTCCCACTCCTCGTTGTTGTAGTAAGCGAACTTCGGCGCTCCCGTGCTGCCGCCGCTGTTGAGCACGGCGCCGTGGGTGAGCGGCTCGCTGAGGAGTTCGCGCGGGTCGCGGGTATGGGCTTGCCAGTAGCTCTCCTGATCGATGACGGGGATTTGCGCGAGCGTGGCACCGTCGGGCAAACCGGCGCAGGCCCGTTCGTAGAACGGAACGCGGGCACGTGCGAAGGCGATGAGTTCTTCTGGTGAATAGGTGGTGAGCGGAGGCACGGTGGACATCACCGAAGGAATCTACCCACGACCTGCCGGTGGCGGTCTGCCTGTCGGCAAAAAACTTTCCGCTGCCCGCCTACGCGCCGGGCAATGCCGCGGTGAGGTCGCCGACGAACGCGTCCACGTCCGCCTCGGTCGAGTCCCACGAGCACATCAACCGCGCCGCGCCGCCAGGTCCCAGTTGGTTGTAAAGCGCCAACCCCGCGCCGCCACCGCGTCCGCCGCAGCCGTCGGCAGCAGCGCGAACACTGCGTTTGCCTGTCGGGGAAAGGCGATCTTTACTCCTGGCAGCGCACCGATGCGTTCTTCCAGGTAGGCCGCCACCCGGTTGGCAGTCGTCGCATTGCGCAGCCAGACGCCGCCTTCGAGGAGGCCGACCCATTGCGCGGAAAGGAAGCGCATCTTGGAAGCCAACTGCCCGCTCTGCTTGCAGCGGCGGCGGAAGTTATCCGCCTTCGCGCGGTCGAAGAACACCACCGCTTCGCCGAACGCCGCGCCGTTCTTGGTGCCGCCGAGGCTGAGCACGTCCACGCCCGCACGCCATGTCAGGTCAGCCGGGGATGCGCCGGTGGTCGCAGCGGCGTTGGCGAAGCGGGCGCCGTCCATGTGGACGGCCAATCCGAGGGTGTGCGCGGCGTCGGCGACCGCGCGCACGTCGGCGGGCGTGTAGACGGTGCCGAGTTCAGTCGTCTGGGTCAGGCTGACAACGCGTGGCTCGGAGCCGTGGAAGCCGTGCGGCGTGCGGCTGCCCTCGCGCACGCTGTCGGGCGTGAGCTTGCCGTCGGAGCTATCCACCGGATGCAGCGTCACCCCGTGGACGAAGAATCCAGGCGCACCGCATTCGTCGGTCTGGATGTGCGAGAATTGGTGGCAAATCACCCGGTGGAAAGGTTCGCAGAGGCTCCAGAGGGACAGGCAGTTGGCCGCCGTGCCGTTGAAGACGAAGAACGCCTCGCAATCGGACTCGAAGGTCTCGCGGACCAGTTCTTCGGCGCGACGCGTCCAGGGGTCGTCGCCGTAGCCGGGCAGGTGGTGGGCGTTGGATTCTGCTAAGGCGGCGAGCACTTCCGGGCACATGCCGGCGTTGTTGTCGCTGGCGAAGTGGCGAGGAGCGAAGGGCGTCATGCCTAGACTATCGACGTTGTCTGGGCAGGCTGCAACGCAGCCACCCCATTGGTCGGTCACGAAAAACCAAGCACCGGGTGCGGACGGTACGGTTCCTCCAAGTGCTTGATCTGCTCGGGTGTCAACTGAAGGTCCATCGCTTTGAACGCGTCGCCGAGGTGGTGCTCCTTGGTGGCTCCGATGATCGGCGCGGTGACCTCCGGTTTCTGCAACATCCAGGCGAGTGCTACCTCCGCGGGGGTTGTGCCGGTTTCCTTGGCGACAGCCACCACGCGGTCCACGATCTCGAAGTCGCTGTCCTCGTAGTACATCTTGTGCGCGAAGTCGTCGGACTTCGCACGGGTTGTCTCGCCCTTGCTCGCCTTGTCACGGTTGCCCGCCAAGAAGCCGCGCGCCAAGGGGCTCCACGGGATGAGGCCGATGCCTTCTTCGCGGCAGAGCGGGATCATCTCGCGCTCCTCCTCACGGTAGACGAGGTTGTAGTGGTTCTGCATTGAGACGAACCGCTGGAACCCGCCACCGTCGGCCTTGTAGAGGAACTTAGCGAACTCCCACGCCGCCATGCTCGACGCGCCCAGGTAGAGCACCTTGCCTTCGTTCACGAGTTGGCTCAAGGCGTCGAGGGTCTCCTCCACGGGCGTGCCGCGGTCGTAGCGGTGGATCTGGTAGAGGTCGACGTAATCGGTGCCGAGCCGGCGCAAGGTGTTTTCGATCGCGTGGCGGACGTGCTTGCGCGCCGTGCCGCGTTCGTTGGGGCTCTTGCCGGTGGGGTTGAAGAGCTTGCTGGCAATGACGACCTGTTCGCGTGGGACGGCGAGTTCCTTCAGCGCGCGGCCGAGGACCTCCTCGCTAGCCCCGTCCGAGTACATGTCGGCGGTGTCGTAGAAGTTCACACCCGCTTCGTGTGCCTGCCGGAAAAACGGCAACGCCGCATCGTATTCGAGCACCCAGTCCCGCCACTTGGACGAGCCGTAGCTCATGCAGCCCAGACAGAGGCGCGAAACTTGGAGGCCGGTCTGACCGAGGGAAGTATATTCCATACTTCCTGATTCGTTTTTATCTGGGTCTCCCGCTCCTACCAGTTCTTCGCCCACAGAGCGGCGGCGGCAGAACCCGTGTTCGCGCCGGTAGGATAAGTCTTGCCGCCGGTCGTCGAGTAGCCGCCGGTTGACCAGAGATCGAACGTCGGATTGTAACCTTTGCTGGAGTCGGGTGAGTTGCTAGTACCGCTCGCCGCATCCTGCGCGGCTTGGTTAGCCGTAGAATAGCCGTAGGCCAAGCCGAAGGGATCGGTGACGTACGTGCCCGTTGTCACCGCGTTAGTACTGGTAGACAACTGGCCAGGTTTGAATTCCATGTATCGCTTGTTAAAGGTGATGCCATCAACGTAACCGCTCAAGCTCTTGTAGAGGTACTTGCCAGCCGTTTGGTAGGTGTTGGGATCGGGCGGGGTATTCGCCTGCGCGTTGAGCGAATCCGTGTCGTTGCTCCGCGGGTAGGTGCCGTTGTCAGCCTTGTAGCCCTCCAGAGCCGTTTCCATCGCCTTCACCTCGGCCTGGGCCCGCGCGAAGCTGCTCTTGTAGTTCGCGTTGCCCGCCACGTCGAGCAACAGCCCTGCCAACACCAAGATGATGGCGATGACGGTCAGCAGTTCGATCAGCGTGAAACCGCGGCAGGTGACGCCGGGCCGCATGAAAATAGTGCGATGGCTCATGCTAGCCACCCTGCATCTGCTGGATGATCGTGATCAGCGGCAGGAACAACGCGATGACGATCGTGCCGACCACGACGGCCAAGAACACGATCATGATTGGCTCCAACAGCGAGGTTAAACCGGCCACGGCGTTGTCCACCTCGTCGTCGTACACCTCTGCAACCTTGAGGAGCATTTCCGGGAGCTGACCGGTTTCCTCGCCCACGTCGATCATGGAAATCACCATCGGCGGGAAGATGCCGCTCGCCTCCAGGGGCTGTACGATGGACTCACCTTCCTTGACGCTGTCGTGGACCTTGCCGATGGCCTCACCGACGACGTGGTTGCCGGCCGTCTCACGCGTGATGTTGAGTGCCTGGAGGATCGGCACGCCGCTCGTCACGAGCGTGCCCAGCGTGCGGCTGAAGCGCGAAATCGAACTCTTGCGCACCAGGTCGCCGAAAAGCGGCAGACGCAGCTTGATCTTGTCGAGGGTCACCCGGCCGCTCGCCGTCGCCGCGAACGCCCGGTAAGCCACCACCAGCACAGCCACCACGGCGATGATGATATACCAGTTGGTCTGTACCGCACGACTGACCGCGATGACGTACTCGGTCAGGGCCGGCAGCGGCTTGCCGTTGAGCATGTCGTGGAAAATCTGCTCGAACTTCGGCACGATGAACACCAGCAGGAAGCCCATGATGGCAACCGCGATCACCAACACGATGATCGGGTAGAACATCGCCGCGACGACCTTGTTCTTGACCTTCTGCGCCTTTTCCTGGAACTCAGCCAAGCGGATGAGCACCAGTTCCAACACACCGCCGACCTCGCCGGCCTTGACCATGTTGATGTAGAGCTTGTTGAAAATCTTCGGGTGTTGCGCCAGTCCTTCTGAGAACGTGCTGCCGCCCTGCACGGCGTCGCTGAGCTTGGCGATGGTCGCTTTCAGCACGGGGTCGCGCTCCTGCTTTTCGAGCACCATCAGGCCACGCAACAGCGGCAGGCCGGCATCGATGAGGGTCGCCAACTGCCGAGTGAAGATCATCAGGATCTTGGCCTTGACCGCCTTGTTGGCCACCTTGGCCCCCCTCTTCTTGGCGGCCGCCGGAGTCTTGGAAGTTGCTTTGGCAACGGCCGGGCTCTTCTTGGCCTTTGCCGCCCCGCCCGCGCCGTTCTTGCCTTCCTCGTACACGCTCGTGGGGAAGTACCCAGCCTGGCGCAACTGGCCAACGGCGTCGTTGGTGTTGGAGGCTTCGATCAATCCGGTGGACTCTTGTCCGCGGGCATCCAGGGCGACGTAATTAAATCTTGGCATGTTCCGAGGGGGTTAGAGGGATTGTCGAGTTATGCGGACCGCCTGCGGCCTTGTCGATAGAAAATTCGTCACCGCGCCAGGCGCGTTATGTATACTTCAACACTTCTTCGATGGTTGTATCGCCATCGTAAATACTGCGTAAACCGTCCTCACGCAGCGTGATCATTCCCAGTTCCATCGCCTTCTGCTTGATGACGAGCGATGGGGCGCGTTGGTTGATCAACTCGCGGACGGGGTCGGTGATCGCGAGGAGTTCGTAGATGCCCTTGCGACCCTTGTAGCCGGTCTGGTTGCACGCGTCGCAGCCGGTGCCGTAGTAGAAGCTCTTGTCGCCGATCTCGTGCGGCGAGAGGCCCATCTGGGCGAGGAGTTCTTCCCTGGGCTCGTAGGCGGTGCGGCAGTGCGTGCAGATGCGCCGGATGAGGCGCTGGGCCAGGATGCCCTCCAAGCTCGACGAAATCAGGAACGGCTCCACGCCCATGTCCACGAGGCGGGTAACAGCCCCGGCAGCGTCGTTGGTGTGGAGCGTGGAGAACACCAGGTGGCCCGTCAGCGACGCCTGGATGGCGATCTGCGCCGTTTCCAGGTCGCGCGTCTCGCCGACCATGATGCGGTCGGGGTCCTGCCGCAAGAACGCGCGCAAGACGCGGCCGAAGGTCAGGCCGATCCCTTCGTTGATGGGGACCTGGATGAGCCCCTCGATATCATACTCCACGGGGTCCTCGGCGGTGAGAAGCTTGCTGTCGATGGTGTTGATCTTGCGCAGGCAGGCGTAGAGCGTCGTCGTCTTGCCCGAACCGGTCGGCCCCGTGACGATGAAGATGCCGTTGGGCTTCTCGATGGTCGTCGTCAGGTAGTTATAGATGTACGGAGGCATGTTGAGCGCCTCCAGGTCGAGGTTGACCGAACTCCGGTCGAGCACGCGCAAGACCACGCTCTCGCCGTACTGCGTGGGCAGGGTCGAGACACGCAGGTCCACGGCGCGCTCGGCGATGGTTCGCTGGATGCGGCCGTCCTGCGGCAGGCGGCGCTCGGCGATGTTGAGGTTCGCCATGACCTTGACGCGCGAAATGACGGGCAGCGCGAGGTGGCGCGGCGGCGGGGCCATCTCGTAGAGCGCGCCGTCCACCCGGTAGCGGATCTTGAACTCGTACTCGAACGGCTCGAAGTGGATGTCGCTCGCCCGATCCTGGATCGCCTGGTAGAGGATCAGGTCCACGAAGCGGATGATGGGCGCGCTGTTGGCCTCGTTGGCGATGTCACCCTGGTTCGGCCCACCTTCGCCGTACTCCGCGCCGAAGGAGGACATCTCCTTGAGCACCTCGTCCATGTTGGCCATGTCGGCGCCGTAGTACAGGCTCAGGCGTTCACTGATCTGGTAGAACGGAGCGACGACCACCTGGATGTCCCGTCCAAGGGCGAAACGCAGGTCGTCGGCCACCTGCGAGTCGAGCGGGTCGAGCAGCGCCGCGACGACCGTGTGGCCCGACTGGCCGATGGGCAGCGCGCCGTGCAACCGCGCGGTGCCGCCCGGGATGAGGCGCTGGATTTCCTGCGGCACCTCGTAGTTGTCCAGCTTGACGAAGTCCGCGCCGATGGCGTCCGCGAGCGTCTGGTAATAACCGTCCTCGTCGGTGATCTCGAAATCGATGAGCACCTGCACGAGCGTTTTGCCCGAATTGCCGATCTCGGAGAGGATGTCCTCAGTCTGGGAACGCTGCACGACCCCTTGGTCAACGAGGAGATCGAGGATTTGCTGGTCGGTGGTCATGGGAGGAAGGGGAAGGGCTAGGCCGCGCCGGGTTCGCGCATCTTCAGAAGCTGCTGGGCCACGACCGGGTCCTGCGCCCGCAAGAGCACATCGTGCTGGCTGATGAGGCCGCGGTGGTAAAGGTCGACCATGTGCGACTCCAACGCCACCATGCCGAACTTGCCGCCCGTGTGGATGTCGCTGGCGATGCGGTAGGTCTTGTTCTCGCGGATCATCGCACCGATGGACGGGGTGTTAACCATCAACTCGAAGGCCGCCACGCGTCCGACGCCATCCGCTCGCGGGATGAGGAGCTGGCTCAGGACGGCCTTGAGGTTGGAGGCGAGCTGGATGCGGACCTGTTCCTGCTGGTTGGCCGGGAACGCGTCGATGATGCGGTCTACCGTCCTGGCCGCACCCGTGGTGTGCAGGGTGGAGAACACGAGGTGCCCGGTCTCGGCCGCGGTGATGGCAGCTTCCATCGTTTCCAGGTCGCGCATCTCGCCGACGAGGATCACGTCCGGGTCCTGGCGCAGGACGCGCTTGAGCGCCTCCCCGAACGTCGGCACGTCCACACCGACCTCGCGCTGGTTGATGAGACCTTGGCGGTGCTGGTGGAAATATTCGATGGGGTCCTCGACCGTGACGACGTGCAGGCGCGAACGCTTGTTGATCACGTCGATCATGCTGGCGAGCGACGTAGACTTCCCCGAGCCGGTCGGCCCGGTGACGAGGATCAGGCCGCGCGGGACGTGGATCAGGTCGTGCATCGCCGCCGGCAGCCCGATCTCCTCCATGGTGCGGATGCGGTTCGGGATCAACCGGGCCACGAGCCCGACCGAACCCTTCTGCAAAAACAGGCTGACGCGAAAGCGCGCGTCCTCGCGGAACGCCAGCGCAAAATCGACGCCACCATGTTCGTAAAGTTTCTTGATGTGCTCGTCCTTGGCGATGGAACGAGCGGCTTCCTCGGTGTCGGCGGGTGTCCAAACGGGGAGTTCGAGCTTGACGATCTGCCCGTCGAGGCGGATCGACGGCGGCGCGCCGGCCGTGATGTGCAGGTCCGAACTCCCCTCTTCCAAGACGAGCCGCAACAGATCTTCGACGGGCGTCATGCGGGGAAAGGAAGCGTGCCTTAAGCGGCGTCGCCCATCGTCGCGGTGACGACTTCCTCCGCCGTGGTCGTGCCGGCGAGCACCTTGCGCACGCCATCCTCACGCAGGGTGCGCATGCCGAGTTCGCGGGCACGCTGGCGGAGTTGCATGGTCGAAAGGCGGTCGTTGATCATAAAGCGCACCTCGTCGTCGATCTCGAACACCTCGAAGATGCCCATGCGTCCGCGGTAGCCTTTGTGGCGGCAGTTGTCGCAGCCGACCGCGCCCATCGGGTGCGCGTGATCCATCTGGCTTTCCTCGATGCGCAGGGCGCGCAATTCGCCCTCGGTCAGATCGGTAGGCTGTTTGCACTGGCCGCAGAGCTTGCGCACAAGGCGCTGGGCCATGATCGCGCGCGTCGAGGTGGCGACAAGGAACGGCTTGATGCCCATGTCCACCAAGCGGGCAACCGCACCGGGGGCATCGTTGGTGTGCAGGGTGGAGAAGACGAGGTGACCCGTGAGGCTCGCGTTGATGGCGATGGAAGCCGTCTCCAGGTCTCGAATCTCGCCGATCATGATGATGTTCGGCGCTTGCCGGAGCATCGAGCGCAACGCGGCCGGGAACGTCATACCGATGTCGGCGTTGACCTGCACTTGGTTGATGCCAGCCATCTGGTACTCGACCGGGTCCTCGACCGTGATGATCTTGCGGTCAGGCCGGTTGATGTAGTTCAAACACGCGTAGAGCGTGGTCGTCTTGCCCGAGCCAGTCGGCCCGGTGACGAGCAGGATGCCGTCAGGCAAGGTGATCAACTTTTCGAAGGTCGCTTGGTCGTCCGTAAGGAAGCCCAACTCCGGTAAGCCGAGCGACAGGCTAGACTTATCCAGAATACGCATGACCACGCTCTCACCGTGGTTGGTCGGGATCGTGGAGACCCGCAAGTCGATGGACTTCTTGCCCATCTTGACCTGGATGCGGCCGTCCTGCGGGAGGCGCTTTTCGGCGATGGACATCGTGCCGCTCATGATCTTGAGCCGACTGACGATGGCCGATTGCAGCTTCTTGGGCGGGTTCTGCATTTCCTGCAAAACACCGTCGATGCGGAAGCGTACCCGGAAACGCTTTTCCAGGGGCTCCAGATGAATGTCACTCGCCCGCGTCTTGTACGCTTCCAAAAGCAGCAAAGAAACCAGCTTGATGATGGCCGAGTCGCCCGAAGTGCCTTCTTCCTCCTGGCTCGCCATCAGATCAATGCCCGACATCTCTTCGTCGCGTCCAAGGGCACCGAGCAGACGGTCGCCGGCCTCCTCAGCGCTGCCGTAGTATTTGATGAGCGCCTGCTTGATCTGCTCGGGCGTCGAGCAAACGGTCTCGATCTCGCGCTTGAGGAGGAAGCGCAGATTGTCCAGCGCGTCGAAGTCCAGCGGATCGCTGATGGCAACGACGAGCACGTCATCGTTCAGCGTGATGGGGATCGCCTTGTAGCGGGCAGCCTTGTCGCGCGGGATCAGGTCGATGATCTCGGGCTTTACCAAGATGCTCGCCAGATCGATGTACTCCATGTTGGAGGCCGCGGCGACCGTCTTGGTCACGTCCTCCTGGGTGATGTGGCCGAGCGCGATCAGGCTGTGCACCACCCCGCCGTCGTGCTGCGTGGCGTGTTCCTGGGCCTCAAACGCCTGGTCCTTGGTGGTCAGGTAAGCGTCCTGGAGCAGTTCCAGAATGTAGGCGTCGTTGGGAGTCACCTCGGAGGGAAATCAGAGGGTGGAACGGACGGGAAAGGGGGTCCCCCGCAGCAAGATATGGACTGCCTCTCAGCGTGTCAACGCACACCGGAGGCGAAATCCACTCCTGACGGCTGCGCCGAAGCCTAAAGCGGTGGCGCCTTCTTGCCCTGCGCAGTCATGGCCGCGTTGACCATATCCAAAAGCTTTTGCTTCGTCGTGGCCTTGGGCGGGGTCGGGCGCAAGCTTAGCGCGAACATCGAGTTAAGCCGTTCGCACTCCTGGATGATGCGCTCAGCCTCCGTGCCGAGGCCATGGCGTTCCTCCTCGAAATGCGCGAGTTCCTCGTCGTCGAGTGCCCCCAGCACATAGAGACGCGCGCGATTCTCGAAGTCGTCAGAATTCATCCTTCATCCCCCGCAGCGCCTCGCTGATTTTTTTGAGGCCCAGTTCGAGCCGCGTCTTGATGGTGCCCAGCGGAATACCCGTCTTGGCAGCGATTTCGCGCTGGCTCATGCCGTGATAGAAAGCCATGTCGATGGCTTCGCGCTGGGCTGGCGGTAGGTTCTTGAGGATGCCCATGATCAGGCGGCGTGTGTCCGACACTTCGATGTCGTCCTCCGTCGAGTTGTGGACCCAGGCCTCGGGCTGCTGCTCGGTTTCGTTTTGGAGCCGCTCCTCCGCTCGGGCGTACGCCTGCTTTTTGCGTAAACGGTCGATGGAACGCCGCCGCGTCAAAGTCACGATCCAGCCTAGGGGTTTGCCCTTCTGCGCGGAGTAGTGCGCGGCCTGGTTCCAGATCTCCATGTAGATCTCTTGTAGCAAGTCGTCTGCCTCGGCGTCGTTGTGGATGACACCCATGATCAGACTCTTCAAGATTCCGCTGTACCGATCGTAGAGTGCGGCCAGGGCTTCGGGCTCGCGCTCCTGGATGCGCGCCATGAGGGTTTCGTCGCCGATGGGGGCTGGTTCCGGCGCAGAGAGGGTCGGGGCTTCCATAGAAATGCAAATGCGGAGAGGCGGTAGACATAAACGCAATTCGCATGGATGCAAAGGGGGACCCTCATGCACCATCGGCGCGCCCGGGCGCGCTGGACGCCTGCGGACCGGCGGGGCGGTTGCACGACCTGGGAGAAGCGCCGGTATTTTTGCCCTTCTCCGCGGCGAAATCTTGCCGCATGATCTGGGTCCCATGCCCACGCTCAACAAGCAATTCCCGCGGCTGCTGCCCGAACCGATCAAGAAAAACGTCCGGGTGGCCGATCTGATCGACACGACCTTCAAGGCGTACAACGCCGCCCGGCTGGGCGAGGCGTGCCGGCTTTTTACCGAAAAGATGCTGGCCAAGGACGGCACGGTCGGCATGACGCTCACCGGGGCCCTGACCCCCGCCGGTCTGGGGCGCGCGGCGGTGGTGCCCTTGATGAAGGCCGGCTTCGTGGATTGGATCGTCTCCACGGGCGCGAACCTGTACCACGACCTGCACTACGGCTTGGGGATGGAACTTTTCGCCGGGTCACCCTTCGTGGATGACATCGTGCTGCGCAACGACGGGGTTATCCGCATCTACGACGTGCTGTTTTCCTACGACGTGCTGTTGGACACTGACGCCTTCGTGCGGCAGGTGATCGCGGGACCGGAGTTCCAGCAGGCGATGGGCACGGACGAGTTCCATCACCTGCTCGGCCGGTACGTGTACGAGCGCGAGAAGAAGCTGGGCATCAAGGAAACGAGTGTCCTGAGCGCGGCGTACCAGTACGGGGTGCCGATTTTTACTAGCAGCCCAGGGGATAGTTCCATCGGCATGAACGTCGCCGCGATGGCGTTACGTGACTCCAAGCTGACCTTCGACGTGAACCGCGACGTGAACCAAACGGCCGCCATCGTCTACGACGCCAAGCGCCGGGGCGGCACTTCGAGCGTGTTCATCTTAGGCGGTGGCAGCCCGAAGAACTTCATCCTCCAGACCGAGCCGCAGATTCAGGAAGTCATGGGCATCGAGGAGCGCGGGCACGACTACTTCCTGCAATGCACCGATGCGCGGCCGGACACGGGCGGCCTGAGCGGCGCGACGCCAGCAGAGGCGGTGAGTTGGGGCAAGATCGACCCGGGCAATCTGCCGGCGTGCGTGGTGTGCTACGTGGATTCGACAATTTCGCTCCCGCTGGTGACGGCCTACGCGTTGAGCAAAGTCGCCCCGCGCAAGAGGAAGAACCTTTACGCCCGCCGCGACGAACAACTCGCGGCTATTCGGGCGGAATACCTCAAGCACGGCACGGTCGAGAAGATCGCCCACCGGACAGACGTTTCGGACGTGAAAGACTTTGGCACCGCGGCCACGGTGAAGAAGAATGGCAGGCCCGGGCGCAACCTCGCCAAGCGTGCCTCTGGCGTCGGGCTGAACAAGGGCTGATGCGCCCCCTACAGCGTCAGCGGTGTTCAGAGGCAGGAGCGAATGAATTCGACCAACCGCGGGTACACGGCCTCGAACGTTGCTCCTCCCCGCGCTGCCCAGGCCCGTTCACTGGCCGGCGGATCGGGCAGTTGGCCGGCAAGTTCAGCCGGATCGCGGTAGCAAATCGCCGGGGCGCCGAGAACTTCGAGATGCCGCTCCATGGCCGGCATCTCGCCCGCGACCGTCGCCACCGGCAGCCCCGCCGCGAGGTAGGCGCTGTAGCGGTTGGGCAGATTCAACGCGCGGAATGCGTCCGCCGACTCGGGATGGTGCAGAAGCCCCGCGTCGTACGGCGACCACGCCGCCACGAACTCCGCCGGCCGCACTGGTGCGTGCAGGTGCAACCGGCCGCCTGCCCCTGCATCCCGATAGGCGTCGGCAACGGCGGGCTCGTTGTGCATCTGGCCGCTCGGCTGTAACCGTCGGAACTGCCCATACAGATGGACGTGCGCCCCGGCCAATGTCAACGCGCGAATCGTCGGGCGGTAGTCGTACCGGCCGCCGTCGTCCGTGGCGGTCCCGGCGATGAGCAGGTGCGCGCGGCCGTCGGTGGCCGAGAGCTTCAGCTGCCGTTCGCCCGCCAGGTAGCAGGCCGGTAACCCGTCGGCATCGAGGCAAGTCACGCGCTCCGGTAGCCGGTAACGTTCCGCGAAAAACCGGTGCGATTCCTCATTGAGGAGAACCACTCCGGCACTCTCCTCCAGGCAGGTGCGCTCGTCCTCGTCCGGGCGTAGGTATTGTTCCTTGTAATGCCGGACAACTGGCACCGGACAATCCGCGCGCAGGAGGGCCGCTGTCACCGCTGGGCTACCGTCCCAGACGTTGAGCAACGAATAAATGGCGTCGATCTCGTGCCGGCCGATCCACTCGCGCGCGATGGCAGCCCGCTCCGCGGCGGAAGCCTCTGGCTCGAACCGCTCCACCACTTCCCAAGGCACGAGCCCGACCTCATCAGGCAGCCATTCGGTGCTCAGGTGCCAGAGTTGGTGACCATCACGTGTGAAGGCTGCCATCCTTTCCGGGTAGGGACCCAGACCGCCGAGGAAGAGGAGTCGCATGGAAGGAGTGACAGCGCGCCGGGCAGTGCTATGGGTGAAGCCTCATGCGCACCTTCCGATACGACGACGCCGGCTTTCCGGCCGTCCTGAAAAGCTTCGACCGCCGACCGATTCCTGCCGTCGACGTGCAACAGACCGTCGCCGCCATCATCGCGGAGGTCCGCGCCGACGGTGACGGGGCATTGCTGCGCCTCAACACCCGCTTCGGCGGGCCAGCGTTCACGGACGCGAGCAGGCTGCGCGTCACGCCCGCAGAGTTTACTGCCGCCGCGCACGCCACCGATGCCCGGGTCCAGCACGCCCTTGCCGAGGCGCACGAGAACGTCCGCGCCTTCGCCCTGCGCTCCCTGCGCCACGACTGGCACATGCACAACCGCCAAGGCGTGCAGGTCGGCGAACGCTTTACCCCCTTCCCGCGCGTGGGCATCTACGTGCCCGGCGGCACCGCGCCGCTGGTTTCCACGGCGATCATGACCTGCACCCTCGCCGCCGCCGCCGGGGTGCCGGAAATCGTCGTCACCACGCCCGCCGATCGCGAAGGGAACATCGCCACCGCCCTGCTCTGCGCCCTCTCCCTCGCTGGCGCCACGGAAGTCTACAAAGTCGGCGGTGCCCAGGCGGTCGCGGCGCTCGCTTACGGCACGGCCACGATCACTCCCGTTGTGAAAATCTTCGGCCCTGGCAACGCCTACGTCATCGAAGCCAAGCGCCAGGTCTTCGGCCCAGTCGCCGTGGACCAACTCCCCGGCCCGAGCGAAATCCTCGTGGTCGCCGACGGTGCCGCCAATCCCGCCTGGATCGCGGCCGACCTCCTCGCCCAGGCCGAACACGGCGCGAACAGCGTCATCGGCCTGCTGACCGACTCGGAACCCCTCCTCGCCGCCGTCGAGCGGGCCGTCGTCGAGCAACTCACCCGCCTCCACCGCCAAGCCCAGCTCGGCCCCGTGCTGGAAAAAGATGCTTTCCTCTGCCTGACGCGCGACCTCGACCAAGCCATCGCGATCGCCGAAGCCTTCGCGCCCGAACACCTCTCAATCTGCACGGCCGATCCCGACGCCGTCGCCGCGCGTGTCGGCACAGCCGGGGCGATCTTCTTGGGGGGGTGGGCACCGGTAGCCGGGGGGGACTTCGTCGCGGGGCCGAGCCACACCTTGCCCACGGGCGGGGCGGGTAAATCGTTCGCGGGGCTGACGGTCGATCAGTTCCAGCGGCGCACGAGCGTCTTGCGCTTCGACGCTGACGCCCTGCGGCACTCGTTGCCCGTGGTCCAGGCGTTCAGCGACATCGAAGGGTTGGACGCGCACGGCCGCTCCGCCGCGATCCGCTTCGACGGCGAATAAGGACACCGCCGGTCATGGATAACCTTGCGAAGGAAGGGAGATAAAGATTCCCGCTTTCCTCTTTGTCTCGCTCTGTCTGCTGTCGGCCGGCTGCGCCCAGTCCGGCAACGCTCCCACCCAGTAACCGGCCGCAACATCGGCGGGCAGACGCAGGGCACTTCCTTCCCTGGCAGCTCGGGGGCCGGTTCGCAGGCGACGACTGGGTCCGTGGGTGGAGGTCGCGCCAACGCTTCTCCCAGCGGCGGCCAGTCTACTGGCGGCAGCCGCTCAGTTCTCGCTGCCGGCTCAGGTCCGCACCTGACCGGTGCCGCGGATGACATACTTGTAAGTGGTCAGCTCTTCGAGCGCCATCGGGCCACGGGCGTGGAGCTTGTCGGTGCTGATCCCGATCTCCGCTCCAAAGCCGAATTCGCCGCCGTCCGTGAACCGCGTGCTGGCGTTCCAGTACACGGTCGCGGAGTCCACCTCGCTGAGGAAGCGCTCCCCCGCCGCCTCGTCCGCCGTGACGATGGCATCGCTGTGGTGCGACCCGTGCGCCTCGATGTGCGCGATGGCCTCTTCCAAGTCGCCGACGACACGAACCGCCAACTTCAAATCAAGGTACTCGGTCGTCCAATCTTCCTCCGTCGCGGGTACGACGCGCTCCCCGAGCAGGCCGCGCGCCACTACGTCGCCGTGGATTTCGACGCCTTCTTCCCACAGCGTCGCTGCCGCCCGCGGCAGAAATTCGTCCGCGATCTCCCGGTGCACGAGCAGCGTTTCGACGGCGTTGCACACCCCCGGGCGCTGGCACTTCGCGTTTAGGAGGATGCACTCGGCCATGTCCTGGTCGGCGGCGCGGTCCACGTACAGGACACAGACCCCGTGGTAGTGCTTGATGACCGGCATCCGCGCGTGACGAACAACCGTCTCAATGAGCGCCGTGCCGCCGCGTGGGACGATCATGTCCACAAACCGGTCCATCTCGGCCATCAACCGCACGGCCTCACGGTCGGTGCGCGGAATGAGCAGAATGCTGTCCGCCGGCAAACCAGCCCGCGCCGCCCCATCGCGCAGGGCTTCGGCGATGGCGAGATTAGAACGCAAAGCCTCGCTGCCGCCGCGCAGGAGAGCGGCGTTACCCGTCTTCGTGCAGAGGACGGCGGCGTCGCTGGTGACGTTGGGCCGCGACTCGTAGATGATGCCGACCACGCCGATGGGCACACGCACCTTGTTGATGACGAGGCTGTTGGGGCGCGTCCAGGTGCGGAGGGTCTCGCCGACGGGATCGTCCAACGTCGCCACTGCCCGCACGCCGTCGGCCATGGCGGCGAGGCGTTTATCATCAAGCCGCAGGCGGTCGATCATCGCTCCGGACAAACCGGCAGCGCGGGCGGCGTCCACATCAAGCGCATTGGCAGAGAGGATCGTGTCGCGGTGTCCACCGAGCGCATCAGCCATGGCGAGCAGGCCGGCGTTTTTGCGCTCGGTGGACAAGCGGGCGAGTTCGCTGGCGGCAGCCTTCGCGCGGCGGCCGAGGTCGAGGATTTCGGCGGCGAGGTCCATGTGGCTAGTGTCGCGCGGGCACCACGAAGCGCGTGCCGACTTCCTCACCCGCGACGATGCGTTCCAGCAAGCCGGGCGTTCGTCCGTTAGCGATCACGGCTGGTATGCCCGCTTCCACGGCGCGCTTGACCGCTTGGAGCTTGGTCGTCATGCCGCCGGTCGAGAGCCAGCCCTTGCGTTCGCTGGCGAGGGCGAGGACCTCGCCCACGTTTTCTACGACCGGGATGGGCGCGCCCTCACCGGTGCCGTCGCGCGTGAGCCCCTCGGCGCTGGTGAGCACCACGAGCAGGTTGGCATCCGCCAATACAGCGACTTCGGCCGAAAGCCGGTCGTTATCGCCGAAACGGAGTTCCTCGACGGCGACGCTGTCATTTTCGTTGATGATGGGCACTACCCCGCCATGGGTCAGCAGGCATCGGAGGGTGTTCTGCGCGTTGGCGTAGCGGGTGCGACTGTCAAGATCCTGGTGAGTGAGGAGGAGTTGCGCGACGGCCAGTCCGTGCCGGGCAAAATGCGTCTCGTACACGCGCATGAGCTGCGACTGGCCGATGGCCGCGCACGCCTGCACCGTCGGCGTGTCGGCCGAACGCTCCGTCAACCCGAGCACGCTCATCCCCGCCGCCACCGCCCCACTCGTGACGACGATACACTGGTGCCCGCGTGCCACGAGCGCAGCAACCTCCTTTGCCAGCCGCTGGAACTGTTCCTCGTCCAGCGCCGTGCCGCCGGGCTGCGTGAGCAATCCGGTGCCGAGCTTGACGACGAGGCGCGGCGTGGGCACGAACATGGCGGAAGAGAGGGGTTGCGGTCGGCGGAGGGAACCATTAAGGTATCGCTCCCGTTTCGGCAAGGCCGCCGAAAACGGCGAGAATGCAGCCGTAGCTCAATTGGATAGAGCGTCGGTCTCCGAAGCCGAAGGTTGTGGGTTCGACCCCCGCCGGCTGCACTCGCTGCCTCCTGTTCTACACCTTCCCGATCTAGTTGTTAAAAGGCTGACCTAAGGGTGGAAAGCCTAGCTGATGCTGGGAACGAGGCACTTACAGAGCAAATCATAGCGGCTACGCCGCCTGCATTTGTTAAGAACTTTCGGCATCTGTTATGAAAGGGTGGAACCTTTCCGCCAGAAGCAAATTCCTTCGCAAGTAGCTCTAGCGCAACGTTATTCGACGTTCTGCACTGCCGTAGTTCCAGCCTTTTCTTAACATTTCTACCGGGAAGAAAGGTTGGAACCTGGAACCTGGTTTTTACCACGAATCCGCCGACTTGGGCTATTGGCGGAGCTTTGTCGAGCTTTTCAAAGGCTCTGCAAAGCGCGTGCAAACCGCTTGTCAGGGAGTGAGGTTAGCAACAACAAACCTGTTCACGGCGGGCACGCTCATTCGATAAAGAGCGCGTCGTACCTTGCCACCCCTACTCGATAGATCGAAGGCTTCTAACCTTCCCGCTCGGATCAGATGAGCGACGTTTTCGAGAGAGCAGCTAAACATCTCGGCGACGGCTTTTATGGGAAGTAAAGGTTGAGAAGTGCCAGGCGGGGGAGGCCAAGGCAGACTGAAGGCAGCAGGAGACCACGGACCGGAATCCACCGCGACACCATCAGGGATGCGGTACGCCGCACGGGTCACGCTGGGTTCTGGTGCGATGTTCAGTACGGGGAGGCGTCCTTCCTCAATCCACATCGCAACGACTTGACCACTTTTGCCAAGTCGTGCAGCGGTGTCCTGAATGTTGAGGAAGCGGGGCTTCTCGTCAGAGGTGATCATGGCGAGTCAACCAGCATTGCGGTTTACGAGCGAGCAGTCACACGCCTGGGGCGAACAAAGAAGTCATCTCACGATCCGCAGATGGTTGGCAAACCCGCGGTACTTACTCATCAGAGCAGGCGTGTTCATCATGAGCAAGCGCGCTAATTCCTCTTCCGAGTAGTGCATCTCCTTGATGTAAGTGTCGATAATTTCGTTGAGAAGCGAAGGCTTCTCAGAGACCTGCTCTTCGTCGTACGGTTCAGACTCACGGTAGCCGCTCTGGGTGATCTTTGCCCAGTAGTACCGCATAGTTGAGGGTTGGATTGCTCCCAGCGACTCGGCGCGTTTGATTAACGCCTGCATTGAGATGCCCCAGTACAGTTTCAGGCGGGCAAGTTTGTCCATCGAGAGCGGCCGGAGGGTCGGCTCAAGTTCGTTGCCTGGGGCGAGGAGTTCTGAGGCAAACAGAAACGCTTCGTCCTCGGCTTCCTCACTGGGATAACGGTGCATGATGAGATGCCCGAGTTCGTGGGCAATCGTCAAACGCTGGCGGGCCGCAGAGAGGCCAGTGTTGATAAAAATCACCGGCAGCTCGTCCACGAACCCGCTGCACCCGTCGATCTTTCGGGTACCAAAATCTAACCTGACTACTAGGCAGCCGCTGTTCTCGACCAGCCGCATCAAGTTGCGGATAGGTCCAGGTGGCAGCTTCCACATCCGGCGGATCCTGCGGGCAACCTCGATCACGCCCTCAGCGCATTCGTCGGGATCAATGCAGGGCAGTTTCTGAGTGACTAGTTCTGCGCTGACCAACAGTTTACGCACTTCGAGCGTTGCCAAAGTGATGCGCGCCCAGAAGGACTTCATCACCGCTGGCACAATGTTGGTCTTGCGCCGGTATTGTACGAACGTGGGTGCCTCAATAGGTCCGGCGTAAGCGAAGAACTCTGCCGGCCGGTCCAGCACCTCGGCCAATTTGATTCTCAGATCATCCGAAGGGGCAAGAATGCCATTTTCCAGTTTGCACAACGTGCCCTGTTTGACTCCCAGGAGTAGTGCAAGTTGTTCCTGCGTTTGCCCGCGCTCCTCACGGGCAAGCGTTACCATCTCACCCCTGAGCGGCAGACTCACCGCCTTCAGTGCCAGCGGCTCGTTTAGGCCGAACTCGGCGGGTTTCTTGGATGAATTGTTCATCGTCAGCTTCAAAGAGGTCAACGTGGGTTGCGACGGGGGTGGCGCTGATGTTGATCGTCCAATTGTTTTCGTAATGACTCTTCGTATGGACGAGAAAAATCGACATCGACGTGTGATCCCCGTTTGGGCAATAACCTGTCGTAATCCGAGGAAGGTCCACCAGGCCCGGTAACGGCATCTGGCTGTCGAACCGATGAACCGTCTTATTCACATTGTTCGACAGCTTCAGTTCGTCCGTCAGTTTTTTGAATTGAAGGATGGCGCAGTCCGGGATCAACAGCAGACGGCGGGAATCGAAGGTGAAAGGATGAATCCCGCCGAACTTTCCGCAGGTCTTGATTGCATGGATGACCGCCCGGTTCTGAATCATCACGGACCGTGCGCGGGCGTCGTCCATCGGATCTTGCAATTTCTGGTGGTATTCGTCCCAGCCCTTCCACCAGCACTCCCGGATCCATGCAACGTAGGGAGCGAACCTCTGTTGAGCATCGAACTCGTTCATCGTGCAGCGAGCATGCGCGCGGCCGAAGAGTTGTCAAAGCAATTAGCAAAAATTCCTTATTTTATTCCTATGCTGCTTTGGCGGCGACATCAGCCTAGTGCTGTCACAGCAGTATCGTCCTGTGAAAGATTGACTTGAAACAGACAACGAAAAACGCCGGGCAAGGAATTACTCCCCGGCCCGGCGTGGCGCGTCTGATGTGACCTACTCGGTTTCGTCCAACAGCTTTTGTGCCGCCTCCACAAAGGCGGCAGAGAGCAGGTAGTTAATCCCGGTGTGCTCCCGCCGCGCCAGTTTGCGGTAGGCGTCGAGGATGCGGTTGGGCAAGTCCACCACGTTCCAGACGCGGCCGTCTTCATGGAAGAAGGTGACGGGAGTGCGGTCCGGGGCTACATCGCGGACGATGCGGCCGGAGTGGTCTCCAACGCAGCAGGCGAGATGTTTGCCGTGGCTCATTTGACCTCCTTTCCGCCGCGGTAGTAATCCACATCGCGCAGCAGCAGGGCGGCGAGGAAATCCTCGCCGATCAACTCTCCGGTGCGAGGATCGATCAACATCGAGTCTTCCGCCCCGTGGATGGCACCTGCGATAGAGCCGGCGATGAAGCGTTCAAGCGACTCTTCGTAGAACGCGGCGGCTCGTTGGAGCCTAGCCATCGTTTCGGGTGAAAGCGCGGGCTGAAACACGATCCTCGTCAGCTTCATGGTGGGCTCTTTAAGCCGCGGCCGCATCGGTAATTTGCGGTCCACGTAGAAGTCGATCAGAGCATCCAGCGTCAGGCCGAGCTGGTCGGCGAGTGCTTGGACTTCGGATGCCTCTTCCGCTGTCAAGCGGACACGGACCACACAGGCTAGCTTCTTGTGCCACTTGGGAACGACGATGTCCCGGTGGTACGCCTTGGCTTTTGGGACGCGGTTTTTCACTGTTGCGTCCCTCCCTTCCCTTTGTTCAACGCTTGCACCTTGGCCAGCGCGGCCAAGCGCAGGAGCGGCGACTCCCCGTTGCTCGGGGTGTGGTCCAGCTCGGTAGCGAAGCCTTCCATGCTGGCGCACTGTTCCAAGATGGTGACAGCCTCAGCCAGTGCCGCGGCGCGGTCTGGGCGCGTCTGCGCGGCGGTGGCTACCAACTCGTGCAACTCGGCTTGGAAGTCGAGGAAGGCCGAGGCCAAGTGCGCACAGAGCGTCTCAGCATCGTAGTCGAGGTAGCGTTTGATACCGGGCAAGGTGAACATGCGCGGCCAAGCGCGGTTTTGCCAAGCGACCTCGCCGAGCGTGAGCGGGGCCAGGGTTTGCGGCGTGACCACGGCCGCCGGGAGCGATGGCGGCGGGAGGATGGGTGGACGCGGCGCGTGTGCCTCGTTTGGCAGCGGCGGCTGAGCCGGTGCCGACTGCTTCGATGCGCGGAAAGATTTTCCGGTTTTGTGTTTGACGGGTTTGGTGCCGGGCAATAAGGTCCGGTCACCGTTGGGATGCAATTTCATCGGTGTTTAGCGCGGGGCCGTTTCGGTGTACCAGACCGAACGGCCCCACATTTTTGGTATGGGTTACTGTTTGAGTTTGAGGTGCCCTAATCGGCAGAAGCCGGGGGCACGATGCAAAATAAGCCAAGCATCTGTATGTCTGATTTGCAATCAGTTTGAACCGACAACAGAAAATTCCCTATGGCACAGAACAAGCAGGCGGGTGTGACCTTCCGCACTAAGGCATCCCTTAAAGCGAGTTTCGATGCCGAGTTGGAGAGGCGGATGGAGTTCGCCAATGCCACAGATTTCTTTGAGCAAGCGATGGCAGCACTTGTGCAGGCTGGCCGACGTGGCGGCAAACTTGCGATCCCTATGGCATTGCTGACCGAAGATGACGACGCCACACTCCGTCGCCAAAAGTAAAAGCAGCAGAGGGAGTTCCATTGAGGAACGCTGCTACTTCAGATAGCAGCGTCTCAGGCCTTCCCCGTGCGTGCGGGCGAGGTTCAATTACCGGGTTATCTGGGATTTGAAGTGCCTTCCTCCGCACACGGGCAAGTCTTCAACTACCTGGCAACGGGGGATATCCCGTTTCGAGACTGCCGGGTAAGGGGGGGTACTCCATTCCGAGTTCCTGCCGACGGCGTGCAATGAAGGCACAAGCGGCATCCATCTCGGCGCGACGCCTCCTAGCTTCTTCCTCGTTCAGCGACATGGATGCGTAACCGATTTCAGCGGCCAAGTTCATAATCCCACCGACGAATGCAGCGAGATCATCGGCTGGGAACTCCGAGAAACACTCTCGTAGGAAGGATTGAAGAGCTTCCTCAAGTAAAACGCGCTCATGCGAGCTTGTTGGAGGATCAACGGTTGATGAGGGCAACAGATGCCGGAGCCTCAATCTTTCAATGGCGGCTTCATTCCGCTTTTCCACGTCGGGCACAAGCAACCGGTCGTAGACAGAACTGAACGCCTCACGCGGGCTGATTCCGAGTTCGCGGGCCAGCGGGGTAGGAGTGGCAAGGTTAAGCGGTCCGACACCGGTTGCCAGCCACTTCGCGTTGATGTTGAACCAAGCGAAGATTCTCTGGGCCAACTCGTAGCGCACAGGGGCACGAGCATATTCGTACGCGGAATAGGAGTCCGCACGCAGTCCAACCTTCTCGGCAAACTGAACACGGGAGATGCCTCGTTGCTCACGCCATATACGCAGCCGCTGGCAAATTTCCGCCTCGCGGGCGGGTAGCGGGCTTCTCGGCATTGATTAGGGGATACCAGATGCCCTGCCCCAATGCCATTTACCTTTGTTTCAGGTAATCTGGAAAATCTGGTTTACAGAAACACCATGGTCGGATTAAGCTTCGGACGTGGCAACCTCACTACGCAGCAAGCGTGTTCCCGAGCGCTTTCGGAACGAAGACAGCACGCCTGAGCAAGCAGAAGAGCTTCAGGAGAAAATGCTGGCTTTACGCTTGGCGCTAAAAATCTCCCGCCAGGATTTTGCCAGCCTCATCGGCATGAGCGTTGACGTGCTTGCAACCCGTGAGATCGGCAGGCGGTACTGCCACTGGCGGAGCGGCGAACTCAGCAGAGTGAAGGACGACACTCGTGCACACCTAGCTAGCTGCCACGCCGCTTTCCTCAAGTGCTTCCAGGAACCCGCTCTCGCCGCCGCCGCCTACACCAACCTCAATGCTTACCGCCTGTCATCTATGCGACTGCCTTCCTTGAACGATCAACAACGCAACCAAGTCGAAACTGCTCTTAAGCAGGTCGATTCCATCTCTGAAGTATTACCGCCGTGGACAACCCGCCTCGCTGACCTGCGGCAGGAAGCGGCGGATGTGGAGGCGAAAGCGGAGCGGTTGAATGCCTCTGGTAAGCACGACGAAAAGACGGTGGCAAGTTTGCAGGCCGTTGGTGCGCAACGCGCGGTCATCGCCGAGAAAATTGCCGCCGAAGAGGCTGCCTTTGCCGCCCAACTGCGGTCCGCGGCGGACATCGTGCGGGGCAGCGCCGCGTTGATCCACAATCTGTGCTGGGGACCATTGGCAGCGCAGTTGCGTCAGCGTGCCACGGCCGCCCTCATCGTCGCCATGGCTCCCTTTGGCGTCGAAGCCTCACGCAGCGGCCTGACCGACGAGGAGTTCCTGGCGCTGCCCGCCGTGCGGGAGCTGACGGCCTTTTGCAACACTGGCCGAAACTTCGCTTACGACACCTTCAACAAGCGTCCATCCCCCACCCCGCCGGCCGCCGAGGACGTGCTCACCAAAGCAACGGCACTCAAGGCCACGCTGAAGAATATCCATGAAGGCCGTGAAGTGTTCACCTACACGTCGCCCCACGTTGCGGCGGCCTAAGTTTTCTGACGTTCAACGCCGAGATCACACCACCTACATCCCATCATGCAAGAAACAAACGCTCCTTTGACTCCCGCTCAACTTGGTATCTCCCTCGCCGTACCGGCAGGCATTGACCCACAGAAGGTTGCCGAACGGAAGAAGATGCTTCTGGACTGCCAAGCCTTCGACGGGAGAACTGCGGATGGTCAGATGCAGGCTGAACGGGTTGCCCTCGACGCCGAAGTGCAGCAATCCGCGCACTTGGCGCGTGTTGCCGGCATCTCGGCTGGACGCCACAACCGTGAAACTAGAAGCGGTCATGGGATGACGCTGGCCGAAGCCGTTGCCATCACCGGACAGCAACCGGACGCCCAATAGATCTTCCTTTAGAGGAGGGGGCGGTCAAAAACCATGGGGCTTAGCTTCACTCCTTGGTGCGTGAGAGCCGCGATTCGCTGCGCGGAACTTCGTTTGGGTTGGTCGCCTCCTTCTCTCTTATTTCAACGCTTCGCCTCTTACCATGAACGTTCCCGTCCGACACCCCGACCTGCTCGCTACCGAACTGCCTAAAGGCATCGACCCCGACCGTGTGGCCGCACGCAAACAGGCCCTCATCGCCGCCGGCCCCGGCAGCTCCGCAGTCACGGCCGAACTCATGGCGATCCAGGCCGAGCAGGTGCAGGTGCAGCACGATCAACTTCAGAGCGGGCCGGAAGGCACGCCGGACGGGGTGAACCGCCATCCCCTTCGTGCTGCTCCCGCCGCTGTGCCCGAAGAGGCGCAGTCGGGCGCCGGGGAAGCCGCTTCCTGAAACGCTGCCGCCTCCTCTTTTTCAACGCCCTTTCGACTCAGCACCGATCCAACCATGCAAAAAATCCGCTTCCACTCCGCGCTGCTCTTTGCGGCGATCCTCGACACCCTGCGTGGCCGGGCCGTCGCCACCAACGCCGTGATGGTCCCGATGGAAGTCAACCATCGCGGCACCGACAACGTCTGGCCGGACATAGGCGTCGTCATCCCCTTCCGCAACGCGCTGGTCAAGTTCTCCACCGATGACCGGCACTTCGCCGCCACCAGCGCGCAGGCCGACGTGCCGCGCGGCATCATCCTCAACGATCAGGTGGACGCCGGGGAAGCCAACACCATCAAGAAAGCCGTGGCGCTCTTCGGCATCTATCCCGGCACGCTGCCCGGCGTGGCGAGCGCCCCCATCGCCGCCAACACCCTGCTCGTCGCCGATCCGACCAACCCCGGCCAGATCATCGGCCTGCCCGCCGCCGCCGGCACCTACATCGTCTTCGGACGCGCGCGGCTGAACGTCGTCAACGCGGGCGACCCGGTGTCGATCATTCATACACTGCCCTACTCGCTCACCCACTGACGCGCCCACCATCAGTCCAAACCTGACCAACGTGGATGCTTCGAAGAACTCACGGCCCGCTGGACAGGTACCCGCAGAGCCAACGGTCGTGGTCACGCTCGACCTTTCGACGGCTGGTAGCCGGCGCACGGCCTACAACTGGCGGCTGGACGAGCTGATGCGGCGCGGCGGTGGCCGCACGCTGGACGCCGCCCTGCGCACGATGCGGGAGGATCGGCTCGGCGCGCGCATCTTCGCCGGGATGGCCGACGCCGACGCTGGCCGCCCGCCGTCGGCGCAGGCCCCCGTGGCGGTGCCGGTGGGCGCGGCGCCCTTTCTTCGCCGCCCGGCCGGCGCGCCGCGTCCACCGCCCGCTTGGCCGACCGGGTGGACGGCCGCCGCCGCCCCGCCCCCCAAGCCGAGGCCGAGATGCGCCACGACCCCATCGGCAAGCAGATCATCGCCGTCAGCCCACGATGACGACCGTTGGCAGGACCCGTTCCGCCCAACTTCCTTCCCACGCGATTTAAGCCCTTCTATCCCCCGGAATGACCCTCGGCCGCACCCAACCCCTTCCAAGCGTTTTGCAAAGCCTTTCCGCGCGTTTGCAAAAGGGTCTGCAAACCGGCCGCCACCCCGCCGAACCTTTTCCGTACCAACCACACCAACCAACACCCATACGATGAACTCAGACAACGCAGCAGAAATCATGTCCCCGGACGTGACCATCACGCTCCCCCGGAGCAAGGAAACGGTCACCATCAAAGAACTCAACTGGCAGGAGCAGCGGCGTTTCCTCGCCAGCTTGGCCCCGCACGTGGATCGATTTGCCAAGGTCAGTCCCAACGGGTCAATCCAGGTCGACCAGGTCGCGCTCTTTGCCACGCTGCTGTTTACCGTGGGCGAAAACCTCGTCACGGCCTGCACCGGAAAGCCCAGTGAGTGGCTGATGCAGTTGCCGGGCAGCGACTTTCCGGCTCTGCTGCGGCCGACCGTCGCCCTCAACCTCCCGCCGGACATCTTGGGTCAGTTCGGGGTGGGGAAGGCTCCGGCACTGACCTCGCCGACGCCTACGACTTCCTCATCGGCATCGGAGGATACTCAGCCGCCTACCTCGACACCCGCACCGTAAGGCAGCTGAGACTGATCATGGAGCGAGTGGTGGACAGCATCGAGAACGGTCCGCGCGGCGACTTCCTGCGCGCGGGCATCCGCTTCTAGCACTATGGCTGACCGACCGTTTGAGTTGAAGTTCGTGGTGTCAGTGGGTGACGCCCTCGCGCAGATCAAGGGTCTGACGGAGGCAGTGGCCCAGACCGCGAAGGGAGCCACCGAACTTGCCCAAGAGGCGAAGGGTGTCACTGACGGCCTCAACACCATCAGTGAGACCGCCGGGCGCAACGCCGAGACCATTGCGGCGGTCACCACCGCCGCGCAGGGAGCCGTTGCCGCCCAGGAAGCGGAAGCGGCGGCGGCGGGACCGCTGGCGGAGCTGCTCGCCAGCGAGGCGAGTTCCCGCGCTTCGCTGAGCGGCAGCCTCGCCGAAGAGACGGTGGCGCGCACCGCCTCGACGGAAGCGCGGGTGCCCGAACTCAGCCTCGCCAGGGAAGCGGCCATCCTGCGCGCCGAGGAAGAAAGCGCCGCCAACGGCCTTTCGCTGTCGCTGTCGGCCCTCGCGCAGGCGCAGCAATACCTGGCAGAGATAGAGGCCGAAGAGGGAGCGAACGCGGAGTTCATTGCCAACGTTCGCCGCAACGTCGCCGACTACACGCAACAGGCCGCCGCAGCCGAGCGTGCCTACACTCAACTCAAGCAGGCGGCCGCCGCCGCCTCCGAACGGCTCGCCGCTGCCGAGAAACAGGCAGCCGACGCGGCGCGCTACAATGCGTTCGGCGGCAAGGCGCAGGAGTTTGGCACGCTCCTGACCACCTTGGGCTTGGTGGAGCCTTCGCTGCTGCGCGCGGGCGTGGGTCTCCAGATTTTCGGACAGGCGGTGGAAACCATCGGCCCGAAGGTCGCGGCGGCCGGCGGCGGTGTGGCCGGGTTCGTGTCCACGCTCGGACCTCTGTTGGTTGTCGGCGCGGCGGCAACCATCGCTCTCGCCGGCATCGCGAAGGCGGCTGGGCTGGTCAAGGAGGCCATCTCCGAAGCCGCCACGCAGCAGACGGCCGAGACGGGCTTCCTCGCCTTGCTGGGCAGCACACAAGCCGCACAGCAGCGGCTGGAGGAACTCGACGCCACGGCCGAGAAGTTCAATTTGCCCACCGAGCAGGTGCGCGCGGCCAGCCAGGAGTTGACGCTGCTTTCCCAGGGCGCCCTCGGCACGGGCAAGAGTCTGGAGCTGGTCATCGAAGGATCGGCGCGTACCGGCCAGTCGCTGACCTCCGTTGCCACCAGCTTCGGCCGGGCGTACGAGGCCATCCAAAACGGCCAGCCCATCCAGCGCGCAACGCAGCAGTTGCAGCGCGCGGGGTTGATCTCCGGTTCGACGGCCAACGAACTGAAGAACATGGCCGCCGCCGGGAAGAGCGGCTCTGAAATCTGGGCGGCTTTGGAGAAGTCGCTCGACCAGTACGGCGGTGCCGCGGCGGCGTTCGCCCGGACCTTCGCGGGCGTGGTGCAAGGCATCCGCACCGCGTGGCAGCAGATGATGGAAACCTTCGGCCGCCCCATCGTCAACGGGCTGACTCCCTTCCTCCAGGCAGTCAAGGACGTGCTCACGGCACTCAAGCCGGAGTTTACGGCTGCCGGGTACGTCATCGGCGCATTCCTCAAGATTGCCGGGGATGGCTTGCAGGTTGTCGCTGCCATCATCAACGGCGACTTCGCCAGCGCGGCAACGCACTTGCGGGACCTCCTGACTTCCGCCGCGCCCATCGTCTCGGCGGCATGTTCGCTCATCAGCAACCTCGTCAAGGCGGCGTTCTACGCCGTGCAGGCGGCGATGGATGGCCTTGGCGTAGCCATCGTGCAGGCACTCGCCGCGACGTTCCAAGATGCGGTCAACCAGGCGGTGAGTTTCGTCAAGACGATCATGGGTGTCTTGAGCGCAATCCCCGGTGCCGGCGGTATCGCTTCATCCGTCAACAGCGCGGTGGACACGGCGGCGGCGGGACTCTTCAAGGGCACCGACTACATCGTCAAGACCGCGCAGGGCATGGTGGATGGAGCCATCGCCAACATGCGCAACGCGGTGATCGCGGCGGGCGCGGCGGCTCTCCAGCTCGGCCTTGGCGTCATCAAAGCACAGCCCGGCAGCGCGAACGACGACACCAAGATCAACCCGACGAAGCCGGGGAAGGTGTTGCCCGACAAGAAGCCCGACACGGGCGGCAAGGACAACAACGACCTGGAAGCGCGCCGGGCACTCCTGGAGCAGCTTTCCAAGCTCGAATCGCAGTACCAGTCCACCGTCAAGCTGACTGACGTGGAACTCGCGCTCGGCGAGAAGAGTCCGGCCGAGGCGGCACAGAAAAACATCCAGACGATCCAGACTTTCCTCGTCCAGTTGGCCGCACTCCAGAAGCAACTGGAAGCCGAGCAAACCAAACTGACGGCGCAGCCTCAGACGCCGAAGACGGTGGCCGACCTGGAGAAGATCAAAGCGGCCGTCGCGCAGGTGATCCTCAAGCAGAAGGAGATGAACCTGGAGGCGGCGAAGCTGACGCCCCTCGGCAATATCCGTGTGCAGCTCACGCAGCTCGCCAACGGGTTCACGGACCTCGCCAAGGTGGCGGGCAACGCGGCGCGGGAGATCACCACGACCATCACCAACGGCATCAGCAACGCCATCACCGGGCTGATCACCCGCACGAAGACGCTCGGCCAAGCCTTCGCCGAAGTGGGTCAGAGCATCATCGCCATGCTCGTGAAGATCGTTGTCGAGTACGTCGCGGGCCGGCTCATCATGGCGGCCATTGATGCGCTGACAAACAAGCAGGCGAACCAAGGGGCCATCCAAAGCGCCTCGCAGCTCGCGGTTGCCTCGGCACCAGCGGCCATCAACATGGCGATTGCCACCGAAGGCGCGGCGGTTGGCATCGGTTCTCTTGCGTACGGCGCGGCTCTAGCCGGTGCGACTGCTGCCAGCGCCGCCGCCGGCAGCTACCGCTCGGGCGGCTACACGGGCGACGGTCACGAGAGCGAAGTAGCGGGTGTGGTTCACCGGGGAGAGTACGTTTTTCCGAAGTCGTCCGTGCTCAGCTGGGGCGTGGAGAACCTCCGCGCGCTCTCACAGGCAAGGATGAACGTGCGCGTGCCGCGCCTCTCCTCGGACGCACGCGGAGCGATGGCCTCTGCTGGCGGCTACAGCCCGACCGGACGTGCCAGTGGACCGCGCAGCCGCCGTGGCGAGGGCGGAACTGGCGGTGGTGATCACCATCACCATACCTACGTCTTTTTCGACCAAGACGCCATGATGCGGCACATGCGGAGCAAGAAGGGCACCAAGGTCATCCTCGATGCCATCACCGGTAACCGCGTCGAACTCGGCATCCCTTAGACACCATGAGCCGCAACCGCAAACCCCGCTCGGATCAAGGTCCGCTCCAGACTCTCACCCCAGACCAACGCGAAACCCTGTTGGGTTGGCTGCGTGAGAACAAGTCCTACTCGGAAGTGCACCGGCTCTTGCGAGACGAGTTGGGCATCACGATTTCACCGACTTCCGTCGGCACGTTCTACCGGAACAACATGGAAGCCATCCTTGGGCCGAAACCTCAGCCGCTGGCGGCGGGTGTGTCGGTGACAATCAACTTCCTGCGCCCGCGCGAAGTCCGCTTGGCAATTCATCCTCTCGCCGCCAAGGAAGACGCTACCGAAGTACCAAATGCGACCACTTTGCAGGCGGGAGGAGTGGAAGTGGTGGCTGTGAGCAAGCACGACGGCGAAATCAAGCTGGCCGTGTTCCCGATGGCTGAACCTGCGACATGAGCGCCATCGGCACGTCCATCCTGTTTACTGCCGCGCAGATCGCCGCCGCGCTTAGGATCAGCCCGCGCGGCGTCAAGAAGCGGTTGGTGGACGTTGCACCCGGCGGACGTGCCCTCGCGCGAGGGCAGCAGGCTCTCGCGTGGACGTTGGAGCAACTTCCGACATCCATGCGCGACGAACTAGCCGCTAAGGCGCGCCAGGGATGTTACCGGGACACCGCCCACCTGCTCGCCGATCCCGGTGCACCGTGGCGTCCGACCATCGACGGCAAACCGGTGACGTTGGCCGAATTGGCCGAGCATTGCATCGTCGAAGCCGCGAAGCTCGAGCGCGCGCTCGCGCCGACCTTGAAGCGCATCGCCATCATGCCCCCTCTCCCAGCAGCCGAGATCGAAGCGAGCGGGCTGGCAGAGTACAAGGCCGAGTTTGGACATGCAGTGTCATCAGCCCATTGGCATCGACTTAAGAACCGCACGGTTGAGCGCGCGGGCTGGCGTGGCGAGTATCCACTAGAAATCTTCCTGCCCGCCAAGCTCGCCAAGCGTAACATGCTGACCGCCGCACCTGTGAACCGGTTTTCAAGCACCGTGCACGAGGTTTGCAGGGCGCTTTTGCAAATCGAAAACCCGACCGCACCAACCGCGGAGGAAAAAGCTCATCTCTGGGAAGTGGCGTTGACCGAGATAGACGTACTGGTTTCCTCCGGCGCCGATGAGCGGCAGGCACGACGCCAGATATTCCGAACGCTAGCAGATTCTGGCGTGCAGTTGGCGAAAAGCGCGACCGCCCTTGAGATGTCTTTTTCTCGCAACCTCATGCGGTGGAAAGCAGGCGGCCGCGAAAAGTCCGCGCTTGTGGATCGACGTAGGGGACCACGCGACGATGCGCGGGCAGCGTGGCCAGAATCGGACCTGTTGATCATCAAGGCTAGAGCGGTCGAAGCGCGAGGGCGTCTTTCCCTTGGCGTCCGCAACGCGATGCATGGCAAAGAATTGAGCGTCGAAACGACGCTTCGGCTCAATAGGTGGTTCGCGTCGAAAAGTTATCTTCCCGAAAGCCTCCGAAGCCTGTTGCGCGACGAAGTCGCCAACCTTTGGGACATTCACCACGGACCGCGCCAGGCAAAGCTCCGAGGAGCCTACCTTGAGCGTGATTACTCGGACATCAGTCCGGGAGACGTGTGGACGGCCGATGACGTAACTTTGAACTCCTATTACTGGGAGAACACACCGGATGGACCGATGGCGATGCGCGGCCAGTTCATCCTTTTTTGTGACGTGCGGACCTCACTCATTCTGAGCTTCGCTCTGCACTCGGAACGTAACTACAACGCGCGCATCATTCGCAACGCGTTCATCACCGCGCACGACCGCTACGGCCTGCCTCGAAAAGCTCTGTACTTTGAGCGCGGGCTTTGGTCCAGCGCGCGGCTGCTCAAGGGCACCGCGAGGAACGAGATTACTTTGGAAGACACCGAAAAGGGACTGCGCGACTTTGTGGAGTTCCGTCACGCCCATCTGCCCCGCTCTAAGACTATCGAGAATACCATCGGCAAGCTCGAAGATATGATGGACGGCGAGGTCGGGTATGTCGGCCGAGCGGAGATGACGGAAAAATTCGAGCGCATCCAGAAAAAGCTTCGTGACGCGGCAGCCGGTAAGATTGAATACGGCAGCTTTCTCTACAGCAAAGAGCAGTGGATCGAAAAGCTCATCGGCTACTGTAATCGCTACAACAACGAACGCCAAGATGGCCGGCGACTGCAAAAGCTCTCACCATTGCAGGCGTGGGAGAAATGGTTCGACTACCGCGATCCGCTCACCCGCCTTGAAGGACCGACACGCTACCTGCTGCTAAACCATCGCTGCCAAGCGAAAGTCGGGCAGCGAGGTGTGACAATCTCGTGGCACAGTCAGCGGCCCGCGTATTGCAACGCAGAAACCAGCCGCTTGAGGGGCAAGGAAGTTATCGTGCGGTACGACGTACAAGAAGGCGACGGCGCGCCGCCGGCCTCTGTGACGATTACGGATCTACACGACCGGAACCCAATTGAAGTGCCGCTGCTGCCTCAAGTCGCCTCCTTTTATCCAGCGCCCGGTCAACTCAGTGCGGCGCTTTCTCAATCCGCCGCGCACAGCAGCTACCAGAGGACTGCTTACCGTGCCATCGGGCCATTGCTCAAACAGTCCATGTTCCGTCGGATCGATGCAGATTTGAATACCGTGCTGCTCGGCGATGCCATCAAGGAGGGACGCGCCAAAGTCCGGGTCAAAGACGACGAGCGGCAACAAGTCGCGCGGCGCACGTCCGAACTGGAGCGCGAACTCGGCATCCGCGCCTCCACGCCTGGCCGCGATGCCGATGCACGCCTGCGTTCGTTGCAACTGCTCAAACAGGCTGACGAAATGGAGGCACAGGAAAACTTGAACGATGAGTAGCACCCGGTATCGGCAGGATGGCTCCGCTGTCAGCCAAGAGGCTTATGCCTCCAGCAGCGCGCATGAGGTCGGCCTCCTAGGCAACCTTGTCGCCCGCAGATGCAAAGTGGCGATGCGTTCGGAGCATCGTGCGCTGTGCTATTTTCTCCAGCAACTTTCCCACCGCGATGGCGGTTTGCGTCGGGTGGCAGACGAAATTCTCGCTGCGTTTCCAGAGAAGTTTCGCACGCCGGGCATGAGGGGATTGGCACTCAAGCCGGGGCAGAAACTCGACGATGATGAGCGGGAGGCGCTACGGCACGATTTCCCCGATACGCCTAATCGATCGGCTCAAGACGATGCCGCACTTCTCGATGGCTTCTTTTGCCCGAGAGATGATGATTTCCCAACCCAAGCCGATGACCTCTTCGCAATTTGCCGCAAAGCAGCGGCAGGGGGTGGGCTTGAAAGCGCCTTGCGCGCGCTTTGCTTGGATCCTCGTACTAACCTAGAGAAACCCTCCTTCTACTACCAACTGCCTGGTCGGCGGGAGAACTGCCTCGACTCGACGTGGTGGATCGAAGATTTTGTGGGCACGCTGATGCTATTCCGGCAACGGCAGATCGACGCCGCGCGTGATGCCATCGCAGACACGCAAGTCTCCCGCATGGTACACAAGGCAATTGGGATTGCCACGTTCGCAAAGGGCCTAGCTGTTGTAGAAGGCGACCAGAGAACGGGTAAAAGCACTGCCGCGCGCAATTACTGTGACATGCACCCCGGTGAGGCGGTGTTCATCGACTTAGAGTCTGGCGGAGACGAAACATCCTTTTTTCGCAGTCTGGCACGGTCCATCGGTACAGCTTCCTCTGGCCAGCTCAAAGCGTTGGAGTTACGGGGCAAGATCGAGGACATGCTCCAGGCAGGGCACCTGACGGTGGTGTTCGACGAAGCCCACTGGCTGATACCTATCAGCGCCCGCCCCAAGTGCCCGCCTAAGCGGCTAGATTGGGTCCGACGCTCGCTGTTGGACAAAGGAGTACCGGTGGTCTTTGTCTCGACACCGCAGTTCGACCGGCAGTGCACGCACTACGAGAAGCACCTCCAGTGGAACGCCAAGCAACTGCGCGGTCGGATCACATGGAAAGAGTTGCTTCCGGCGACACTGACGGAAGAGGAAGTCATGGCGGTGGCGCGCAAAATCGCCCCCGCAGCGGATGCGCCTTCGGTGGTGCGACTCGCGGCTTACGCGCTGGACGCACAGGAATACCTCTTCGGCATCAAGCGCGTGGTAGACATCGCCTCTTTCTTTGCCCATCAGGAAGGCCGCACGGTGGCTACACGCGCTGACATCAAGCGCGCGTTGGATCAAGTTGCACCCGAGCGCGCCGGCACCGGCAAAGCCGCAAAACAGGCCGACGGAAAGCAGTCTTGCAAAGAAACTGCAAAGCCTGTGCAAACGGCTGAACAAGACTTTTCAGATGATGCTCCCGCACATCTAGCGCGACGGGCTGGCATGAACTCGCAGACCGCACAGACGGCCGGATTTGGAGCCAACGGACGGCTCCAGTTCACCGAGGTCGCTGCCTCGGATTGACGGTCCGCACAGAAAAGTGCTCGTAAAGCTGCCGCGTGCAAAACAAGTGCGCGGATCGGTACGCGAAAGGTGTTTCAAAGGACTTTGAACGTGTTCCACCCTTTTTCTTAACAACTACGCCGCGAGGCTACAGTTCAGTACAGCGCGTCCAGCCGCACTTCGGTCCCGAAGTCGCTCGACTCATAGATCGCCATGAGCATTTTCATCAGATCCACGGCCTGATCGACGTTGTTGACCGGCGGCCGGCCGGTACGGATGGCGTCGAGAAAATCCGCCAACTGGTGGTTGAAGCCGTTCGTCTCCGGTCCGGTCGGGACCGGCGCGGACCGGCGCTCCTTGCCCTCCATCGTGTAGAGGGTCAGCGGGTCGAGCATCAGCGTCGCCCGGTCGCCGTAGAGCGTGGTGTTTTCCAGTTCGTGCCCGGCCCAAGGACTCTTCGGCACGGCGTCGGTCTGGTTGCCGGCCCAGGAAACTTCCAGATGCAGCACCAGCCCATTCTCAAAGCGCACAAAGGCGAAGCCGGCGTCCTCCACGTCGTACTTCACACCGACCGGGATCGTGTGGCCGAAGTTGGCCGACACGCGTCCGCTCACCGCTACCGGCTTGGGACAGCCCGCCAGGTACCACGCGGCGTCGAGCGCGTGCACGCCGATGTCGATCATCGCGCCGCCGCCCGCCTTGGCCTTTTCCAGGAACCATCCGCCGACGCCTACCGGGATGCCCGCCGAACGCACCCGCTCTGCGCGCGCGAAGTACACGTTCCCCAACGTGCCGTCTTCCACGAGCTTTTTGGCGGCGAGCATCTTGTTGTTGAAACGCGATTGCCGGCTGAAGGCGTAAGTCAACCCGCGCACCTGGGCCTCGTCGCGGATGGCTTCCACTTCCGCGACGTTCATTGTCGGCGGCTTTTCGCAGAGGACGTGCTTGCCAGCCTGGAGCGCGGCCATCGTCGCCGAGGCATGCAGGAAGTTCGGCAGCGAAACGACAACGACCTGTACGGCTGGGTCGGCCAGCATGTCGTCGTAGTGCTCGAAGCTCTTGGTGGGCGAGAACTGCGCCCCGAACTTCGCGCGTCGTTCCGCGCCGAGGTCGCAAGCGGCGTACACGGCCGCACCCGGCAGCGAGAGGGCGGCTTTCGCGTGCTGCTCCCCCGGCCAGCCTAGACCCAAGAATCCGAGTCCAATCTTTTCAACGTGGTCCATGCGCTTGCCATCGCATCACTCACCAGGGAGGACAACCCTAGCCGCTCTTCTTGTCATCCTTCTTTTCTTCGGGCGCGACCTCGACCTTCGCTCCCTCCACCAAGTCGGTGGAGGGATTGACGACCACCGTCTCATTGCCTTGCAAACCGCCAACGACCTCGATGGTCAAGCCGAAGTCACGGCCGAGCTTCACATCGCGGTAATGCACCTTCTGGTCCTTGTCCAGCACCGCCACGCGGGGGCCTTCCTTGCGAATGTCCAGGGTGTTGGCGGGCACGACGAGCGCGGGTTCGTTCTGCTCGACCTTGAAACGGATGTTCAGGTACATGCCAGGCAGAAGCTGGCCGTTCTCGCTGGGAATCTGGATTTCCACCCGCTCGGTGCGTGCGGTCGGGTCGAGGGAATCGGCGGTGCGTGTCACCTTTCCTTTGAAAATTTTCTGCGGGTACTCCGGCGCGGTGACCTCGACCTCCTGCCCGGTCTGCACGTTGGGCGCGTACGCCTGAGGCACGTAGATGAACACACGCAGCACGTCCGTCTGCGAAATGGTGTAGATGGCGGGCGTCGTCGTGGCGCTGCCGCTGGCGATGAGCGCACCGTCGTCTAAGAAGCGCGTGGTGATTACCCCCGTGAACGGCGCGATGATCTTCTCGAACCCCTGCTGCACGGAAAGGTTTTGCACGTTGGCCTCGGCAGTCTTCACGTTGGCGACGGCCTGGTTGTAGGTCGCCTCAGATTGGTCGTACTCCTGCTTGCTGACGACCTTCTGCTCCAGCAGGCGCTGCTCGCGCTCGTAGGTGACTTTGGCGATGCCCAAGGCGGCACGGTTTTGTTCAAGCTGGGCGCGGGAGGCGTTGAGTTGCGCGTCTAGGTCTGGCGCGTCGATCTCGGCCAGGAGTTGGTCCTTCTGGACGCGGTCGCCGATGTCCACGAGGCGGGATTTTAGATATCCGTTGACGCGCGCGTAGAGCGTGGCCGTGGTGAGGGGTTCACTGGAACCGGGCAGGTGAAAGTCGAACACCGGCGGCGAGCGCGTCGGCTTGGTCACGCGCACGGTCGTCGATCCAGCCTCGACCGCCTGTGCGGTCTTGTCGCGTTCGCGGTGCTTGGCGACCGCCCCGCTGATGCCGAAGAACGCCAGCACACCCAGCACGAGCGCCACTCCGATGGCGATGAGCAAAAACTTGCCGACCCCGCTCTTTGTTGAAGGAGGCTGGTTCCCGCCGCGACCATGGTCGGTCTGCGCGGGAGCGTGGCGGCCGTTGGTTTGTGGTTCGTTGGCCATCGGTGCGTCCTTTTACTGATGGCCGTTGCTGCCGGCGTGGGCGGGTTCGCCTTGGCCGTCACCGTCCTTTTGCGCCATCGCCATCTGGTACTCGGGTTCGTCCTTCTCGAAGAGGAGTTCGGCGTCCTCGGCGCTGACGGGTTCGAGGGGCTTGCTGCGCAGGATGCTGTAGAGCACCGGCACGAAGAACAGCGTGGTCGCCGTCGCCAGCAGCATGCCACCGATGACCGCGCGGCCCAGTGGGGCGTTTTGTTCGCCGCCCTCGCCGAGGCCGAGGCTCATCGGGATCATGCCGAGGATCATGGCGAGCGCCGTCATCAGCACCGGGCGCAGGCGCGTCGTACCGGCGGAGAGCGCGGCTTCGAGTGCGCCCGCACCGTTTTCGAGGCGCTGGTCGTTGGCGAAGGTCACGAGCAGGATGGAGTTCGACGTGGCGACGCCGATGCACATGATCGTGCCCATCAAGCTCGGCACGTTGAAGGTCGTCTTCGTGGCGAAGAGCATCCACAGGATGCCTGAGAATGCCCCGGGCAGGCCGGTTAGGATGATCATCGGGTCCAGCCAGCTCTGGAAGTTGACCACCATCAGGAAGTACACGAGTGCCACCGCAAAGATGATGCCCAGTCCCAAGCGCTCAAACGCCGTGTTCATGCTCTGCACTTGTCCGCGGACCTCGACAGTCGAAGCCTTCGGCAGTTTGGAAGGCGGCAACTTGAACCATGCTTCCGGCAGCAGCTTGCGCCCCCAACCGGGCACCATTTCCTTGTACCACGGCTGCTTCGGAGCATACTCCTGGACGATCTTCTGCACGTCACCCGAAACGCCGCCGAGATCACGGTCCTGATTGTTGACGTACACGTCGAAGGTCGGCTGGAGGTTATAGTGGTTGATGACCACCGGGGCGATGTCGCGCTTGAAGGTGGACATGTTCGCCAGGAGTTGCGACTGCGCCGTTTGACCCGCAAGCGAGATCGGCGTGTTGTTCATCGCGTTGAGCGAGTCGATTTCGTACTGCGGCGTCTGCACGGCGACGAGGTAGTTAACGCCGTTGGTTGGATTGACCCAGTAGTTACGCGCCGTCTGACCGCTGGAGGATAGGGAGATCAGGAGTGAATTTGCCACGTCGTTTGCGGTGAAGCCAAGCCGGATCGCCTGGTCGCGGTCCATGTTCAGATCAAACTGCGGGGCATCCACGAGCTGATGGACGTTCACATCCACGGCGCCCGGCACCTTGCGCAGCTTGCCGGCGATCTCGTGGGCGATCTGGAAGTTCTTGTCCACGTCGCGCCGGCCGGTGACCTGCACGTCGATAGGCGCAGGTAGGCCGAAGTTAAGGATCTGGCTGACGATGTCGGCGGGCTGAAAGTAGAAATCCATGCCAGGGAACTTGGTCGGCAACTCACGCCCGAGCCGCTTGGTAAACTCGAACACCGAAGTCTTGTGCCCTGGTTTGAGGGCGACCTGAATCTCGCCGTCCGTCGAGCCGATGGTCGCGCTGTCGCTGAAGGCGAGGTTCACACCGCCGACCGGCAGGCCGATGTTGTCAATCATCAGGCGCAGTTCCTCGCCCGGCACGACCGTGCGGATGTAGTCTTCCACCTGCCCGAAGACCTTCTCGGCCTCCTCGATGCGCGTCCCGGCCGGCGTGCGTACGTGCAAGCGGAACTGCCCGGCGTCCACCTGCGGGAAGAAGTCACGCCCGATGAACGGGATCAGGCACAACGACACCCCGAACAAGCACACGAAAAAAATGATGGCCAGCCCGCGACGTTCCAGCGCCCACCCGAGCATCGCCCCGTAGCCGGCGCGGAACCGCTCGAAGCCGCCGTTGAACTTCTCGTGCAGCCTCCAGACCCAATCCTTGTGCGCGCCTTCTTGTTTCTCGTCGTAGCGATCCACGCCGCTTTTCTCGTGAACGTTCTTACTTCCGTTGACTTCCTTGCGCTTCACCTCCGGCAGCCCCAACGCCAACTGTCGCGGTGGCTCGAAGGCATGGGCGGGCTCATGGCCGTTACCGCCGTTGCCGTTGCCGTCGTCACGGGATTCACCCAAGAGCGAGAGTTCCTTTTGGTGCTCAACGGGACCCGCCGGCTTGTCGCCGTTCGCACCGTTTGAGCCGTTGCCGCCACCGGCGTGGGCGTGTTCCAAGGCGGCCTCCTCGCGGTATAGTTCAACCTCCGGTACGAGGAGGTAATGGACCATGACGGGCACCAGCGTACGGGAAAGAAGGTAGCTGGTCATCATGGCGAAGACCACCGCCAGCGCCAGAGGCACGAACAGGTAAAACGCTGGCCCGTTGAGGAACACCACCGACACGAACACGATGCAGATGGACAGGGTCGCCACGAAGGCCGGCACGGCGATCTGCTGCGCGCCGTCGAGCACGGCCTTGGTCAGCGGTTTGTTGTCGATGCCTAGGTTGCGGTGGATGTTCTCCAGCTCCACCGTCGCGTCGTCGACGAGGATGCCGACGGCGAGACTCAGGCCGCCCAGCGTCATCACGTTGAGCGTGTAGCCGAGCGCGTCGAGCAGCAGCAGCGACACCAGGATGGAGAGCGGGATCGACACGGCGATGATGAGCGTCGAGCGCCAGCTTCCGAGGAAGACGAGGATCATCACGGCCGTCAGGCACGCGGCGATGAGCGCCTCCTTGAGCACGCCGTCTTTGGCATCGGTGACGAACACGGATTGATCGAAAAGCTGTTCAGCGTCGAAGCCCGCCGGGAACCCGGGGCGGATCTGTTCCAGACGAGCCTTGATGCGGTTGACGATGTCCACCGTGCTCGCGCCGCCGCTCTTGAGCACGCTCAGCAGCGTGGCGCGCTGGCCGTCCTTGCGCACGATGTTGGTCTGGACCGCGAAGCCGTCGTGGATCTGCGCCACGTCGCGCATGTAGACCGTCGAGCCGTTGACGACCTTGATCGGCAGATCGTTGAAGCCGCTGACCACGTCGGGGCTGCCGTTGAGTTTTACGAGGTACTCGCGCTGGTCGATCTTCACCGTGCCGGCGGGCAGGGTCAGGTTCTGGGCGTTGAGCGCGTTGGTGACATCCTGGGGCGAGACGCCGTGGGCGTACATGGCCTCGTTGTTGATGTCCACCATGATCTGGCGCGGCTTGCCGCCGTAGGGCAGCGGCACGCTGGCTCCTTGCACGGTGGCGAGCTGCTGGCGGACGAAGTTGAGGTTGTAGTCGTAAAGCTCCTGTTCGGAGAGCGTTTGGCTGGAGACGGCGATCTGGAGCACCGGCACGCTGCTGGCGCTGTAGCGGATGATCAGCGGGGGCGTGATGTTGGGAGGCAGAACGCGTAGGATCGTCTGCTGGATGCTGGTGACCTCGGCGACGGCTTCCTCAATCTTGACGTTGGGCTGGAAGTAAATCTTGATGACGCCCACGCCATTCATGGACTGGCTTTCCATGTGCTCGATGCCGTTGACCGTCGTGGTCATGGCGCGTTCGGACACGTAGATGACGCGCTTTTCCATGTCGTCGGGCGAGATGCCTGTGTAGGTCCAGATGACGCTGACGACCGGGATGTTGATCTCCGGAAAGATGTCCGTGGACATCGTGAGGAACGCCAGGATGCCCAGGCCGAAGATGAGCATAGCCATCACCACGAAAGTGTACGGGCGGCGCAGCGCGAGGCGAACAATCCACATAGTTTGAAGGGAAGATACGGGGCCCGCGTCCCCGCCGGACGCGAAGGCGACACAATACTACATTAACGTTCAAGCATTCATCCGTAGCCCATCTCCTGCATGAGGAGCTGCTGGATGTCGTCGTAGAAATTGATCTTGAACATGTCGCGCTCGTGCGGCGCGTGGAAGGGCGGGAATGGCCGCTCCCGGTGCATGGCTTTTTCGTCGAAGCCACGGCGTGCGCCGAGAACGAGCCGCGCCTGGTTGAGCACGCGCAGCCACGCTTCCAGGTGGTCGCCGGGGATGGTGAGGCTGTGCTCGGACGGGACGAACGCCACCGGGTTGAACAACTCGCCGTAGCCGGCTGAGTCCGCCTCGGTCGGCGGGAGGCCGGAAGTCGGCAGCGCGGCGAGGTCGCCCGTGACAATCTCGCGCGCCGACAGGAACAGGTCCTTGATCTCAGGCACGACCAGCCGCTGCCAATCGTCCACGAACTCGTCGCCGTCGTCCGCCCCGGTCATCGGCGTGCTGAAGAGGCGCGCCCGCGCCGCCGGGTGGTCGCCCGGATCGGCGTCGGCGGGCAGGCCGCGCAGGATGTCGATGAAGAACGGCTCGATCTCCTCGAAGACCACGGCAGGCGAACGCTTGCCTTTGCGGAAAACCTTCATCGCCTTTAGTCGAGTGCGCGCTCCAGGGTGGAGAGGAGCTGGTAGCCGTGGAGTTGCTCGACGTAGAGTTCGGCCCGCTCGCGCACGCCGCTCCACAGGACCGAACGCCCTTGCCGGTGGACCTCCCACATGTGCTGCTCGGACTTGTCGCGCGGATAGCCGAAGACCTTCTGGAACACCATCGTAACGTAGTTCATCGTCGTGATGGGATCGTTGTGGACGACGACGTTCCACGGCACGTCCGTTGCCGCTTCCGTCCGGGTTTCCTGCTCGACGGTCGGCGCGGCGGTGGCGTTTTTAACGGTCGTTGGCAACGGCGGCAACATGAACGGACAGGAGAGATTGGGCGGTCCGGCAGAGGTCGTCCGCTTTCCCGGCGAACGTCCTGGCATCCCCGCCTGCGGCCGACCATTCCCAATACGCGTAGGCCGGTACCAGCAGCCGGAGCGGCAGGTGAAAAAGTGCGTGCTGGACGGCGTGGATCGTCGGGAAGTGCGCGGGCATTTCGTCCACGGCGGTCCACTGCCGGAACTTGCTCAGGCAACGTTCGCCGCGCGAGGCACACAGGCGGGCGAGCAACCGCCGCCCGGCCGCCTGGCTGCGGGTGCGGGCATCGGGCGAGAAGGCGGCGTCCATTTCGCGGTCAAACTCCCGGATTTCCTTCGCACCACCCCGCACGGCGAGCGTGGCGGTTTGCAGCAGGGACGGCGCAAGGACCGGGACGAGCACCTGTTCCCGCCACGCTTGCCACGGGCTGCCGGGCAGGAACGTCAACGGGCCGGCCAAAGCCGGGCCAGGATCGGCGGTGCGTAGGACGCGGGCAAGTTCCTGGTCGCTCGGACCAGCGACGGAAAAGAGCGGTGGCTCGCAGGCAGGTCGGGCCAAAGGCATCGGCTGCCAAGGTAGCACACCCGCCGCCAACCGTACAGCACGCCACTCACGGCCCCTGCCGGCACGCCTTGACCGTGTTCGCCATCAGCATCGCAATCGTCATGGGCCCCACCCCGCCGGGGACGGGCGTGATGGCGGCGGCCTTCGGGGAGACGCCCACGAAGTCCACGTCGCCCACCAGCCGGTAGCCACGCGGGTTCGTCGCGTCGTCGAGCTGGTTAATGCCCACGTCGATCACGACCGCACCCTCGCGCACGTCGTCGGCCGTCACGAAATTCGCCTTGCCGATGGCGACCACGAGCACGTCGGCGCTCCGCAGCGTTCCCCGCAGGTCGCGGGTGCGTGAATGCGCGACCGTCACCGTCGCATCGCCCCCCTTCCCCCTGCCCATCATCAACAGCGCGAATGGTTTGCCAACCAGCATCGAACGTCCCAGCATCACGACGTGTGTCCCCTCTGTCTCGACGCCCGCTTCCACCAGCAGCCGCTGGCAACCCAAAGGCGTACAAGGCACGAACCCACTCGGGTCGCCGATGGCAAGCTTGCCGACGTTGACGGGGTGGAAGCCGTCCACGTCCTTGGCCGGGTTGATGGCGCGGATGACCGCCTGCTCGTCGATGTGTTTAGGTGGCGGCGACTGCACGAGGATGCCGTGGATGGCCGGGTCTTGGTTCAGGCGGTCCACGACGGCGAGGAGTTCTTCCTGCGTGGTAGTGGCGGGTAATTCGAGCTTCTCGGAATGCAGGCCGATCTTCTGGCACATGCGATCTTTTGCGCGCACGTAGGAGCGCGACGCCGGGTTGTCGCCCACCAGCACCACCGCCAAGCCCGGCATGCGGCCGGCAGCTTTGAGGTCGGCAATCTCGGAATGAAGTTCGACCAGGACTTTTTCGGCGATGGCCGTGCCGCTGATGATCTGCGGTCCGCTCATAGAGGAAGGGGAGAAGTTGCTACCACTTGACCGCCATCTTCTGCTTGTTCGAAAAGCGGTCGTTGTAAAACAGTTCGCCGTTTTGCTGGCCGTGCTCGTGGACAAGCTTGGTCACCTTCACGTCGTAGCAGCAGTATTCAGCGATTTCCTTGAGTTTGCCCTGCCGCCACCACTTGATCGCGTCGATCCCCTCGGCCGTCTTGCCGACGCCGAGCGTGGCCTGGGCGATGGATTCGAGCTTGAGCCGGTGGCCGATGTTCTTCTCGATGTCGAGCAGCAGGTCGAGCGTGGCGAGTTGGCTGGGCAGGTCGAGCACGGTGTAGCCCATGAGCACCTCGTAGTCGAAGTGCAGGATGTTGAAGCCCACCACGAGGTCGGCGCGCCGGAGCTGGTCCACGAGGCCGTCCACAGTCTTTTCGCTGAAGATGGAATATTCCCCCGTGCCGGTGGAGTACGTCACACCAACGCTCATGCCCATGTCGCGCTTCTTGTCCCAGCCGCCCACGTCGTTGGCGGTGCGCTGGGTCTCGAGGTCGAAATAAACGATGTTCTTCGGGGTCATCGGCGTGCTTCGGGCAGGGATTATACGCCTTCAGAGGCCGGCGCTTCAACCCTCGGGATCAGGCGCTTTTTCGGCGACGGGTTTTTCGCCGGCGGCGTCGATCTCGAACTCCCCGGCGTCGAACTCGATCACCTTCCGCACGCCGTGGATCGCAAACTGGTCCCACGCCGCCCCATCCGTCTGGAACAACGACAATCCCCCGCCGTCCTTGTCCTTCGTCAACTTGGCGATACGTAGGTGTTCGCGCGTGCTGACTTGGCGCAGCCGCAGACCGTCGGCCGTGGCGAGGTAGCTGCCCTTCTCGTCCGTCGTGGCGGTGAACTTGGCATGCGGGTGTTTGCCGGGGGAAAGCGGGTTTTCCTCCAAGGTGACATCCACCAGCGCAGACGCAGCCTTCGCCGCAGGTTCGTCCGTGCGGCCCAACGCCGGATCGGCCGGGCCGATGTTGCGCTCGAAGAACGTCTGCCACGTCGAGACTGTTTTGCCGCCTTCCTCCTTGGTATCGGCAGGGGCAAGGCCGCGCACACGCTGCCAGCTCTTCCCCTCTTCCAGCAGGTAGATGCGGTCCGTGTCGGGCGATGACGCCACCGCTACCGGCACCGGCTCCCCATCTTTCGGCGCGAGGCTGCGCAGCCGGTCGCCGCCCGGAGCGTACTGGCACAAGACACCCTCCTCGATTTTCCACCGTGTGCCGTTCTGACCGTCGCCAGGCTCTGGGTTCATCCACGAGCCGTCGGACTTAGGAGGTTCAGCCTGTTCACCATCCGCCAACCGGAAGGAGAACGAATTGCCAGCACTCTTCGCGCGCAGGAACTTGCCGTCATCCGACAGCGCCAGTGAGAAATCTTCGGATTTGGCTTTGGGCAACGCACGGTCGCTCACCCAGAGGCACGCCGCCTTGTCGCCGCCGTAACGGGCAACCTGCAAGTGGTCGTAGGGCGTGTGTCCGGCGACCGCGATGCCCCCGTCGCCGGGCACGAGCACGATGGCGTCCACCCGTGCCAGGCGCAGGCGTTCGTCGTCGCCGGCCCAGTCGTTGCCGAGCACGTCCACGCCCTCGACTTCGATCTTGCCGACCGCGAAGCCGCGGGCGGCGTACCGACCGGGAGGCAGGGGCTTGCCGTCGTCGTCCTTGCCGTCCCAACTGGTGATCAGGCCGTTGAGCCCAATCTTGAAGGTGTCCTGCCCGGCTGCCTCGCACAGCCGGCGCGCGAGACGGCCGGTTTTTACCTCGTAGATGCCGACGCTGTACGTGGCATTATCCAACGGCGGCGGCACGAACGTGATCGGCACCGCGCCGCTTTTCTTGGCGTTTTCCTGTCCCCACGCGGGGCCTACCCAGAGCACGGTAAAACACAGACACGCCGCCAAGGCGCGGCGCACGAACGTCGTTTCAAACATAATACTTCCAGTCAAGATCAGGGAAGATTGCATCGCGCCACTCGCAGTTGGCGAGGAAGTCCAGGTCGAGCGCACCGCTCTTCCATTGTTCGTAGAGCCGCGTGAAGCGCAGGATGTGGTCGCGCGTGCGCTTGGCGGCGTAGTGGGTGGCAGTGCCCGTCTTCATCAGGAACGCCCAGTCGCTGGATTGCGCCAGGAGGAGTTCGCGCGCCATCTGGCGCAGGAGCCGGTCGCGCAGGGCGTCGTCGGGGTCCGGCGCACGGCCTACGCGGCGGGCGCGTTCGATGAAGCCACCTCCGTTTGCCTCCGCCTGCGCCACCTCGACCATCCGCCGGGCGGCGGTCTGAAGGTGAGGATAAATCCACGAGTTGCTCTCGTGCAGCCAGACTTCCCAGTAGCCGTTCTGCCCCCAACTCGACGCGGAGGGCGCGACCATCTGCTGGCGCGGGTGCGTGTCGAGATAGCGGCCGGGCGTGGTCAGCTCGAAAGTCTGCTGGTCGTACGTGGCTTTGCGCACGAACATTTCCAGCCACTCCGGCCCCTCGAACCACCAATGGCCGAAAAGCTCGGCGTCGAAGGGCGCGACGACGATGGGATCGACGTCCAAGACCTCGCGTAGGCTGCCGATCTGCCCGCGACGCTCCGCCATAAAGTGCCCGGCGTGCGCGTCGACCGCCGCCATCGCCCAGGGGCGGTGGTAGAGGTCCTTTTCCTCGCCGGCGCGGTCGGTGATGCGGTGGTACTTGAACCCGGTGAACTTGCGCGGCGCGGCGTATTCGAGCGCCGGTTCGAGTTCGTGGTAGGTCAGTTCGAACCCGATGTCGCGGTAGAAATCCCGGTACGCCGGGTCGCCCGGGTAGCCGTGCTGCGCGCTCCACACTTGCCGGCTCGACTCCCGGTCGCGCGCGAACGCCGCCGGCCCCGCCGGCGTGAAGCACGGCGCGTAGATCGCCCGGCGCGGGCGTGGCTGCCCGTACATCAGCCCGTGCGAATCCAGGATGAACCAGCGCAGGTTCGCTTCCTGCAAGACTTGGTCGATGCCCGCGACGTACGCGCACTCCGGCAGCCAGATGCCGCGCGGGTCGCGCCCGAAGCACGCGCGGTAGTCGTCGCACGCGATGGCGATCTGCGCGCGGACGGCTTGCGGGATGTTCTCCATGAGCGGGAGCAGCCCGTGGGTCGCCGCGCAAGTGATGATTTCCAGGTAGCCCGCGTCCTGGAAGCCGCGGAACGCCGCCACGAGGTCGCCCTGCCAGCGTTCGAGGTACTGCTGGCGGCAGGCGCGCAGGCGTCCGAGGTAGAAGTGGGCGTTTTCTTCCAGGCGACCCTGCCCGGCGGTGCGGGCGATCTCCTTTTCGGCGAGCGTGAGGGAACGGTCGAGGTAGCGGACGTAGCGGTCGCGCAGGAGGTCGTCGCGCAGCATGGCGCACAGCGGCGGGGTGAGTGTCAGCGTCAGCGCGAAGGGCACCTTTTCCCCCGCCAGCCGGTCGAACGCCGCCAACAGCGGCAGGTACGTCTCGGTGATCGCCTCGAAGAACCAGTCCTCTTCCAGGAACTCCGCATACTCCGGATGATGCACGTACGGCAGGTGCGCGTGCAGCACGAGGGCGAGGTAGCCGTGTTCGGTCATGGGCGCGGGCGGGGGACCGCCCGGCACAGTACACAGACCGGCCCCGGGGGCAACGCCAAGCCCCGAAAAGACCGACATTTCCCCACGGCCGCCCCGGTCTTCACCGGACGATTCTGACTGAGACCAACCAGCCTATGAAAGCCCTCGTATTCCACAAACCCGGCGACGTTCGCGTCGAGACGATTGACGATCCGAAGATCGAAGAAAAGCGTGACGCCATCATCCGCGTCACGTCCACGGCGATCTGCGGCAGCGACCTGCACATCTACAACGGCTTCCTGCCGCAAACCCGGCCGATGGCGCTCGGGCACGAGTTCATGGGCATCGTCGAGGAAGTCGGCTCGGAAGTCGGCAACCTCCAGAAGGGCGACCGCGTGGTGGTCCCCTTCCCCATCGCGTGCGGCCGCTGTTTTTTCTGCGGCCACGACCTGCCCGGGCATTGCGTGAACTCGAATCCTGACCACTATGGCCCCGAGGGTGACATGCTTTCGCAAAAGGGCGGCGCGCTCTTCGGCTACACGGATCTCTACGGCGGCTACAACGGCGGGCAGGCGGAGTTTGTCCGTGTGCCCTACGCTGACTACGGCCCGCGCAAGGTGCCGGACAGCCTCACGGACGAGCAGGTGCTTTTCCTCACGGACATCTTCCCTACGGGATACAGCGGTATCGACTGGGCGGGTGTGAAGGGCGGCGAGACGGTGGCCGTGTTCGGCTGCGGCCCAGTGGGCATCATGTCGCTCAAGAGCGCGTGGCTGCGTGGGGCCAAGCGCGTCATCGGCGTAGACGTGGAGCAGTACCGACTCGACTTGGCGAAGAAGATCAGCGGCGCGGAGGTCGTCAACGCCAGCACGACTGACCCCATCGAGTACATCCGCGAGGCCACCGAGGGCCGCGGGGCCGACGTGTGCGTCGATGCCGTCGGCATGGAGGCACTTTTTAATGTTATGGAGAAGTCGGTGATCTTCTTTATATGGGTAGTCGGCAGCGTCAGCGTGCTGGACAACTGCATCAGCGC
>CAXTQD010000002.1:49158-50693 GCA_964246175.1 uncultured Chthoniobacterales bacterium | reverse complement strand
GGACGTGCCCGAGGATAGCCCCACCGCCAAGCCGCCGGGCAGTTCGCGCGAAAAATCCCGCCGGTCCCAGCCGTGTTGCGCCGCCGCCCGCGCCTCGGCGAGCGTCACCGGAGCCGTCACGAGGTCGTCGAAGCGCGCGAGGGTCGTCTCCTTGTCCGCCATCGGCCATTCGCGCCACCGCTCGACGGGGATTTGCCGGGCCAGTTCGCCGTAGAAGCGCGACCGCGCCGCGACCCGGCGCAGGTGGCGGCGGGCGCGGCGTTCCTGCCAGCGTGCGAGCGCCTCCCGGTTGGCGAAGGCAGGGTGCCGCGCGCGCAGGTAGTGAAAGAAGAAGGTGGGCAGCAAACCGGGACGCAGCATAAAGCTAGGGTGTGGAAGTTGGCTGGTCCGCCGCAGGCGGCCGTCCTTCAAGGTAGGGATGGCTCTCCGGGCCGGTCCCTAGATTTGTCTGGCTCTGGAAGCCGCGACGTGGCCGGCAACGGTGCGCGGACAATGGCTGGGAATGACATGGACAGCCGGGTGCTCGCGGACGAAGGCCCGCAGCGCACACCGCGTGCCCGCGCCCGCGTTTGGTTCGGCGGAGAACAATCTCTCTGCCCACCCGAGCCGCGCGTCAGGTTCGTCCAGCGCCGCCGCGTGCCAGCAGGCGTCCGCGACCAGGAAATACTCCGCGCCCCCCCACCGGAACCGTAGGCCGGCCTGTCCCGCGGCGTGCCCGGGCAGCGCCACGCCCCGCAAGGCACCGTCCCCGAACAAATCCCACGTCCGCGCGAACCCCTCCGCCGGCCCGGCGTCACGCTCCGACAGCGGCCGGACCCTGCTGGAAAAATCTTCGGGCAACAGGTCGGGATGGAACACCTGCCGTGCCGCCCGCCAACCGCCGCGCAGCCCGCGGACCGACGCCAGCGCCTCCTCGGTGCAGACGATCTCCGCCGCCGGGAAGTCCCGCAACCCGGCGATGTGGTCCAGGTGGAAGTGCGAGACGACGACGGTGCGCACCGTTTCGGGGGCGACCCCGAGCCGGGCAAGGGCCTGTTCCGCCAGCCCTTCGCCGGGTCGCAGGCGTGCGCCCAACGCCGGGCCGAGTAGTCGGTACGGCCAGCGGCGCAGGACCTCGAAGTAGCGCGGCGCGTAGCCGGTGTCGTACAGGACCCAGCCGCGTGTGGCGTGCCGCCCGAGCACGGCCAGCACCGGGAACCGCGTTGTGCGCCACGACGCGCCCCGGGCCGCCAGACGCTCCGGCCCGCGGCAGGAGCCGACCGCGAAGAACGCCACGTCGAGGAAGCCATCCGGGTCGGCGTGGTTCATAGGGTGGGGATTTGTGATCGCCGCCAAGATTATGCCAGTCGCCGCGCGCCCTCGGCGGTGGAAACGGCCGGCCGGTATCCTAACTGTCCGCGAGCTTTCGAGATGTCGAAGGTCTGCGAACAGCCCAGGACGCCGACGCCGTACCGGGTGAGGACCGGCTCCCGGCCGACGAGCCGCCCGACGGACTCGGCGAGCGTCGCCAGGGCCAGCGCGGTGGGGAGCGGCAA
>CAXTQD010000002.1:45189-49148 GCA_964246175.1 uncultured Chthoniobacterales bacterium | reverse complement strand
GCGGCCGGGGCAGGTGCATCCGCGCGAACAAGGCCGTGAGGAACTCCCAGAGCACGACCGGCTCGCCGTCCGTGACGTTGAAAACGTGGCCTTCGCAACCTGGCCCGGCATCGAGCGCACACACCACGGCCGCGGCGGCGTTGTCGATGAACGTCAGGTCGGCGACGTTGCGCCCGTTGCCGATGATCGGCAGCCTTCCTCTGCCCGCCGCGCGCAGGAGGCGCGGGAAGATCGCCCTGTCGCCGGGACCGAAGATCGCCCGCGGTCGCAGGATAATTGCGGGCAGTCCGTTCCCCGCCGCGGCGAGCACGAGACGCTCCGCCGCGAGCTTGGTGGCCGCGTAGGCGTTGGCGGGGTGGGCGGCGAGAGGCGAATCCTCGGTCAGACCGAGCCGGTGCCGGAAGTCGAAGTACACGCTCGGCGTCGAGAGGTGGACGAAGCGGCGTACCCGCGCGCGGGTTGCCTCCCGCAGCATGTTGACCGTCGCCGTGACGTTGGCGGCCTGGAACTCCCGACGCGTGCCCCACGGCGAGGTCCGCGCGGCGCAGTGGACGACGGCGTCCTGCCCGTCGCAGATTCCCGCCGTCTCCCGTGCGTCTTCCAGCGACGCGCGCCGGAACGTGAACCCTTCGCGGGCAAGCGCCTGCCCGATGTTGTCGTTGCGACCCGTGGCGGTCACGGGCCAGCCCCGCCGCGCGAGCAGGCGGCAGACCGCGCCCCCGAGGAAGCCGGTTGCGCCGGTCACGAGCACCTTTCCCGTTCCGATCACCGGCCGACCTCCTTGCGCCACACCACCGGCAGGCCGGCGCGGTTGCTCAACGTCGCCAGGGTCCGCCACGGCCAACGGCGCGCGGGCGGCAGGTGCGCGTCGAACACGGCGGTCCATTCCACGCACGGCCGCCCGCCGCGCGACCGCTTGAAGGAGCCCGCACCGGCGCTGAGGTTGAGCAGCAGCTTTCTTTGTGCGGTTTCTCTCAGCACGATGGCCATCAACACACGGTACAGCCCCAGGGTCTGCGGCCGGCGGGTGTCGTAACCCACAATGGGGGCGGTCAGGACGCCGTGTTGCTCGAACGTTCCGACCACGCCCAGCCAACGGCCGGTCGCACGCTCACGCAAGCCCCGCAGGTGCAGCAGACCCAGCGCGTGGCACGCGCCGAGGTAGCGGGCGGTGTAGCGCGGGTTCAGTGGCGTGTACCTTTCGAGATATAGACATGTATACAATCGCACGAAGGCATCCATGTCGCCGGGACTCAGGCCGTCAGGTCCGACGATCTCCCGGGCCGGGTTGTCGAGCAGGCGCACGTCGCGGCGATAGTTAGCCGTGCGTGTGAACTCAGCCGCCGCGCCGTCGTAGTGCCACACCACGCGGCTCGCCAGCAGACGCGCGCCCGCCCGGCGCAGGGCGGGTAGCAACGCGGGGTTCTGGCGCTCGTTGAGCGAGCGAAGGAGCACCGCGTGGCCGGGGTGACGCGCCACGAGGTCGGCCACGGTGTCGGCCAGACCCTCTCCTCGCCAGCCGCTCGGGTGGATGTTGGTGGAGAGCAGCCAGTTGTTGACGATAACCACCCGGTCCAGGTTCGCCCGTCGGAACGCCGTCCCCGCCACGGTCAGCAACCCGCGCAGGGGGAACGTCAGCCAGCGCGACCCCAGCCGCGCCAATTCGAACGCGGTGTAATCCACGTATTGCGCCCGCGGCGAACAGACGTAGCACTCTCCATCCCACATGCCGTCGTTCACGCTCACGGGCACCAGCCACCGGCCGCCGGCGAGCGTCGCGGTTTCCAGGCGGGTGTGGACGTTGGTGATCAACGCTCCGGTCGGCGCTTCCGCGAAAGTCCGCACATAGGCGCGGGCGGCTTCGTCCGTTTGACTGGTGTTGAAGGCAGAGGCGGTCAAGCGAGGGCTTCGGTGGAGGAAGGGCCGTTCCATTCGATGTCGGCGGTGGCTGCGGCGAGCAGCCCCGTGCGCCGCCGCCAGGCGCGGCTGGCCAGTCCGAGCAGCGGGACGGCCTGTCCGAAAAAAGGCCATGGATCGTCCCGGGCCAGGACCACGTCACGTCCGGCGGCGAAATCGTGCCACCAGGCACCGAGACGGCCCGTGCGCAGGGCATGACCGAGGCCGCTGGTGAGCATCGCTGCACCGACCATCGGCGGACGGACGGGTCCGGCGGGCGCATCCGCGACCAGCGGGTTCCCGCGCAACGCCCCGTCCAGATCGAAGCCTTTCCCGAGCAGATGCACCCCGCTCGTCGCGCGGGGATTGCACTCCAGCACGTACACCCGTCCCGTCGTGGCGCATTCCATGAAGTCGAAGCCGATCTGCCCCGTGTAGCCCAGGTGCGCGACGAGCCGCTCGGCGAACGCCCGCGCTGGCGCGTTTTCCTCCGGCGAGAAGTAAATCCCCGCCGCCTGCCCGGTCCGGTGGCGCGAATGGTACAGCGTGTGGGCCGTGATCCGCCCGCGCACCGCGACCCCGTAGGACGACACCTCGCGCCCGGCGACGAAGCGTTGCGCGAGCCACGGGTTGGCCGGGTCGAGTTCCAGTTGACGGACGGCCTCGGCCGACGGTCGGACCAGCGTTCGCGCCGCGCTCCGGGAATACACCGGCTTGAACACCCAGGCCCGGCTTTCCCGTGCCAGGCGGCACCGTTGCCCTTCGTCGGTCACCAGCACGCTCTCCGGCGCGGTGACGGCATCCCCCAACTCGTGCGTGAGGCGCGCGAACCTCCCCTTGTGGTGCAAGCTGGCGAGCAGGTCGAAACCAGGGCAGAACACTTCGCAGACCCCGGCCAACCGGTCCCGGTGCTGACCGAGGTGGTAGATTTCCTCGCAGGTCGGCAGGAGCAGGCGGACCCTTTCCTGGGTCGCGGCCTGCCGCAATGCCTCGACGAAGCCTGCCGGGTCCACCCGTGGCGCCGGCACGTGGAAGTACCGCCGGACGTAACGCGAGAACCGTCCGAGCGGTGCGCGCACGCAGTCGGCGGCGAGTACGTCGTGCCCGGCACGACCCAAGCGGCGGATGATCTCCAGCGCGGCGGGCGCACGCGCGCCCGTGACGAGGACGGTGCGGGGAGTCGGCATCCGTTCAGTATTGCAGCAGCAACGCGCCCATCGAAAAGCCGGCCGAGGTGCCCAGCAGCAGCACGCGCTGGCCGCGCCGCACCCGGCCCGCCTGGATCGCAAGGTGCAGCGCCGTCGGGATCGAAGCCGCGACGAGGTTGCCGTGGCTCGCGAGGGTGACAACCAGGCGTTCCGGGGCGACTCCCAGCTTGCGCCGCAGGATTTCGATGGGCAGCCGGCCGGCCTGGTGCGGCACGACGACATCGATCTCGTCCAAAGTGGTGTTCGCCTCGCGCAGGAACCCGTCCACGAACGGTGGCAGGCGGCGGCTGGCCTCGCGGTGGATCGCGGGGCCGTCCATCTGGAAGTGGAAGCGGGCACGGTCCTCCTTGTGGTAGGCCGAGGCGTGCAAGGCGGAGCCGCCGCCCTCGATCCGGCAGTGGTCGGCCCCCGCCGCGTAGGTCGCCAGCCGCGCGTGGACGATCCCCTGGCCGGGCGCCTCCGCCAGACCGACGACGAACGCCGCCGCCCCGTCGCCGAAGAGCGCGCTCGTTTCCGGTTCGCCCCAGTTCAATCCCGGCGAACACACCTCCGCGGACACGACCAGCACCCGGCGGTGGGTTCCGGCGGCGAGGAGGCTCGCCGCCAGGTCGAGCGCGGCGACGAAGCTCAAGCAGGTGCAGCATACATCAAAGGCGGGCACCCCGGACTCCCCTTCGCCGAGCGCGCGCTGGATCAGCGCGGCGGTGCAGGGAATGGGCTGTTGGAACGTCCCGGCCGCGCCGAGCAGGAGGTCCACGTCACGGAACTCCAGGCCGGCGGCGGCGAGCGCCCTCCGGGCCGCGTCCGCCCCGAGCGCGGCGGCCGTCTCGCCCGCCCTCCCCTCGGCGAAGTAAC
>CAXTQD010000002.1:14604-45179 GCA_964246175.1 uncultured Chthoniobacterales bacterium | reverse complement strand
ACCCCCGTGCATGCCGCCACGCGGCCGGCGGGCAGCCCGTACGCCGCCTCGATCTGCGCCGCCGACACGCCGCGACGCGGCAGGCACAGGCCGGAGCCGAGCAGTGCCGCTGCCCTCACGCCTTCACCTCCCCGGAACAGAACGATTGCATGGCAGTACCATACCCGTTCTCCCCGCGCCGGGACCTATTGAAAAATCAGCGCAGCACATCGACAAAACTTACCATCCCGCATGAACCACGAAAACCCTGACGTACGCCAACTGCGGCGGCAGGAGGCCGGCGTCGCCCTCTACCTCGTGGCCGCCGTGAGCCGGCTGATCTACGAGGGCGTCACGTTGCGTGGGGTGTACGGCTGGTTGGCCGACGAACAGATGCGGCGCGTCGGTCACTTCGACTTCAAGCTCACCCTGGTCGGCGCGGCGGCGGTGTACCTCCTGCCGGCCCCTCTCCGGCGCTCAACCACGTCAAGCGCCTGCGCGCGCGGCTCGCCGAGGACGGGGTGCTTGCCCCCGGCGCGCACGGCGCGGCTGTTCCTGGTGCTGGGCGTGGCGTTCGTGCTGGCGGGCGGCGCCGGCTACCACGTCCTGACGCGGCGCAACGAGGCGAACGCGCACCGCCACGTCGAGCACCTCTCAGCGGAGACGCTCGCCGGGCTGCCTGCCGCCGACGCCGACCAACTCAAGTACGTCGAGATTAGCGCCACCTGCCAGACGCACGCAGGTTACCGGTGGACCGAGATGGACCTGTTGCACACGGACCCGGAAACGCACCACCGCTGCCTGCCGCTGACCCCGCCGGACTGGCGGCGGGGGAACCCGTGCGGCTTTTCCTGCAAACGACGGTGGACTTCTACTACCCGCCCGACACGGGCAACGGCCAGTCGGTGCTGCCGCGCAACCTCGACGACGCGCCGTTCGTCGGGGTGTTCGAGGGTGAGTTGGGACGCGAGACGCTGCCTTTGTTCGTCCGCACCGCCTTGCGGCGCGCGGGGATCATGGTGGCTTCACCCTACTACGTGCTGGAGCAGGAAACCCTCCACGGCCGGCGGCGGATCATGTCTCGGCAGGAGACTTTCCTGGCTCCGCTTATCGGCGGTTTTTTCGGGCTGATGTTTCTGCTGACCGGTGCGGTGATGCACTGGCGGCGCGAAGGGTATGCGGCGCGCATCGCCGCCCGGCGTGGCTGGCCAACAAAACCTCGGCAGTAGTCGGCAGGCGTCTGGCGGGTAGGACTTGGTCCGTCAAGCTTGTGCGCGGTGGCCGGCGGTGCCACGCTGCCATCCCCGAAATGAGCACTTCCCTTTACTTCGCCGCCGAGCGGGTATACCCACTCTCCGAGGGAGAGCGCACCGCGGTTGCCGCCGTCCAAGCCCGCTATCCCTTTGGCGCGCTGCTGGCACGGTTGGGCACGGACGAGTTCACCTACGATGGCGAGGAGTTGGGTGTGTGGGCGGACAAGTTCCACGAACCCGGCACGATCTTCGCCGGTTCCGCCAAGCTGCCGAGCCGGGGTGGAGCGGCGCTGGCCGCCGCGCAGCACTGGTGCGCGCTGCTCTCCGAGGTGCGCGCCACGGTGCTGCCCGACGCGGCTTGGCGGGTGCACATCGACGACTACGACATCGCGTGGTCCGAGCAGCGGCGGGAGTTTGACCCCACCGTGTGACCACCTACCGTCGAACCCTGGCTCGTTTCCAGCAAGCTTTGAACCCATCGCTTTCACTGCTGCCGGAGGGCTGGCTCTACCCTGACGCCAAGGAGGTGGGGCGACTCCACGGCGAGTTGGGCGCGAACTGCCGCCCGGCCATCTGCTCGACGGGGTGGCGGTCGAGGTTTTTGCCCGGGCGGACGGGAACGACGACGTGCTCGCTTGCCACCGTGACCATCCGGGGTGCTTCGTGGTCGTCCATCTCTCGTGGCTGGGCCGCACGGAAATTAACGCACGGCATCCCACCGCCGAGTTTGCCGGTTCGTTCGCGGAGTTCCTGGCCGAGCAGAAGCGTCTTTAAGGGCTCGTTCCGCCGGGACCACCGCGCCGGCCTACTGGTTAACCTGGGCGGTGTAGAACGGCGCGGGTCGGCCTTCGTCGTGCCCATTGGTAGGGCGCGAGGCGTCGCGGAAGTCCACGGCGATTACCCGTACCGGCAGGTCGAGCAATTGCTGGAAGTTCGCTTTGATCATCACGGGTTTACCGGTCGCTTCCACCCGCAGTTCGCACTGCACCTCCCGGTTGCGGTTGCCAGCCGCCAACATGTGTTCGACCATGGTTTGCGCCTTGTCGGCCGGGCAGGGCAGCGTGGTGAAGCCCAAGGGCTGCAAGAGGTGCAGGCGCACGTTGTTCGGGAAGTCGGTGTCCTGGCCCTCGCCCGGCACCATGCGCACGTACGAGTGCCCGGTGTTCGCAGCCACGGTGTCGATCTTCTCCACGCCGACCGTCCGGAACGTGCCCGCGGCAGGGTCGTACTTGTCCAGGTGCGGGACGAGCACAACGCGCATGGTCAGCGGGAAGCTCGGCAGGTCCGCCCGCAGCTTCGCCCGCAGCTTGTCGCGCAGGCCGTTCCAGGTGAACTCGTTCTCGAAGTCGTGCTGGAACCGCTTGGGCTCGTAGAGCGAGGCCCAGCGGTCCACGTAGTGATTCTGGTCGAGCAGGCTCGGGTCCAGGCGCAGCCGCGCACGGTCCACGCTGCGGGTGTTCACGGGCACGAAGCCGTCGGGCGGGTGGTTGGAGGTGGCGGGATCGAACTGGCCGAAGCGGCTGTCACCCATCTTGCCCCCTTCGTGGAAGGCTTTGATGGTGTCGGGGGAGATGTGCACGCCGTCGGCCACCGTCGGGCCGACCTCGTAGGGGCGACCGAGGCCGTCCTTGCCGTCGGTGCGCGTTGGCAGCGAGGTGGGGAACGTGTCGAACAACGCCCCACGCAACGCGGCGAAGTCGACCGGTTCGTCGCCGTCGAGTTTCCGGGTGTTGGCCACGGAGTCCAGCGCGCTGGCCAAGTTCAGCGCACCCTGGATGGTGGCGTCCGGCGTATGGGTCCATTCCTGGCCGAGGTTGCCCCAGTAATCCTGGCCGGCCGCGGCGAACGGGTCCGGTGGGGGAGGGTGGTTGGCGAACTCGGCAAGGGTGTCAGGGTTGATGCGCACGCCGTCGGCGGCTTTCGGACCGATGAGGAAGGGGCGGCCGAAGCCGTCCTTGCCTTCGGGCACGTTGTTGGCCAGGTAGGATTCGGTCCCTTGCAACAGGGCGTAGTTCAGCGGGCCATCCGGGCCGGGGTGCTGGTTGCGGAAGTAAGTCAGGGCGGCAGACACCAGGGACTGGGCCTCGGAGCGCACGCCCTCGGGAGTTTTGCGACGGGCGGCGTTGGCGGCTTGCATTTCCTTGTCGAACTGGCGCTGCTGCTCACGCGCGGCGGCCTGCCGCTCGCGGTTTTTGCGTCCCTCGTCCAGGCTGTTCCGGAGAAAGGGCGTAGTCGGGGCGTTCGGGTGCGCGTCGACGTACCGTTGCAGGTCCTTGTCCTTGTCTTCCTCGGAGGCTTTCGGCGGCAGGCCGTCCGCCACCGGGACTGCCATCAGCAACACTGGAGCCAACATCTGCTGGTAGCCCGCGCGGTCTTTCAGACCCGTGGCGTAGTCGATCATCGCTTGGGCCAGGCTGCGTTGGACGCCCTCCGGCGCATCGTCGACCTTCTTGCCGTCGTAGCGAAGGTCTCCGAGGCGGTTGTCGTAGGCAAGCTTCGGATCGTTGACCTTCGCCAGGACGGCCGTGAATAGTTCCCGCATCCGGTCGGAGCCATTGACCGTGCGTCGCGCGTGACACTCGGCGGTCTGCTCGGTCCACCCGTCGCCGACGCGGCGGAAATCGACGCTGAAACTGAACACCAAGCCGTCGAACTGGCCCAGCGGGTGCGCCGCGCCGCCTGACCCGGACGAGTCGTAGGCGGTGACGCCGCCTGCCCGGGAGAAAAACTCCGCCGTGCCCTCGACGCGGTGGTGCGCGCCGTCGCTCTCGCGGTGGTTCTGGTCGGCGGTGCGGTGCAGGTCCTCCACGTCGAGCAATTCGGCGCGCCCGCGGTCGAACCCGGTCAGGCGCCCGCGCAGTTCCTGTTGCAGGGCGGCGCGGACGGCATCGTCGGATGGAGGAGGCGGACCGCCGCAGCCGGCCAGGAACGCGAGGGCGGCCAAAGCGGCCAGGAAGGGAGGGGCGGCGGGGCGTGGCGAGGAGCTTCGAGGGATGGTCTGCACGTTGCCCGCAACCTTACCGCAGCCGCGCGGGTTTTCCACCAAGGCGGACGGTCAGACGGTCCCTTTCGTAGGTCCGCACACTCTCCGGCGAGCTGCTTCCGTTTTCTGCCGCTTTCCCTCCGGTCGGCTCACCGGTGCGGGTCCGAACAGGGCAAGGTGCCGAGCCTCGGTTTCGTCGTCGGCCGGGAACATGCACTCGAGCTGCAGTTCCTGTGCAGCAACGGTCCGGGGCGTGCCCACGGTTGCCACCACCGAGAAGTAGCTCAGGGTTTCCCATCCTTGGCTAAACGGAACGGAATGACCAGCAAAACGTTCGCTGACCGTGCGCTCCACCGGCGGAGGGCGCATCCGGGTAAGACAACAGTTCGGCGAGAAGTTCTCTGGTCTTCCGGCGATCACGCCTCCCACTGCCTCGCGGCGGACGCGCTCCACCAAGCCTGCCGCCACCTCGGCCCAGTTGGCGATGAAAGGACGCATTCCTGTCGGATCGAACATGAGATGCGGCAGGTGGCGCGGGGCTTCGGACGCGCCTCCAGGTCGACGAACCGGCCGGAGAACCGCGGGGTGTATTCGTTCGCCAGCAGCACGTTCCAGTAGCGGTCAAGCACCACGGCTAGGAAGGGTTCGTGCTGTCGCAGCATCCGCCTGAGGGCGGTGGCAATTGTCTTCATCTCCGCCGCATCCCAGGCGCCCTCCGCGTAGACCGGCGCATAACCGGCGGCCAGGAGCAGGGGATTGCGGTCACGCAGCGGCACGTCAAGGGCGTCGGCAACCTTCAGCAGAAGCTCGCGGCTGGGCACGCTCCGTCCACTCTCCACGAAGCTGAGATGGCGCTGGGAGATACCGGTGTCGAGGGAGCGGTCGAGTTGACTCTGGCCGCGCAGGTCACGCCGGTGACGCAGTAGTCGGCCAAGCTCGTTGGCGGGCATCGGTTTCGTGGATGGGGGTGTGGGTGCCGCGGCTCGGTCGCTTGTTGCCCCGGGCCACGCACGGCGGGAGAAAAATCCGGCTGGGCGTGGTTCTTGCATCAGGGCAAAACAGCGCATCAGAGGGCGACGGGACCGACCGCCCCGTGCCAGCGGACGACTTTGGTGGGATCGGCTTCGTCCATGTAAAAGAAGTGCGTCATGGTCGGCTTGACGACGGGTTTAGTGGGATCGTCGGGCGGCATGGTCACCATGCCGCGAAAGATTTTCAAGCTTCCACCGTCCCAGTATTCGGCCCCATCGTGGAGCGCCGTGAAACCTGTGTCGATGAAGGCGCGCAGGTTCTGGCGGATGGCCTCACGGCCGTGCCAGTCGGCGACGCTTTGCAGAAATGGCTTTGGCTTGCACTCAGTGCGCGGTGACGTTCGAAGGCGCACCGAATGTTGAGCGATGAAGGCAGCGCACAAATCCGTGGGAGATGCTCACGACACCCGTGAGAACTAACATCCTATTCGCCGCGCAAGCGCAGCAGAGAAAACACCGCACGAGCAAGTCGGCGGCTGGTCGCCGCAGCAGCGCAACTTGGCCGGTGCCTGCCTAGCTCACGCGCTGCACGACGGCTACACCGATCAGCTTTGGGCGCTGCTGCCTGTCTGGCAGGGAGAGTTCGGCCTGTCCTACGCAGGTCTGGCCGCGGTCCGGGCGCTCTACTCTGCGACGATGGGCGGCTTGCAGGTTCCCGCCGCCCGGCTGGGTTCCTGCGGATGAAGAGGCTCGCAAGGTAGCCAGCTAACCAGGTCCACGACAGGACGCCCTCGGAGGACAGTAAACCGTGGAATTGACACGCCCTCTGCCGTAAAGCAGTGTCGAGGATGGGCGACGCACCTACGCTGCGGACGCTTGCGAAGCTCGCCGGGGTTTCCAAAACGACGGTCTCGCTCTGCTTGCGCGACCATCCGCGGATCACCCCGGAGTTGCGTCAGCGTGTCCAGCGTCTCGCGGCGGAGGCGGGCTACCGTCCAAACGCGTTGATGGCTAACCTGCTCGCGCAACTGCGCGCCAGCAAAACGTCCGCCTACCAGAGCACCCTCGCCCTGCTCTGCGCAGCGAAAGACCCGTCCGAACTCGACACGGTGCCGACGTTCCGCGCGTGGATCGCCGGGTGCCGTGCACGCGCCATCGAACAGGGTTACGGGTTCGATCAGCTATGGCTTTACGAGCCCGGGATTTCGCCGGAGCGGCTGGCGGCGATCCTTGATGCGAGGAACATCCGTGGGGTCGCGGTCGTCGGGTTCTACGAGGGCGAAGCCATCCCGCGGCAGTTCGACACGATCTGGCACCGTTCGGCCGCCGTGGCCATCGGCACGCGGCCGGTGTGGCCAGCCATTCACTTCGTCTCTAACGACCAGTACGTCACGGTGTTCCGTGCGGTGCGAGAGGTGTTTCTGCTCGGTTACCGCCAGTTGGGGCTCTGCCTGGCCAGCCACATCGACAACATCATCGAGAATAAGTTCACCGCGGGCTTCCGCGCCGCGCAAGGCCGGCTTGGACTCACGCAGGACGTGCCGACGTTCGACCTCCAGCCGGGAACGAAGCAGTCCTTCGGCGTCTGGCTGGATCGTTATCGGACGGAGGTCATCTTGACGATCCACGTCGAGGTCAAAGAGTGGGTGGAGTCGCTGGGATTTGCCGTGCCCAGTGAGGTCGCGCTTGTGCAACTGGACAAGTCGGACGAGACCAGCGACTGGGCCGGCATGCAGCAAAACAGCGAACTCATCGGTCGCTCGGCGATTGATATGGTCATTGGACAGATCCACCGCAATGAATCCGGCATGCCTCCCATCCAGAAAAGCATGTTGATCGAGAGCACTTGGAGTGTTGGTGCGACGATTGGCGAACACGTCCCGCCGGCCACCAAAGCCGCGAAGAAGGCTCGGGTCCGCCGAGCGGCCTGACTTGGTCGCGGTGGCTGCTCACCACGAGCTTCACGCCGCCTGTTCGTCGGCGAGCGTTCCCGCCATGTCGTCTACGGGGTTGATGATGCCGGGTGCGTCTTCCACGAAGAACATTAACAAGGCCGCTAACAGCATGAAGCCTCCTCCTGCCACCACCGCGAGGAGTCGGTTGTTGTTCAGCCAATGGCTCATGATCCATCCGAGGCCCAGCGACGCGGCGATCTCGGGTAGAACGATGAAAAGATTGAAGATACCCATGTAAACCCCGACTCGCGCGGGGGGCAACGTGTTAGCGAGCAGGGCATATGGCATCGAGATGATGCTCGCCGTGGCGATCCCCAATCCGACCATGGGTAACAGCAGAAGATATTTGTCGTGGATAACGCCGACCGAGAGCAAACCCGCCGCTCCGCACAACAAGCAAACCGTGTGAATCTGTTTGGGCCTTGCCCGGCGGCTCGCGGCGATGAGTCCGAAGGCCGCCAGGAAAGTCACCAGCGAGGACGCTGACAGGCACAAGCCGTCCCATTCGGTTCCCTCCGCGTACAAGCTGGATTTCTCGTCGGGCGCACCAAAGACGTTGTGCGCCACCGCCTGTACGAAATATAACCCCATGCAGAAAATTCCCATCCACGTACACACTTGCACCCAGGCCAAACGGCGCATCGTGGAAGGCATCTCCTTAATCGCCACAAAGATCTCTCGTGCTGCGTGCACGAACCCACGTCGGCGGCTCCGCATTGTCGCGAACGCCTCCATATCTTCGGGGGGATACTCGCGCGTGGTGAACACCGTCCATAGTACCGCGCCCAAAAATGCCGCCGCGCCAAGGTAGAATGAATAACGGACCGTAGCAGGGATAGGCATCGATGCACTCGTCCTAGCACTGACGCCGAACCAGTGGGAAAACGTCCAGGGAAGCGCTGACGCGATCACCGCGCCCATGCCGATGAACAAGCTCTGTACGGCAAATCCTTGACCGCGCTGTTGCTCCGGCAACAGGTCAGCGACGAACGCGCGAAAAGGCTCCATGCTGATGTTGATGGAACTATCCAGGACCCAAAGCAGGCCCGCCGCCATCCATAGACCGCCGGAGGAAGGCATTAGCAGCAACGCTGCCGAGGCGAGCAGCGCACCCACCAGGAAATAAGGTCTGCGCCGTCCCAATGGCCCCCAAGTGCGGTCGCTCATGCCGCCGATGATTGGCTGCACGAGAAGGCCAGTCATCGGCGCGGCCAGCCAGAGCACCGGAATTTGGTCTGGCTTCGCCCCGAGATACTCGTAGATGGCGCTCATGTTCGCCGACTGCAACCCCCAGCCGAACTGGATGCCGAGAAAGCCGAAGCTCATGTTCCAGAGCTGCCAGAAGCTGGCGGGAGGTTTCTCCATCAGAAAGAGTGCTTCCGCACTGTTTGTGTACAAATTGGGCGGGGTGAGGCCGTTGCTGCGCCGCCAGACGGATGATTCACTGCCAGGAGATAACGTCGTCCTGCGAAGTCGGATCATTCTTGTCGCCACCTCCGAAGAAGTTCGAGGTCATCAACTTGTCCGGACCCCAGGAGTAAACGATGACTCTTGCCCGCACTGGACTGGAGCGTGCATTTTTGCTGTGCGGATTGTTCACGGTATCATCGTAGTTTCCGTCGATGCCAACAAAGTAGATCGTTCCCCGTGGGTCATACAGCATCCCGTCCGAAGCGATACCGTTTTTTTTGCTTGGGCCAGCGTCATGTTTTTCGCATTCGGCAGTTCGATGTACACGATCGCGCGGGTGTTGATACTCGCTTCGTTGGCTTGCTTGTCAGCGCGCAGGATGTGAAACAATTCAGCTTGTGTCGGAGCATTGGCGCCGAAACAAACATCCGCGTTCGTAGAAGCATCGACCGGCATCGGGTACACGCCATAATCCGTTTGGAAGCTCCTGATCGCAGTGACGATCTGTACTTCAATGTTCTTTGCCTGCACCTTGCGGGCATTGTTCATCACCGGATTGGTCACCGGCAACAAGAGGCCTGCCAAGATGGCGATGATTGAAAGGACCACCAGAAGTTCGAGCAAGGAAAAAGCCCTGCGGCAGAGAACGGTTGGAAGAAGAGAGTTCATACGTCGAACTTCCTGCTGCTAAATTCGACGTGCCGCTGCAAATGGAATCAGGGCTTGAAGGATTATTGCACGCTACGCTCGCGCTCTCAAAGGCATGTGCCTTTTCGATCGCAGGCTGCGTTCAGCCTCGCGGTCGTGGGGTTGACCAACGCGAGGCTAGTTCCAAATGGATGGAAGCCGACAGAGCCGGCAGCGGAAGCAAGGGGCCGCTGCTAGGCCCAGCGCGAGCGGCGTCGAAGACCGACCAGCAGACCGCACCCACCGAGGGCTATCGCCCAAACGGAAGGCTCCGGTACAGCAAAAGTGTTCACGCTCGAAAAGACCAAGATACCCGTGTTTCCGGGATTGGCCGAACCGTCATTCTTGGTCACGGCACTGGTGCCGATAGTCTCGTTTGAAAGATAGAACGCGCCGTCGCCGTTCCCGTCGGCGTTCGAGTTGGAAAGGTCGGCAACGAAGGTGAACGTACCAGTACCGCTAGCGAGACCCAACGCGGTCGAAGGAAGCGAAAAAACGTAAGTACCCGCGGCGTTGGCCGGCGGTGTGAAGTTGGCCGAGTAGGTGAATGCCTCCGTGGCACTTGGAGACAAGGCAAACAGGTTGGCGTTGCCGGATGAATCGAGAGCCAATCCATAGTTCGCCGCGAAGCCAGTTGGGAAGTTGACGGTTGCTTGGCCGGTGACGTTGCTGTCAGCAGAAATGGAAATCTGACCGGAGTCGGCGTTGGTCACGCCAGTGCCGCTGCCGCCCGTGTCAGTGATCTGCGTGCTGCTGGTGACTCCCCCATTGCCAGAATCAATGTAGAAGGCGATGTTGTTGAACCCTGCGGTGCCGGGCGTAAAGCTGAACGTGAGCATTCCGGTGCTCACGTCTTCCGAAACGCTCAGCGAAGAGTTGCCGAGTTGGCCTCTAAAGGAGGTGCCACCGTTTCCCTTGTAAGTGGAGGTGATGGTCTGCGATTGAACAGACAACGTGAGCGCGAAGGCCGCGGCGGAGGCCAAGCCAAAAGTCTTGAGGGATTTGTTCATGGACAAGGGGGGGGGATTTAGTTGGAAGAAGCGTCGGGAAGCTTGGCAGCGGATACGAGGTTGCTTCCACACGTCGGATGGGTCAATCGCCGTATGCGAAGGAGTTGGTGTCCAGTAAACCACTTGACGGACGGATGCGAAGTTGGTGTCCAGTAAACTTCGCAGGAGAATGCCTGGAAAATTGGATGGCCTGCGTGCTGTTCCGACCTGCGCGCAGCTTGCGGTTCCAAAGCGTGCCGCTTAAGAACGATCCATGTCCCCAGCGATGCGCCTTCTCCAACCTCTCCTTGCTGCCGTCGCTCTCTGCGGCGCTGTCGGCCAAGCTTCAGCCCAGTCCAAGCCCGCCAGTCCCAGCCCGGCCAAGGCGAGTGCAACGCCCACGAAGTCCAGCCAGGACAAAGCGCCTGACGCGGTGTTATACGTGCCCGGAGCCTACCAGGATTGGAAACCGGCGAAAGCTCCCCAGATTGCCTCGGTGCCGGGTTCCACGGTGCGCTTCGAGGGATATGTCGATTTCAAGGGAACCGGTGAGCAGCCCTTCAAGTTCACCAGCGCGCCGGATTGGGACCACATCAACTATGGCAATGGCGGCGGCTTTACCTTCAACACGGACGGCCAAGCCGCTGGCCTGACCGTGCCGGCGGGTGGTTACTACGAGTTGACCGCCGACCTAGCTAAAGGCACCTGGACCGCCACGAAGACAACTTGGAGCATCATCGGCAACGCCACGCCTGGCGGGTGGGAAAAAGATACTCCCATGACCTACGATCCTGACAAACAGGTGTGGACGGTGACGGCGCCGTTGAAGGCGGACGGATCGTTCAAGTTCCGGGCGAACAACGCATGGAAGATTGACCTTGGGCTGGATGGCAACGGCAAATTGCAATACGTCGACAACCCGTTCTTTGACTATGCTCAGCAGATCAAGGACCTGACTGTGCCAGACGATGGGACGTACACGCTGACTTTGGATTTGCACGTCCCTGGAAACTACAAGTACAGCATCACGGTCGCCAAGTAGTCAGGCACGCCGTTCCGCTCGCTCTCCCGCGCGTGCCCGGTTGATCAGTCCATGAAATTCAATGCCTTCTTCGCGGCAGCCCTTTGGGTCGGCCTGACAACGAACTGCGGCTGCGTATCGGCCCAATCCTCTGCGGACCCCGCCACCGGTGACGTTCCGCAGTACGGAACGCCATACGGACAGGTGCCCGACCCACAAGACTTGGTGATCTACCAAGTCAACATCCGCTCCTTCAGCCCGGAGGGAAATCTCGCTGGTGTGCAGGTTCGACTCGATGCAATCAAGGCGCTTGGAGCCAATGCCTTGTATCTGCTGCCCACCTATCCAGTCGGGATCGTGAAGACAGTGCATTCGCCCTACTGCGTGCGCGATTACAAGGCGGTGAACGATGAGTTCGGGACCCTGGAGGATCTGCGCGCCCTGGTGGAGGAGGCGCACAAGCGGAAGATGATTGTGCTGATGGACTGGGTGGCAAACCATACCGCCTGGGACCATCCGTGGCTCGCCAACAAATCGTGGTACAAACAGGACACCACTGGCAACATCATCAGTCCGCCCAATACCGGGTGGCTCGACGTGGCCGCTCTTAACTACGACAACGCTGGCATGCGCAAAGCCATGATCGAGGCGATGCGGTACTGGGTCTTCCGGACGAACATCGACGGCTACCGTTGTGACGCAGCAGACTTCATCCCTGCTGACTTCTGGCAGCAGGCGATTGCCAGTCTACGCGCCATCACTACACACAAGCTATTGTTGCTGGCGGAGGGCAAGCGCAAGGAGAACTACGCGGCGGGCTTTGACATGCAATACGGGTTCGCGTTCTACAACAACCTGACCAACCGTATTTATGGCACGCACCAGTCCGTCAGCTCCATCGATATCCTGAATATGACGGAGTACCGCGAGGCGGTCGGCAACGATCAGGTCGTCCGCTACATCTCCAACCACGACGTGGACCAAAGCGAAGGGAGTCCACTGACGACGTTTGGCAGCCGGCAAGGCTCGGTGGCCGCCTTCGTGGTGGCCGCGTACATGAAGGGTATCCCGATGGTCTACGACGGACAGGAGGTCGGCTGTCCGACCAAGCTAAGTTTCTTCGACCGGAGCACACCGATCGATTGGTCAATCAATCCTGATCTGACCGAGGAGTACAAGCGCATCATCGGCTTGCGGAATCAAAGTGATGCGATTCGGCGCGGCGAGTTGCAGTCCTTTGGCGACGATGACATCTGCGCATTTTCCAAGTCAAAGGGAGCGGAGGAGGTCTTGGTAATCGATAACCTTCGCGGCACTCCAAGCACCTACACGGTGCCGGAGACGTTGCGAGGCGATCATTGGAAGGATGCCTACACCGGAGAGAACGTTGAGTTGCCCGGCCAGTTATCACTGCAGCCCTACCAATATAACGTCTATAAAAACAGGTAGACCACACGTCGTACATCCCTGTTGCGACGGCGGTATTGGAACGATGGCTATGGCCGGGCTCATGCTAAGCGGTGAGCTTTGCGCGGGTGGAGCAGTGTTTGTACAACGAGGCTTGTAACCCGTCTGCCGTCCGGTGGTTCGCGCCGACCAAAGTTTTTACATTCGACATGTCAGATTCACAGCACGCCGCTTCCAGACGTTTCCTTCCTGTTCAGAAGGCTGGCAGTCTCGCTCGTTGCGACCGCGGCATTTATCTAGCGCTCGATGATGGCGAGAATCGCCTGCGGGTTGAGGTCTTGAGAGCAGACGTTCTGCGGCTAAAAATCAGCCGCGGCGGCCGGTTCGACGAGCAGCCAAGCGTCGCGGTGGTAGACGGTGCGTTTGCGGCGCTGGATAGTCGTCCGGACTTCACGGTGGAGGAGACTGCCGATGCTGTGCGGGTGGTCACGTCGGAGTTGACCTTGACGGTTAGCAAGTCGCCGTTCCGGCTCGACGCCCACCGGGCGGACGGTAGTGCTGTTTTGGAGAGCGCGGACGGCTACGCCTACGCCACGCTCAACGATGAGTTCCTGCTCGCGCGCCGCCGCCAGCGCGAGGACGCCTTCTATGGGTTGGGTGAAAAGTCCGGGCGGTTCAACCGCGCTGGCAATGCCTACACGCTTTGGAACACCGACGTGCTTGCGCCGACCGTTGAGGGAGAATCTCGCGCTGCCCGTGGGGAGGATGACCCTCGCTCGGACCCACGTAGCACAGTCTTTGATCCCTACTACGTTTCGATTCCCTTCTTCTATCACCAGCGCCATCTGCAATCGGCGATGGCTGGTTTCTTCATCGACAATCCCCATCGTGCGCGGTTCGATTTCACGGCCGACGAGCAGTTCACGATCCGCTTCGTCGGTGGGCAGTACACGGAATATGTCTTCGCTGGGCCACGGATGCCCGACATCCTCGCTGCTTACACGGAGCTGACCGGCCGGATGCCCCGTCCGCCCCTGTGGGCGCTAGGTCACCACCAGTGCCGTTGGTTCGCCTACACGCAGCAAACGCTCCTGCAACTCGCGGCCAAACACCGGGAGAGGAACATTCCGTGCGACTGTTTATGGCTGGACATCGACTACATGCGCGGCTACCGCGTGTTCACCTGGAACGCGGAAGCTTTCCCTGACCCGCAAGCGATGCTGGCGGCATTGCGCGCACAAGGATTCCGCGTCATCACGATCATCGACCCGGGCATCAAGTACGAACCGGGTTACGCCATCTTTGACGAGGCACGGGAAAAAGACCTCCTCTGCCGCACGCCAGCCGGCGAGGTCTACGTGGGCCAAGTGTGGCCTGGGCGGACAGCCTTTCCGGATCTCTCGCTGCCCGCAGCGCGTGAGTGGTGGGGGCGGCTCAACGCCGAACACATCCAGAGCGGTCTGGCCGGAATCTGGAACGACATGAACGAACCCGCGACGGGCGATATTTCCTGTGACGCCATGCACTTCGGCAGAGGCGCGGTGCCGCACGCACGGTTCCACAACCAGTATGCCACCCTCATGGCCATGGGCACGGTAGAAGGCCTACTGGCTGCGATGCCTGGACGTCGCACGTTCGTGTTATCCCGAGCCGGGTCGCCCGGCATTCAGCGCTACGCCGCGAATTGGCTGGGCGACAACTGCTCGCGCTGGGAGCACCTGTGGATGAGCATCCCCATGGCGACAGGCTTCGGCGTCAGCGGGCAACCCTTCGTCGGAGCAGACGTGGGCGGTTTCATGGAGAACGCCACACCTGAGCTACTGCTGCGCTGGTATCAGTACGGTGCGCTGACTCCCTTTTGCCGCAACCACAACCATCAAGGGCAAAACGATCAGTATCCTTGGGTACTCGGGGACGCAGCGGAGGCGATTTGCCGCCGTGCGGTCGAGCTACGGTACCGGTTGATGCCGTACCTTTACGCAGCGTTCGTGGAAGCGAGTCAGACCGGTGCGCCTGTGCAGCGTCCACTAGTCTTCGACGATCAGGATGATCTCTCCGTGCGTACAATAGATGATCAGTTTCTGCTCGGACGCGATCTGTTGGTGGCTCCCGTGTACCGGGAGGGCCAGACGGCTCGTACGGTCTACCTACCTATGGGAGCGTGGTACGATCAGGACGATGTTTGCCACGAAGGCCCGGCATGGATCACAGCCGCGGCACCGCTGATCAGCATCCCTTTCTATGTGCGAGGCGGCAGTATCATGCCGAGGTGGCCTGTCGCACCTGCTTCCACCATGGGGCACCATCCTGTCAGCGTTGAACTGCATGTGTTCCTTCCCTCTGCGCAAGGCGAGACGCGTTCTGTCCTGCACGAGGATGATGGCGAGACATTCGACTTCCGCGACGGTGGATTCTACCGCACGGAGTTTAGTTTGCGGCTAGATGGCGACTCCTTGGAGCTCACTGCGATGGTAACAGGGAACGGCTACCCGGCGTTTGCACGCAAGGAGTTCGTGCTGGTATTTCATGGAATGCTTTCCTCTGTGATTTTGATCGACGGCCGGGAAGTGTCTTTGCACAACAACCGTCTCGTGCTTGAAAACGAAGGCACGCATTTTTCTTTGCGCGCCAAGAAACTCCGTGTATCCCCTACGTTGTAGAGTTTGCCGTGCGAATGGATTGATCGGCGATACCCCTCAATCAGTTCCCTTCAAAGGAGAGTGGTACGCGATACAGGGTTCGAACCTGTGACTCCTACCGTGTCAAGGTAAAGTTATCAGGTGCTATCTTCACAGAAGAACGTTCACACACATTGTGGGATTGTGCGCCTTTCGTCTCACTCCGTCGAGCTTGATCATGGGAAGATGAATAGCTCATTGGGCCGGGATAAAAAAAGCTCTGCTTGATGGCCTCGCCACCGGCGGAGCGTGTGTCGGAGGTGGCCTCATCTGTAAGCCCGCTGGTGATGCCACTCTCGTGGTGACCAAGTAGTTGGAGTGACGCTCGATCAGGCGCAACGGCGCACCTGCCTGGGAAGTGAACGACTCGCCAGGCTCAGAGAGGTGTGGCTCGCTGGAACCCAACCACCGGGCCGAGCAGTTGAAGGCGGCTCTCTTGTTGAAAGGTGACCAGTGCGTGGTGGTCATCAACGTGCCTTGGTACACACACGAGGTCGGCTTGGATCATGGCAAGGCACGTCGCGTTAAGGCGCCGGTTTGCTTGCGGGTGAACCACCGCTCGCCGTTTGCTCGTTTCCTCCGGCGCGTCTTCGTGCGCCATTTCTGCTCGGCCGATTAGCACAACGTACGTGGCTCGCCTGCTATCCAAGTTGTGCGCGTCGAGCACCACCATGGCGGTTGGCGGACCTCCCGGTTCCACGCGGGCGAATTATCACCCGTAAAACCGAAAGCGGTGGAGTCACAGAAGCTAGCGGGTTGTGCAGACACCCTCGGCCGCCATGAACGCACTTGCCCTGATCGCCTGGCTGCTGAGCTTCGCGGTGCTGACGATCTACCTGAACGTGCGCTTTCTGCGCCTGCCAGCGACCATCGCGCTGGTCCTCTCCTCGCTTGGCGTGTCGCTGGTGATCCTGCTCATCAGCCACGCCGGTTTGGCTTGGCCGCGGCGCACCCAGGCGATGGTGCGCCAGACCGACTTCGCGCGACCTTGGTGAACGGGATGCTCGGCTACCTGCTCTTCGCCGGCTCCATGCATGTACGTCTGGACGAACTGCGCGAGTACCGCTGACCTGTAGCGGTGCTGGCCACGGCGGGCGTGCTGATGACCCTGTTCTTTGTCGCCGTCCTGATGGCCTGGTCTTCGGCGCGTTGATGTCGCCCACTGATCTGATGGCCGTGCTCAACCCGCTGCTAGGCGCTAGCGGCGCGAGCCTCCTCTTTGCCGTGGCGCTTTTGGCCGGTGGACAAAACTCCACCCTAACCGGCACGTTGGCCGGACAGATTGTCATTGAGGGCTTTCTGCACCTGCGCCTGCCGCCGGCGCTGCGCCGACTGCTTACCCGGGCGATGGCCATCGTGCTGGCGGTGATCGCGACGGTGCTCATGGGCGAGTACGGCACGGCCAAGCTCTTGATCTTGAACCAAGTGATCCTCAGCATGGCATTGCCGTTCGCCGTAGTGCCGCTTGTCATGTTCACTGGCGACCGGGTGAAAGTGGGAGAATTTGTCAACGGGCAGTGGGTCAGGATCACCGGCTGGGCGTCTGCTGTCGTCATCGCGGTGCTCAACGTCTGTCTGATTTGACAAACGTCTTCGGGCAGCTCGCCGGCTTGAAATGCTGCTCCCAGCGCAGTTGCAGGGAAACTTTTGCATTAATACGTTGCCTGACTCCATTCACAGGCTGTAGTTTCCCGACCGTGCTCCGCAAGCTCGGCCTCGTTTTGGCGGCGCTCGCACTCTTCTCGATTGCGGGTGGCTACTGGGCCGTGCTGCAAACCGTCGCCTGGGCCGAGATGCTCCACGACTATACACAAAAGACCGGCAGCGTGGCCACGGCCGTCCAGCAAACTTTCGACGGGGTGCATCCCTGTGAGATCTGCTTGCAGATCGCCGCAGCCAAGCAGCAGGAAACCAAGGCGCAAAGCGACCAGCAGAAGCCCGCCTCCGGCCAGAAGGTCACCAAGGCGGAAAAGCAGGACAAGGCGCTGCCGCTGGCAAAGGCCCTGACTCCCGCCTGGATGGTGGCGAGTAGCCTGCGCTGGGAGTCTCCGATCCCGCTTGGCGGCCCCTCGCGCGAGGACCAGCCTCCCACGCCACCGCCGCGGCGCTCCGTCGCGGCCTAGAGCCATCGTTGGGAGTCGTCTCTGACACCGAGACGGTACCCTCCCCACTCCACACGGTCTGTTCGCCGCGTCGGATCGGCCTGGCTCTCGTAGAAATCGTCGTCCGGGCGTTTGCCGCTGCCCGGGAACTCCTGTGTCCGTCGGGTCTGCTGGGGCTGCCGCGCCGCAATGGTCCCGACGCCTGCGCTGTCCCTTCGCCACTGAAGGGAGAGCGTCCTGACCCACGCCATCTCCTCCTTTTACCTGCATACCCATTCCCATGCTCTCGTTTTGTCGCTTCTCTTTCTCGTTGCCCGCCGCCGGCACCCTCCTGGCAGTGCTGGTCGGCCTGACTACCACCCCGCCCGCCGCCCGCGCACACGGCTTTGCCGGGGCGCGCTTCTTCCCGGCCACGCTCACGACCGACGACCCCTTCGTCGCCGACGAGCTGTCGCTGCCCACCCTGCAAAGCTTCCACACGCCCGACCGCGGCGGCACGCGGGAGTTCGACGTGTCCGTGGACCTCGCCAAGACGATCACGCCCTACCTCGATATCGAGGTCGGCATCGACGAGGTCAACCTGTTCCCGCGCCGGGGGCACGCCACGACGGGCTTCAGCAACCTGGAACTGGGCAGCAAGTTCCAGTTCCTGGTCAACGAGGAGCACGAGACGATCCTTTCGCTGGGCATCGACACGACCGTCGGTGGCACCGGCAGCCGGCAGGTGGGCCGCGACCCGTTCACCACCTGGTCGCCGGGCTTGTTCTTCGGCAAGGGTTTTGGTGACCTGCCTGACACCGTGTCACTGCTGCGGCCCTTCGCGCTGACCGGCAATATCAGCGTGGACATTCCGACCAGTGCCAAGACACGCACGGTCGGCGGCGTGGACCCGACCACCGGCATCCGCGACGTGAACGTGGACCGCAACGCCGTGGCGCTGGAGACCAACTTCGCGCTGGAGTACAGCCTGATCTACCTGCAAGACCAAGTGAAGAACGTCGGCTTGGTCAAGCCCTTTGACCGCATGATCCCGTTGGTGGAGGCGGTCATCACGACACCGCTGGACCGGGGGCAGGGTGGGCTGACGACCTGCTCGATCAATCCCGGCGTGCTCTGGTCAGGCAGCGTCTGTCAGCTTGGCGTGGAAGCGTTGATCCCGACCAATGCACGCAGCGGCAGCCACGTCGGTGTGCTCGTGCAGTTCCATATCTATTTGGATGACCTGCTGCCCAGCGTCTTCCGCCCGATCTTCGGTGGGCCAAGCCACAACAGCGCGGGCTACAACGGCAGCAACAACAGCGCGGGCTACAACGGCAAATGAACACGACTCCTCATCGACTCCTCTGTCCCGGCAAGGTCGCGCCGCTGACGGTGCTCGTGAGCCTCGCCGCCCTGACCCAGGCCTGGGCACACGCCTTCCTCGACCACACCGACCCGGAGGTCGGAGGTGCTGTCAAGCAAGCTCCCGCGGAGATACGATTATGGTATACACAAGGGTTGGAGCCCGCCTTCAGTCGCGTGCAGGTTTTCGACGCGACGGATAAGCAGGTGGACAAGCACGACGTGCACCTCGATCCCAAAAACAATCACCTGATGATTGTCTCGCTTCCGGCGGGCCTAGGCGCGGGTACGTACAAGGTGGTTTGGCGGGTGGTCAGCGTGGACACGCATCCAACGGAGGGCAGCTTCAAGTTCCGGGTGGAACCATAAGGCAACTTCTCCCCTCCGTCGTGGACGCCATGCCGTTCCCGTGGGCGCTCTGGCTTTGCCGGTGCGCGCAAACGACCGCCGCCGTGCTCTTGGCGGGCACGGTGGTCTTGCGCCTGCTTGCGCTTGGCACGGGTCTCGACCGAACCGACCGTTGGCTGCGCCTGACTTGGGCAAGCTGGACGACGCTGGTCGCCGCGGGTGTACTCCTGCTCGGGCTGACGGCGGCAGAGATGAGCGGCGAGCCGCTGATCCAAACCTTCCATGACGGCAGCGTGACGCAGGTGCTCGGCGGCACACGGTTTGGCGCGGTGTGGTGCTGGCAAATGGGTCTACTGGCGGCATGGCTCGGCGCACGGTGGGCGGCGGCGTTGGCGCGCCGCCGGAGCTGGCCGCTTGTCCGTGCGATCTTGGAAGGAGTCGAAACCCTCGTGGTCGCTGCTCTGCTCGCCAGCTTGGTTCTAGCCGGCCACGCGCAATCTTCTGACAAAGGCGCTTGGCTGCTGTCGGCAAACCTCCTTCACGCGCTGGCGGCGGGAGTCTGGCCGGGCGGCTTGCTGCCACTGGGATTGCTGTTGGTACGGACGCACAGGGATGCAACCCTGCTGCTCGCCACCGTGACGATCACCCAACGATTTTCGCGCCTGAGCGTGGCGGCTGTTGGCGTGCTGGCGTTCAGCGGCGTGCTCAGCGGTGTCGGGCTGGTCGGCAGCTTGGCCGCGCTATGGTCAAGTGGGTACGGTCGGCTCGTGCTGTGCAAGGCGATGCTGTTTGCGGCGATGATCTGTTTGGGAGCCGTCAACCGACGGCTGGTCCGATGCTCAGATGTAGCAAACCGAGCGCAAACGCTACGATGGCTGTGGCGCAACGTGGCTTGGGAGTGCGTGCTGGCGATGGGCGTGCTGCTAGCGACGGAGGCTTTGGCCACCATTGCGCCACCGATGCCTTCCGGCTGACGGCAACAGGGTATGCTGCTGCGCGCCGTCGCCCTACAATGGCTTTTCCTGTACCTCCCTCTGTTCAATCTCTTACCTCTCAACCCAACTTCTACTCAAGACTCCATCCACGGAGGTTCCTTTATCACTTGCTCACCGGGGGCATCTACACGTACTACGACGGCTTCAATGCCTCGTTCTACCGTGGGGCGGAGGCGCTTCCTGCGGATTGAACGACAAGCTCACGGCGGCGATCCGCCTGGGGGCGGTGCGCGACTGTGAGGGCTTCTACGTGGCCCAGCTCGCCGCCTGCCACGATTTCACCAATCGGGAGCGCGGCGTTTACCGCTCGGTCCCCTCGCGGTGGGTGGGGCCTGAAAGAATTTGCTCCATGCGAACTGTGGCCCACGCCGGTCGGCCTCAAAACTTCGTACCAAACTGGATGAGCAAACCGCCCGCCACGATCAAACTCAATCCCAGCCAGACCACCGCCGGAACCTCTTCCCGGAAGAGGAAGCGTCCCCAACAAATGCTGACGGTCGCGAAGACGGCAACATAAACGCCCAGCAAACGGGAAAAATCCCATTTGACCAGGTTGACCATCACGCCGTAGGCCGCCAGCAGCAGACAGCCCAGTGCAATGGCTAGCGGCTGGCTTCCGCGCAGCCCGGAACGCACCACAGCATCGCCACCCACTTCGAGCAAGGCCGCGGCGATGAAGATAACCGGGATGATCCAAGTCATGATAAGAGTTTCTTGCGGCAGCGATCTAATACCGGTTCTGCCGGGAAAACGAGCCGTTATTTACCGGTGCTTCCACCGCCGGTGAACTGGCGTCCGTCAGGTGATAGTCGTTGTAGGCTTCGGCCCCGACTTCCGGGATATCCAGCCCCACGATCTCGTCCTGACGTTTGCTGCGCATCGGGACCAGCAGGTCCGCCAGCCGGAACCATCCCCACGCCAGCAAGCCGACCACGACTAGGTTGGTCATGCCGCCGACGATCTGCGCCCCGAACTGGCTCCAGTCGTTGTACGCCGCGCCGAACATCTGGCCGAAGCCGCCGGTCACGCCTTGGTCAACCCAGCCGCCGGCCAGTGCCGCGGCGAACTTCTCGCGGGCCGCGGCCGTCCCGTCGTTGACGACAATCAGCAGTTGGCCGCCCTTGCAGAGCTTGTGTACGCCGTTCCAACCCTGCCCGTAGCTGCCGTCAGCCAGCAGACCCAGGGCGATGGTTCCCCACGCGCCGTTGATCCCGTGCACGGCCACCGCTCCGACGGGATCGTCGATGCGCAGCACCCGCTCGACGAAGAACAACGCCCAAATGACCAGCAGCCCCGCCACCGCGCCGATGAAGACCGCGCCGGTTGCACTCACAAAACCGCAGGATGCCGTGATGGCCACTAGCCCCGCCAGCATCCCGTTGCACATCACCGAAGGGTCCGGTTTGCCGAAGCGAAAATACATCCCCAACGCCGCGAAGCACGCCCCGGCCGCGGAGGCGAGCATCGTGTTGAGGGCCACGGCGGCGATGTGTTCGTCCGTGCCCGCCAGCGTCGAACCGGGATTGAACCCGAACCAGCCGAACGCCAGGATGAACGTGCCCAGGATCACATAGGGCAGGTTGTGCCCCGGGATGGCCCGCGCCGTGCCGTCCGGTTTGAACTTGCCCAACCGCGGGCCGAGCACGGACGCGCCCACCGCGCCAATGACGCCCCCGGTCATGTGCGCGACCGAACTGCCGGCGAAATCCACGTGCCCGTGCCCGAGCCCCGCGAACGCACCAAGTTGCGAGAGCCAGCCGCCGCCCCACACCCAGTTGCCGAACACGGCGTAGCCGATCATCCCGACCCAGAAACCATAGAACATGAAGTTCTTGAAGTTCCACCGCTCGGCCATCGCCCCGGTGGGGACGGTCGCCGTAATGCTCATAAAGACGGTTTGAAAGACGAACAAGCAGGCCACGCCCGCGCCGAGTGTCTTGGGCGAAAAGAAAAACCCGCGGTGTCCGAGCACGCCCCAGGCGTGTCCACCGAGCCGGACGGTCCATTCAGCATCGAGGTGCGCGATGCTTGCGCCGAGGGTGGGATGCGCGTCAAAGGCCGCCGCCGCCACTCCGCTGCCGCCGAACATGAAAGCGAACCCACATAGCCAGAAGCCCAGCACGCCGAGTGCGTAGATCATGAAGTTCATGCTCATCGTGTGCGCCGCGCTCTTGGCTCGGCAGAGGCCGGTGGCTACCAGCGCGAAGCCCGCCTGCATGAACATGACAAGGAAAGCCGCCAGGAGCGTCCAGACGAAGTTGAGCGCGGCCGGTCGGCTGGGATCGGAGAGGGACAACGCGCCGACGCCGGGAAGAAAATTTGCTTCGGACGCCACGGCAACCGCGCAGGGGACCACCGTGAGCACACCGCAAAGCGCGGCCTGCGCGAAAAGCATATTGGAGGGACGGAAACTCAGGTGGGGCATGAAGTTGACGCGTCGGTCAGCAGGGAGGACCGCGGCATGAGCAGACTACATACCGGAAGGCTTTTGATGGGCGGTCTGCCTTTGCTCGTGCAAATTGCAATGCTTTTCAAATTGAAGGTAATCAGCAGCGAAGGGCGGGTTTTAGACAGGCTGTTCAAATTCGGCCATGCCACGCGCTTCAATGTAGCCTGGCTTTGCGTTTTGCAGTTCACGGGCCGTGCATTTAGCAAAGCTGCTGAAGACGAGGCGGCGAAGAGCGCGGCGCGGAACGGCGATGGCAGGATCACGACAGATTGGCATCGCTTTTGCTAACGCCGTGCCTGACCGGAGGAGTGGAAATGAGGGTATCTGCTCGTCGTCCGGGATAGGCGTATTTACCTCCGCAGCATGTTCCTTCCATAAACAAACCTATGCCCGTCAATTCTACCGTCCCTGCTTCCACGACCGCCAAGCCTGCTCCAACTTTGGGTCTGACCGGCCTGACGGTGAATGCCATGGCGCTTATCGCCCCCGGAGCCTTTCTCTGGCTGACCTTCCAGATTCAGTCCCTGTACGGTGCCCCGCTAGCCGGCTACGCGATGTGGTTTGGCATCGCCCTCGCGCTTTTGTTGTGCTTGGCGACCGCATACAGCTACGCGGAGCTATCCAAGATCTACCCCGGGGCGGGCTCCTCGTACCTCTACGCGGAGCAGGCGTTCGCCTCGAAGACGACCGCATTTAAGTTTGCGCGTCTGGCCAAGTTCTTCACCGGTTGGGCGAGCCATCTCTACTATTGGGTTTATCCCGGCTGCATGGTCGGGGTGACGGCCATCCTCAGCGGCTACATGCTTGGCCAGCTTTTCCCGGACACTTTCAGCGGCACCTACAACAGCCCGCTGTTCATGTTCGGCTTCTGCATCGTGTTCGCGCTCGGTGTCGCGTACATCGCCTTCCGCGGGGTCTCGGGCACCACGGGGGTCAACACGGTCATCAACGTGGTCCAGATCACCGCGCTGCTGGTCTTCACCGTCATCGCGATCTCCTACCGCATGAAGCACCCGCAGGACTCCGTTGGCTGGCATCTTTCCAACGGCACGGCTGTGACCTATCAGGTCGACACCACTCCCGTGCTCGGCGACGACGGCAAACCCGTGCAAGACGTTTTCGCCGACGCTTCGCCCAAGGTCGATGAAAAGGGCCAGCCCGTCTACAAGACCGCCGACCGCGCCGTCACCAAGGACGACCTCGCCAACAAGGACGTGCCGCTGCCGGCGGATCTCGGCGTGGGCGACCCGTACCCGGTCCTGCAAAAGGACGACGCGGGCAAGCCCGTGCTCAAGGACGGCCACGCCGTGCCCGTGCCTTTCACGGTCAGCTACAAGCCCGACGAAGCTATGACCGGCACGGCGGGCGACGCGAAGAACCCGCTGACGTTCAACTTCCACCAGTCGGCCGGCTCGGTCGTCGCGCCGCACTCGTTCAACTTCATCTTCATCCAGGCGTGCATCGCCATCCTGATCCTCGTCGGCTTCGAGTCCGTCACCGCCATGGGCGAGGAGGCCAAGAACGCCAAGCGCGACGTGCCGCGCGCGGTGCTACTCTCGCTGTTGATCCAGGGCTGCTTCTGTTACTTCCTGGAATATTTCGCGGCGAACTACTTCCTGCACAACGGCTACACGCTGCCGATGGCGGCGGCCTCGGGCGCGCCGCTCGGCGACCAGATGGTGATCGTCGGTTCGTGGCTGTTCGGTTCGTACCGGGCGGGCTGGTGGTTCATGATGATCCAGGCGACGACGGTGTTCCTGGCGCTCATCGGCACGACGCTCTCCTGCCTGAGCACCGGCGCGCGGGTGACCTACGCGATGGGCCGCGAGGGCGAGGTCGGCACGCACTTCGGCCTGCTGCACGGCCGGACCGGCTCGCCGCACAAGGCGATCTGGACGCTGGCTTGGCTCTCCGCCGCCCTCGGCATCATCACGGTATCAGTCTACCTCGGCGCGCAGTCCGCTGCTCCGGCGGCGCTCGACCCGAAGTATCATAACGTCTGGTATAGCTTCGGCATCTTCTCGCCCAACGCTTACACCTGGCTGCCGAACACGCTGGTCATCATCACGCTCGTCAGCAACTTCGGCACGTTCCTGCTCTACATGACAACGTGCCTGATCACCATCGTCGCCTTCCGCGAGCACGACGCCTTCCATGGCTTCAAGCACATCGTCATCCCGGTGTTCGGCCTGCTGGCGAATCTGGCGTGCATGTTGTTCTATCTCATCGGGCCGTTCGTGGTCAGCGGCATGAGCTGGCACGAGCCATACATCGCGCTGGGTGTCGCAGCGCTTTGGGGCGTGTACGGCGCGGTCTATTTCCTGCGTTCCAGCAAGGCGCAGGGCAAGGAGATCATCCTGACGAGTAAGCCCGCGTTGGTGTAAGAGCCATCGCTTCGTGGTAGCAATCGAGCAGCGTGTTCCTCGGGCTGAGGAACACGCTGCCTTTTGCTTTACTTCCGTCCGCGCCGTCTGCATCTCTCGGGTCCGTCCCATGGAAGTCACCTGCACGGAACGCTCGGTCCAGGGTCCCGTCCGTCCGAACAACGAAGACCGAACCGCTTTTTTCCAGCCCGATTCCCTGGAGGACCGGCGCACCCGCGGCATTGTGGCGAGGGGGGCCGACGGCGGCGGTGGCGAGGCTCGCGGCGAGGAAGCCAGCCGGCTGGCCGTCGAGGCCGCGCTGGAAGCGTTCCGCGCGGCCGCGCCGGAGACCGCGCCCGCCAAGCTGCTCGGGCAGATGTTCAACGCGGCCAACCTCGCCGTGTACGATGCGGTGCACCATGGCCCGTACAAGGGCAAGGGAACCATGTCCACGACGCTGGCGGTGTCGGTCTTCCGCCACGACGAGGTGGCCGTCGCCCACGTCGGCGACACGCGGGTCTACCATCTGCGCGGCGAGACGCTCACCCGCCTGACCACGGATCATTCCTACGTTAGTCTAGAAGTCAAACTCGGGTTGGTCAGCGAGCATCAGGCGATGACCAGCCGCCTGCGCTCGGTGCTCACCCGTAGCGTCGGGTACGATCATTTTTGCCGTGTCACCTACGCCAGCCGCTCCCTCGCGCAGGGCGATTGCATCATCCAATGCACGGATGGTCTGTACGCCAGCGTGATCGACGACGAGATCCGCGACATCGTCAGCCACCACGCCCCGGCGGAAGCGTGCGAGCGGCTCATCGCCCTGGCCGAGCGCCGCGGGGCCGACGACAACATCAGCGTGCAGATCATCGGTGTGAAGAGCGTCGAGATGGTCAACTACCAGCGCGGCACACCGATCTACTACCGCGTGCCCGACCTGGCTCCGGCGGGCAGCGAGATCGCCGTCGGTCAGGTGCTCGATGATCGTTACGAGATCAGCGACGCCATCAGCCGCAGCGGCATGGCCTCCATCTTCAAGGCGACCGACCGCGCGGACGAGCGCACGGTCGCGCTCAAGGTGCCGCACCTGCAGTTCGAGAGCGACATCGGCAGCTACCAGCGATTCGAGCGCGAGGAGGCCATCGGGTTGGCGCTGGACCATCCGTCCGTCCTGAAAATCCTGCCTGGCCCCGAACACAAGAGCCGGCCGTACATCGTGATGGAATTCCTGGAAGGCCAGACGCTGGCCGAGGTGCTCGCGGCGCTGCGCCCGCTGCCAGAGAAGGATGCAGCCGGCATCGCCAGCCGCGTGTGTGAGGCGTTGGAATACCTGCACGCGCACAAGGTTGTTCACCGTGACCTCAAGCCGCAGAACATCATGCTCTGCCAGGACGGCAGCGTGCGCCTGATGGACTTCGGCATCGCCAAGGCCGAACGCGCGCGTCGGCTGACGTGGGTGGGTTTTTCGCCGACGCTGGGCACGCCCGACTACATGGCCCCCGAGCAGGTCAAGGGCCGGCGCGGCGACGAGCGCACCGATATTTACAGCCTGGGCGCGATCCTCTACGAGATGGCCACCGGCTCCGCGCCGTTCGAGGGGGAGAGTCCCTACGTCATCATGAACGCGCGCCTGAGCGGCGATCCCGTGGCCCCGCGCAAGCTCAACGACCACCTGACGCCCGTGATCGAGGAAATCATCCTCCACGCCCTCGCGCGCGAACCGGTCGGGCGTTACCGCTCCGCCGCCGAGATGAAGGCCGAGTTAGACGACTACGAGCGCGTGGAGTTGACGCACCGCGACGAACGCCTGCAATCCCCGCAGATCTGGCGCACGCGCTGGCGGCTGGGTCCGCTGATCGCTGGGTTCGTCATCCTGCAAATCTTTCTCGTGTTGATCTTCTACCTCATCTTCCGAAAGTAGCGTTCCGGTGATCACCCTCGAAGAACTGGATCGACTTCTCCACCACTGGCAGGGAGCCTCGGAGACGGTCGTGGCCAACGTCTACGAGCTTTACGAACACCCCGTCCACCGCGCGCTGACGGGTGCGTCCACCGGCACGCGCGCAGCCCTGGAGGGAGAAAGCCAGGCGGAGGCGCAGCGGGCTTGCGAGGCCATCAGCCACCTGCTGCTTTGCGGCAACGAACTCCGCGCCGTGGTGGGGCGGGCGCGTGCGTTGCGTGAAGGGTTGCCGCTGCTTTTCCGCGAGGAAAAAATGCGGGAGATCGAGCGTCTGCTCACCGGCCCATCCATCCGGTTGCCGGATACCGACGTGCCCTTGACGCAACGCGGCCTGCTATCGTCGGCGGTGGCAGACGGGCGCGCGTTGAGCCTCCAGGAAATGCTCGACCGGATGATCCCGGTGTTCGAGGCGGCCAAGCGCACGGTCTTCGAGGTAGACCACCTTTGGTCCACCTTGCCGGTGAGGATGGACGCCGCCGAGGCCGAGTGGGTGCGTCTGCGCGGGATTGGTGAAGAGGCGTCCGGGCTGCCGGATCTACGACGGCAGATCGAAGCAGTGCGCTCGCAGGGAAAGTCCGACCCTCTCGGCGCGATCCGCACGCTCGAACAGGAACTTCTACCCGCCCTGGCGCGTGCACGCGCCGGGGTCGAGACAGCCACGGCCGACCGGCGGCAGGCCGAAGCAGATTTAGCGCGCGCCCACACCCTGCAAGCCGAACTGCGGGAGACCCACGCTCGGGCGATGGTCATTGCCGAGGAACGCGAGCACAAGGTCGCCGTGGCCGCGTCCGCGCTGCCCCCGCTGCCATTGACCACCACCCAGGTGGAAGACGCCGGCCGCTGGCTGGCTCGACTCGACGCCATGATGGCGCAGCCCGCCAACCGCGCATCGGTCAAAGTGGGCGCGCGGCGTTGGCTGGACGAGGCTCGCCAACATCTCGACCACGAGCAGACGGTCATCCGTGCCAACCAGGCGTTGCTCGACGAACGGCAGGAACTCCGTGGACGCCTGGACGCGCTGACCGCCAAAGCCGCCGGGTCGGGATGGGCTGAAGACACCGCATTGGCGGACGGCGCCCGGGCGGCGCGCGCGTTGCTCTACCGGCGGCCGACGCCGCTCGAGCAAGCGCGGGAACTGGTCGCGCGCTACCAGACAACCCTGCACGCGCGAACCACCGGCGGGACCTGAGATTTGGCACCGTTGCCGATTGCTGGCAGATTGTGCCATGCCTGAAGTCTTGGATGGTCAGCCCTGCCGACAGGTCGGTTGCCACGGCGTCATCGAAGGAGGTTTTTGCAACGTCTGCGGCCTGGAACCTCCCAACTTGGACACCGGCCGGCAGTCCGTAGGCACCGTGGTGGCGTCTGCGACCGGCACCCGCGCGGGCACCGGCACCAGCAGTACGGGGCGCGGCACGGGGCGTTCTTCCCGGCGCACCGGCAGCAGCCGCACGCGCGCCAGCAGCCGTCGCCAGCTCGGCCTCGGGTTGGTGCAGGTGCCCGAACTGCCGCCGCTCGACCCGGCCAAGGTGCTGATGGCCGAGCCGGTCGTGCCTGCGGGCAAGCGTTTCTGCGCGCACTGCAACGAGGCGCTCAAACGCGAGAAGGGCTTCTGCCCCAAGTGCGGCAAGCCGTATTCCTTTCTTCCCGCGCTGAAGGCGGGCGACGTGGTGGCTGAGCAGTACGAGGTCGCCGGCTGCCTGGCCTACGGCGGGTTGGGCTGGATCTACCTTGCCAAGGACACCCTCCTGTCGCGCTGGGTGGTGCTCAAAGGCCTGCTCAACGCGCAGGACGAAGCCGGCGCGGCGGCAGCGGTGGCGGAGCGGCAGTTCCTGGCGGCGGTCAAGCACGCGAACATCGTCGGCGTCTACAACTTCGCGCAACGCGGCAGCGAGGGCTACATCGTCATGGAATATGTCGGCGGCAAGACGTTGCGCGCCCTCCGCAAGGAACGCGGTCCGCTGCCGGTGGCCGAGGCCATCGCCTACGTCCACCGCATCCTTGGGGCGTTCGCCTACCTCCATCGGCAGGAGCCGCCACTGGTGTACTGCGATTTCAAGCCGGACAACTTCATGCTTGAGGGCGACGACGTGAAGCTCATCGACATGGGCGGCGTGCGCCGCGTCGACGACGAGGGCGGCGACATCTACGGCACCAAGGGCTACAGCGCACCGGAGGCCGGTGACGGACCCACGCCGGTGTCGGACCTGTTCACGGTGGCGCGCACGCTGGCGGTGCTCGTCGCCGACTTCCGCGGGTTCCAGAGCACCTTCGAGTTCACGCTGCCGCCCCTGATCGACCTGCCCACGCTCCAGGGCCAGGAGTCGCTCTACCGCTGGCTAACCAAAGCCACCCGCGCCGACCCCGACGAACGCTTCCAAAACGCCGATGAGATGGCCGAGCAGCTCGCGGGCGTGCTGCGCGAGATCGTCGCGGCGGAAAGCGGCCAGCCGCGGCCCGGTGAGAGCAGCCTGTTCGGCGGCGACGTGATGCGCTCCGATGACACGGACGGGTTCGCTGCCCTCACCGCCACGGCGGACCTGCTGCCATCGCTCAAGCTGGACCCGCAGGACCCCGGAGCGTCGTTCGTTTTGACCAACACGGGACTGGCCGCCTCGCCCGAGCAGCAAGCCGCCCTGTACGAGCAGGGAGCCGCGCGCCTCCCGCAATCGGCGGAGGTGCGGCTGCGCTGGGCGGCGAGCCTGACCGATGCTGGCCGCCACACCGAGGCGGAGACCCGGCTCCAGGAACTGGAGACGGTCGATCCGTTCGAGTGGCGCATCGCGTGGCAGCGGGGGCGGGCGGCGTTTCTCCGGCAGGATTTCGCCGGGGCAGGTCGCTACTTCGATGCCGTTTACGCGGAACAGCCGGGAGAACTCGCGCCGAAGCTTGCGCTGGCGTTGGCCGCCGAAGCCACAGGCGAGAATGGCCGCGCGGCCCGGCTCTACGACACGGTGTCGCGCACGGACCCCGGTTTCGTCACGGCGACGTTCGGCCTCGCGCGCTGTCTGGCCGCGACGGGCAAGCGCGAGGAAGCGGTGGCGGCTTACGGGCGGGTGCCGGCGGCATCGCGCTTCTACACGCGGGCGCAGGTGTCGCTCGCGCGAACGTGGTTGCACGACGGTGGCGGCACCCGGCCGGGGGCGACGGAGCTGGAGCGTGCCTCCAAAGCTCTGGAAGCATTGACGCTCGACGTGCTGGAGCGGCACCGTTTCGCCGCCGAGGTCCAGGGCCGCGCGCTCGAATTGCTGGAAGCGCACGCCCTGCCGGACGCCCCGCAAGTCCGCGTGCTGGGCCAGCCGCTGGTCAACGCCTCGTTGCGGTCGGGGATCGAGAAGGCGTTGCGCGGGATGGCCCGCCTCGCCACGGATCGAGCGGAGAAAACCCGCCTGGTCGATCTGGCCAACCGGGTGCGGCCCCGGACCTGGTTTTAGATCCGGAAGAAATCCTATGCTACGTTGATGCTGTGACCTGCCCGCAGTGCCACGCCGACGTGGCCGACACCGACAACTTCTGCGAGGAGTGCGGTGCCAAGCTGCTGCTGCCGGGACCGGACGCCTCGCCAGGTTCTCCGGGCCGAGACACAGAGGAAACGTGTCCCAACTGCGGTGCGGGGCTGGACGCCGTGGATCCGGAGGGCTTCTGCCTGCAATGCGGCCACCAACGCCGCCCGCCGCCGCGCGACCA
>CAXTQD010000002.1:0-14594 GCA_964246175.1 uncultured Chthoniobacterales bacterium | reverse complement strand
GAATGGGACGGCGGCCCCGGGGCGGCCGGCGTGAGCGACCGGGGCTCGCGGCACTTCCACAACGAGGATGCCTTCGCCGTCGTCCAGCGCGACGGTTGGACCGCCGCCGTCCTGTGCGATGGCGTTTCCAATTCCCCGCGCGCCGACGAGGCCAGTGCCGCCGCGGCGCGCTTCATCGCCGACGCGCTGGCCGCCGGGCTGGGCACCGGCGTTCCCGACCCGGTCGGTCTGATGGCTTCTTCCATCGCCGACGCGCACGGGACAGTCCTTTCTCTGGCGGGACGCCACGGCGCGGCGGAAGCTCCGGCCACCACGGTTGTCGCGGCCCTGGTACGGCCCGCGGCTTCCGACTCGCCCCGCGAGGCGGTGCTGGGCTGGCTGGGCGACAGCCGCGCTTATTTCGTGGATGCCCGCGGCGGCGCGCGCCTCCTGACGCGGGACCACTCTTGGATCAACGAGGCCGTGGACGCCGGACGGGTCAACCGCACGGAAGCCCTGCGCAGCCCGCACGCGCACACCGTCACCAAGACGCTTGGCGGCGCGCCAGGCGAGAACGGCCAGCCGGACGTGCCTGCCACCGCGCGGCTCTCCCTGCCGGAGTCGGGCTGGCTCCTCCTTTGCACGGACGGCCTGTGGAACTACGCGCCCGAACCGCCCGAACTCGCCGGTTGGGTGCGCCGCCTCGTCCCGGCCAGCGCGGGCGCGCCGGAGCTTTGCCGCGCGCTGGTCGCCGAAGCCTTGCGTCGGGGTGGACGCGACAACGTGACCGTCGTCGCCCTCGCCGTGTAGAAACCTCACCGAACCACCGTATGAACACCATCTTTCAAGCCAAAGTCTTTCAGAACCAGTTCCTGCCGCAGGGAGCCGATGAGGTGCACGCCATCGTCAGCGTGACCAGTGGCGAGGCCGCCCACGAAACAGCCGTTCCCGCGCACGCCGGCCTCGTGCTCGGCATCCTGATCGACTGCTCCGGTTCGATGGGTGAACACGGCAACGAACGCATGCACCACGCCAAGACCGCCGTGCGCCACCTTATCCGCCTACTGCGCGAGGACTGCACGTTTTTCGTCGTGGCAGGTTCGGACGAGTCCACCCTCCTTTGCCCACTCACCCAGGCCGACACGGCGGGCAAGAAAATCGCAGACGCCAGCGTCGCCGGCTTGACGGCAGGCGGCGGCACGAAGATGTCTACCTGGCTGGCGGAGGCGTTGCGGCAGTTTCCCGCCGGGTCGAACACAGTGCGCCACACACTGCTGCTGACCGACGGCAAGAACGATCCCCAGGACGCCGCCAACCTCGCGCAAACCCTCGCCGCCTGTGAGGGCCGCTTCCAGTGCGACGCGCGGGGCGTCGGCGTGGACTGGCAGCCGGCGCAACTGCGCCAGATCAGCGGCAAGCTCTTGGGCACGACCGACATCATCCCCGAGCCGGCGGGTATCGCGGCAGACTTCCAGGCGATCCTGGAGAAAGCGATGGGCCGCGCCGTCAGCGAGGCGACCCTGCGCCTATGGACGCCGCAGGGAGCCGTCGTGAAATATTGCAAGCAGGTGTCGCCCGAGATCGTGAACCTGACCGACCGCGCCCGGATTGACCCTGCCAGTCCGCAGACCCGCGACTATCCTACCGGCGCGTGGGGCAACGAGGCGCGCGACTACCACTTTTGCATCCAGGTCAAACCCGGCGCGGTAGGCCAGAAGATGCTCGCGGGCCGGGTCAGCCTGCTGGTCGGCAAGGAGGGCAGCAAGGCCGCCGAAGGACAGGTGCTGGCCGTGTGGACCGACGACGAGGCGCGATCGGCCGTCATCGACCGCGAGGTGGCGCACTACACCGGACAGGGCGAACTCGCGCAGGCCATCCAGGACGGACTCCAGGCCCGCCAGACCGGCGACGAGGACACCGCCACCCGCAAGCTGGGCCGGGCGGTGCAACTCGCGGCCGAGTCCGGCAACGAGTCGACGACCAAGCTGTTGCGCAACGTCGTCGAAGTGCTCGACGAAAAGGAAGGCACGGTCAAGCTGCGCCGCAACGTCAACCAGGCCGACGCCATGGCGCTCGATACCCGTTCCACTAAGACCACCCGGCGCGCCTCCCCGGCGACATGACCCACGGCCATGCCTCTTTGTCCAAACCAGCACGAGTCCCGCGCCACCGACTTCTGCGACGTTTGCGGCGTCGAGATGACGGACGACGCGCCGCCCGGCGGCAAGCAAACCTGTCTCGCCTGCCACGCGGAGCACGAAGCCGGCGCGGGCGACTTCTGCGAGGTCTGCGGCTACCACCTCAAGGCGGGCGCGCTGCCCGTGGCCGCGCCCGTCCCGGCCGCGCCAACGCCGCTCCCACCCGCTTGGGAACTGATCGTCACCGTGGCCGCCAACCCGCACGTCGGCATGCCCGACGACACGCCGCCGCCGACGCTCGCCGCGCGGGCGCACCCGCTGGCGGCCGACACGGTCCTGATCGGCCGCCGCTCGGTGCGCCGCCAGATCGACCCGGAAATCTCCCTGGACCATGACGATGGGGTTTCCCATCGCCACGCCTGCCTGACGCGGCTGCCGACCGGCGGCTACGCGCTAGAGGATTGCGGGTCGAGCAACGGCACGACCGTCGGTGGCGTCGAGTTAAAACCCGGTGCCGCCGTGGCCTTGCAGGCAGGCGACCGCATTACCCTCGGCCGCTGGACCTGCCTCACTCTCCGCCGCCAGGAACCGTCCCCGCCATGAAGACCACCGTCGTCCCTTTCCAGAATTTGACCCTCCTCGCCCCGATCCGGACGATCCAGTTCCGCCTCCTCGGCGCGCCGGTGCGTTTCTCTTTGTCCACGCCGGTGCAATGGGGAGCGTGGTGGGCGGCTGTCCTGCTGACCGGGCTGCTGTTCGCGTGGACCGCCCGCCACGCGGTGATTCAACAGGCCGGGGCGTTTAAGAGCATCGCGGACGACTGCGCGCCGTCCATCATCGCCGCGCAGCACATCCGCGCCAGCCTGGCGGATTACGACGCCAACCTCACGAACGAACTGCTGAGCGCCCCCGGCTCGCCGGAGCTGGAGGTCGCCACGCAGGCGGCTCGCGCCCGCCGCCAAGAGTTTACCGACCACCTGCTCCAGGCTGCGGCGAACATCACCTTCGGCGACGCCGAACGCAGGCCGATCACTGCGGTGCTCAACGAACTGGCCCCCTACGACGCCGCGATGGCGCGGGCGCAAACCCTCCAGGCAAAAGGCGACGCTGCCGGCGCGGTGGCGGCGAGCCGCGAGGCATCGCAGCGGATGCGCGCGACGATCCTGCCCGCCGCCGACGCGCTTGACGCGGCCAACAGCCAAGTGCTTGACCGCACGTACGACGCGCAGCAAGGCGCTTCCCAGCGCGCGCTGGTCTGGACGGCGCTGGCCGGCGCGCTGGCGTTGGCGGCGTTGGGTGGTGCACAGTGGACCCTGTGGCGCACCACCCGCCGCCGGCTTAACCCCGGCCTGCTGGCCGCCACCGTCCTGACGGTCAGCTTCGCGTTGTATGGGTTGTCGGCTTCCGCCCAGTCCACGCGCCGTTTGAAGGAAACCACGAAGGACGCCTTCGATTCTGTGCGCTACCTGTGGCGCACGCGGGCGCTGGCGTACGCCGCCAACGCGGCCGAAAGCCGCTGGCTCCACGACCGCGCGCAGGCGGCAGCCTCGGAACGGGATTTCACGGAGGAGACCAACCGGATCGCCCAACCACCTGAGGGGACGACGCTGCGAGGCATCGCCGCCCACGCGCAGGCGCATCCCGAGAACCCGTACACGGACGGCTTCCGGGGATTGCTGGCCCAGGAACTCGGCAACATCACCTACGAGGGCGAACTGGTAGCGGCGGCGGCGGCAATAGAAACCTTCGGCGACTACCTGGAGGTGGACCGGGAAATCCGCCGCCTCGAAAACACCGGGCAGCACGCGCGGGCGGTCGCGCTGTGTCTGAGCGACGCACCGGGAGGATCCAACGCTGCCTTCGCACGCTTTGACGCCGCGCTAGACAAGGTGCTTGGGATCAACGTGGCTTTCTTCCAACGCTTTGCGGGCGAGGGAACGGGGGCGTTGCGCGTCTTCGATTGGCTGATCCCCGGGTTCGCGGTGGCGGGGGTGTTGTTGGTGTGCGGCGGATTCTGGCCTCGGATCAAAGAGTATCGAACGTGAGGAGAGTTGCGTTTCGGCTTGTGGCGTAACGGATGCTGCTACATCGTCGCGTGCTTTCCATGCTGACCGGTAAACTCCAGCCACGAACAACCCACAGTTCCCAACCACGTGGTCGAGAGGACGGATCGGTCCGGCCATGATCCTCGGCAACGAAACGAGCCGGCCGCGCAACGTCGATGCGCCCCGCGCTGCCGCCATCCTCTACGGGGACTGGGGCACGAGCAAGGCGTACGTCATCGGCCTCGCTTTCGCGGTGGCGGGCTATTCATCGTTCTGGCTGATCGCGGCCATGTGCGTGCTGACCGGTTTGGTGGGGTTGAACTACATCGTCATCTGCAAGCGTTACCCCGACGGCGGCGGCGTGTACGCGAGCGTGCGCCACCGCTCAGAGGTGGTCTCCATCGTCGGTGCGTTCCTGCTCATCGCCGACTACATCGTCACCGCGGCCATCTCGGCACTGTCGGCCTTTCAATATCTGGGCTGGCCGCACCCGGAAATTTTCGCGGCGGCAGCCATCGCACTCATCGGCGCGCTCAACCTGCTCGGACCCAAGCACACGGGCGTGCTGGCCGTCGTGGTGTCCGTGCTGACGGCGGCGATTGTCCTCGTGTTGGGCGCGTTCGCGCTGCCGCACCTGGGCGAGGCGTGGCACGGCGTGCAACCGCTTACCGGTGGTTTTGGCAAGAACTGGGGCGGGTTTGTGTCCATCGTGCTGGCGCTCTCGGGCGTCGAAGCCATCGCTAACGCCACGGGCGTGATGAAGCTCGACCCAGGCAGCACGCCGGAGAAGCCGAGCGTCACACGAACCGCCACCCCGGCGATTCTGTGGGTGGCGTTGGAGGTGTGCGCGTTCACGGCACTCCTAGGTCTGGCCATGAGCGCGCTGCCCGGCCTGCACACGGTGCCGGGAGACTCGTCGGGCGTGGATGTGGATGGCCCCGACGCCCACGGCGTGCGTGACTACATGCTGCGCTACATGGGCCAGCAATTCGTCGGCCATGCCTTGGGCGCAGGGTGGGGTACGGTGTTCGGCACGGTCGTGGCGGTGGTGTTCGGCCTGCTGCTGCTCTCGGCGGTGAACACGGCCATCGGTGACCTGATCACCATCCAGTTTCTCATGTCGCGCGACGGCGAGATGCCGCCGGTCTTTAAGAGCCTGAACCGCTTCGGTGTGCCGCTGGTCGGTGCCTTGCTGGCGACGGTGATCCCGGTCGGCCTCGTGCTAGCCGTCAGCGACATGTCCGGGTTGGCGGACCTGTACGCGGTTGGCGTCGTCGGGGCGATTGCCACCAACCTCGGCGCGACTTCGACGGACCGAAAGATGGCGCTGACTCTCTGGGAACGCGGGCTGATGTTCTTCACGTTCCTGGTGATGGCTGGCATCGAAGTTTCGCTCCTCATTGATAAGCCTAGTGCCCGGTACTTCGCGGTGACGATCCTGGCCATGGGGTTAGTGATGCGCGAGCTAGCCAAGGAACGCGCCGAGCGCAAAAAGCGCACGCTGGAGGAAGCTGCTCCGGCTGTCGTCCCTGCCAGGGCGTCCAGCGATGCGCTGACGTTAGAAACCCTGGACTTCGACGCCGACAACGCGCCGATCCTCGCGGCGATTCGCGGCAAGGGACGGGCCTTGGACTTCGCGCTCAAGGAGGCGGCCAAGCTAGAGCGAACGCTCTACTTGTTGTTCGTGCGCGAGCAGACGGTCATCACCGCCGAGGACCAACGGCGCAAGTGGGTCAACGACGCCGAGGCGGGCGAGATCTTCCAGTACGCCAAGGCACGCGTGGGCGGACGGGCCATGGTGCTGCCGTGCTACGCGGTCAGTGACTCGGCGGCGGGCACCATCGTGGACGTGGCGGCCACGGTAGGCGCGTCACGGCTGATCTTGGGCGCGCCTCAGCGCAGCACGCTGCTCAACCTGCTGCGTGGCAACATCGTGCGCGACGTGTCCAACCTGTTGCCGGAGGACATCGAACTGCTGGTCTTCGCCTGAGCGGCCGCCGTCGCGCCTCAGCAGACTCCTCGGGCGCCGACCCATCGCCGGGTATCACCGCGCCGGTAAGAACAGCTGGCAGCAGATCCCCACAATCCACAGCGCCGCACCCGCCAGGGCAAGCAGGGCCGCCCAACGGCGCGTCCGGAAGGCAAAACGTACCGGGCCAACGCGGATGCCGGCATCGTCAAGATGCTGAACGTAGATTTACCTGACGCGGAGGACGGCGCGGCACAACCGCCGTTGCGGATCGCCGGCTTTACGGGCTCGCCAAAAAATGTTCCACGACCGGCCCGAACGTGAGGGCGGGCAGGAAGTTCAACGCGCCCACCAGCAGCGCGGCCGCCGCGAGCAGCACCCCGAACTGCACGCCGTCCGAAGGCACCGTCCCCATGCTGGCCGGCCGGCGGGTCATCGCGGCGAACCGGCCCGCCAGCGCCAGCGCCAGGGTGGCCAGTCCGTAGCGGCCCACCAGCATGGCGACGGCGGTCGTGACGTTGTAGAAAACGCTGTTGGCGTTGAGGCCGGCCATGTTTTGCCCGTTGTTCGCCAGGGCGCTCGCGTAGGCAAAAAGGATTTCCGTGAACCCGTGCGCGCCGTCGTTGGTCGTCAGCCCCGCGCGGCCGGCGGGCAGGGCGACGGCGAGGCCGGTGAGCATCAGCACGGTGGCCGGTCCGAGCAGCGTGTAGACAGCGATGAGCTTCATCTCGGGCGGGCCGAGGCGGCGGCCGAGGTGCTCGGGGGAGCGGCCGACCATGAGCCCGCCGAGGAAGAGCGCCACCAGCGCCACGAAGACCATGCTGTAGAGCCCCGTGCCCAGCCCGCCGTAGACGATCTCGCCCAGCAGCAGGTTGAGCAGCGGCACGAGCACGCCAAGAGGCTGGAAGCTGTCGTGCATCGCGTTGTAGGAACCCGTCGCGCCGTCCGAGGTCACGACCGCCGCCAGCGTCGAGCCACCGACCCCGAAGCGGACTTCCTTGCCTTCCAGGTTGCCGCCGGTGACCGCGTGCGCCAGGGCGGAGGGCAGGCTGTTCTCCGCGAGGTTGCACACGAGCCAGCCGGCGACGAAGAGCGCCGTCATCACCCAGAAGATCACCCAGCCGTCGCGCGGCCGGCCCGTCATGCGTCCGAAGGTGTGCGTCAGCGCCGCCGGGAGCACGGCGATGGCGAGCAGTTCGACGAAGTTCGTCAGCGGCGTGGGGTTCTCGAAGGGATGTGCGCCGTTGGCGTTGAAAAACCCGCCGCCGTTGGTGCCGAGGTTCTTGATGAACTCCAAGGCGGCCACGGGGCCCTGCGCAATCGTCTGCACGTCGCCGCCCACCGTGTGGACGACGGTGTACGGCCGGAAGTTCATCGGCACGCCCTGCGCAATCAGGAACACGCTGCCCACCACCGACAGCGGCAGCAGCACCCACAAGAGCGCGCGCACGAGATCGACCCAGAAGTTGCCCAGCGCCCGCGTGCCCTCACGAGCATAGCCACGGATGAACGCCACACCAACCGCGAGGCCCGCCGCGCCGCCCAGGAAGTTCTGACCGACGAGGAGCAGTTGGCTGAAGTAGCTGAGCGTGTTCTCGCCGGCGTACGCCTGCCAGGTGGTCGTGGTCACGAAGCTGACGGCTGTGTTGGCCGCGAGGTCGGGCGTCATCGGCGTGGTCATCGAGTCGGCGAAAAACCACGGCAGGAACGCCTGGCAACGCAGAGCTAGGCAGAGCGTCGCCACGTTGACGATCCCGAAGAGCGCGAACGCCAGCGCGTATCGTTGCCAATCCATTTCCTGCCCGGGCCGGATGCGCAGGAGACGCAGCAGGAGTCGTTCGGCCGGCGCGAGGACGAAGTCGAGGAAGGTGGGTTGACGGGTGAAGACGCGTTCCAGGTAAGTCCCGACCGGCTTGACCGACAGAACCACGATGACAAGGAACAACGCCGCTTGGGCAAGAGCAAACAACATAGCAGCCGCCATCTTACCGTACCGTCGCCGCAGCAGCAAAGGCGGGAGAGTCAGGGAAGGTTGCGCGAGGAACTTCTCTTATTACCTGAATAGTACCTTTCAAACCGCAACGCCGTGCAAAGTGCAATAAAAGCCTTCAAGATCATTGCAGTCTGCCCGGCACATCGCGCCGTACCGTGAACAACAAGCAGCGACGAAAATAATAAGTCATTCGCCGTAAAGTGGTTGTGATCCCTGTTCATCCCGGTGGCATCATGCCAGCTAATGAAAGTGAGCTTCCATGATTAGCTCCTTTCCGACACTGCCTGCATCCGGTGGTTTTCCTCGTCGCCGCGTTCTCCCGTTCTTAGCCTTCTGTCTGCTCGTCTTTGCGGGACTGGCCGGGTTCATCTGGTTTAGCTCCAGCAGCAATCCTTACACTCCTGCAGGTTACGTCGGTTACCTGACGCGCGGGGCGTTCCTCGGACACGCGGAGTTCGTCGGCTTGCAGAGTGGACCGACCAGCCCGGGACGGGGCTGGCTGCTGAGCGTCACCAACGTTTCGGTGACGCCCTACACCTACACGGAAGAGTTCACGGGCGGCGACACGGTGCTCGCCAAGGACAACCTCAAAATTGCCTTCCAGGTGCACATCGTCTGGCGGGTGCGGCCGGAACTGGTGCGCGAACTGGTGGAAAAGTACTCCACGCTCCAACCCGGGGACTCGCCCGACCAGATCGTCAAAGTGTGCTACGATAACTTCCTCAAGCAGCCATTGCGCACGTTCGCGCGCGACGAGGTGCAGCAACTCAAGGGGCTGGAGATCAAGGACAGCATCAGCCCGCTGGGCCAGCGGATCAGGAACCGCATCGTCCAGACGGCTAACGGCAGTCCCTTCCAGATCGACAGCGTCGTGGTGGGCAACATCCAGTACCCGCCCGAGATCGTGGAAGCCGTCTCGCGCAAGCTAGCCGCCACCCAGGAACTCGAACGCAAGCAGACCGAGATCGAGATCGCGCAGCGCGACAAGGAAAAACGCGTGGTCGAAGCCGAGGGACTCGCCAAGGCGGCAGAGGTCATCAACCAGCGGCTCACTCCGCTTTACTTGCAGTACGAGGCCGTGAAGGCGCAGCAAGCCATGGTCGGATCGCCTAACCACACGACGATCTACATTCCGGTCGGCCCGATGGGCGTGCCGCTGGTGGGAACGCTTGACCCGGAAACCAAGGGAGAACCCGTTGCGCCCAAGCCCGGCACCAAACCGGTCGGCGTTCCCGCCGGACAGCCCTGATTTTAACCATCCGCGCCGCCAGCGTGAATCGTGGTCATGGAAGTACTTTTCCTCCTCGCTGCCGCCGAACTCCCCGCCGCCGGCTGGGAGCCGCCAGGGGTCCTCGTGCTCAAGGGGCTGGCGGTGCTGGGACTGGTGCTGATGAACGGTTTCTTCGTCCTCAGCGAGTTTGCCATCGTCAAGGTGCGGATGAGCCAGCTCGATGCGCTCGCCGGCGAGCGGAACCGTGCGGCCGGGCCGGCGCGCAAGGTGGTCGAGAACCTGGACGCCTACCTGTCGGCGACGCAACTGGGCGTCACGCTGGCGAGCCTCGCCCTCGGCTGGGTGGGGGAGCCGTTCGTGGCGCGCATGATCGAGCCGCTCTTCGCGCTGGCGCACGTCGGTGCGCCGACGGTCGTGCACGCGGTGTCCTTCGTGCTGGGTTTCACGCTGATTACCGTCCTGCACATCGTCTTGGGGGAACTCGCGCCCAAGTCCCTCGCCATCCGCAAGGCACTGCCTGCAACGTTGCTCATTAGCCGGCCGCTGCGGCTTTTCCGTGGGGTGTTCCAGCCTGCCATCTGGGCACTCAACGCTCTGAGCAACTGGACGCTTCTGCACGTGTTCCGCATCGAGCCGGCCACGGAGAGCGAGGATGTTCATTCCGAGGACGAATTGCGGCTGATCGTCAAGGAGAGCGCCAAGACGGAGGAGATCTCTGCGGTCAGCCAGGAGATCGTCACCAACGCCTTCGACCTGCGCCGCCTGCTCGTGCGCGAGGTGATGACGCCACGCGCGGAGGTAGTCTTCCTGGACACCCGGCTGCCGTTCCAGGAGAACATCCGGCGCATCCGGGCCGCCGGGCATAGCCGCTTCCCGCTCTGCGAGGAACACTTCGACCAGACGGTCGGGCTGGTGCATCTACGGGACGTGTTCACTCTGCTCGAAACCGCGGAACCAGAGTTGACGGCCATCAAGAAGGACTTGCTGGCGGTGCCGGAGTCGATGCCCTTGGAACAACTGCTGCCGCTCTGCCGCCGCCAGCAGGCGCACCTCGCCGTAGTCGTGGACGAGTACGGGGCCAACGTCGGCATCGTGACCTTGCAGCACGTCGTCTCCGAAATCATCGGGGAGGAACCCGATGAGTTCGGCTCGGGGCGGCGCGAGTTCCAGCGCGTGAACGACGATGAGTTTCGCGCCGAGGGCGGGCTCGGCCTCTACGAACTGCGCGACTTGGCCGGCGTCCCCTGGGAGAGCGCCGATGTGAGCACGGTGGGCGGCTTCATCACGGCCCGCTTCGGCCACCTGCCGCACCAGGGAGAACAGATCAACGTGGACGACTACCTCGTCACGGTGGAACAGGCCGACGGCCGGCGGATTGACCGCTTGTTGTTTCAACGGCAGCCGCCCGAGCACTCCCTTGTATCAGAAGGTGCGGAGGAAACGGGCGCAACAAATTGACTCCACCTTAAACCTGACGGCAAGACCATGAGAATCCTGCTCATCGACGACGAACGCAACATCAACCGCATGTTGACCGTGGCCTTGGAAGCCGACGGCCACGAAGCCGTTGCCGTCGAGAGTAGTTCGGGCGCCCTGCGCCAAGTGCAAAAGGCGCCCTTCGACGCGGCCTTCCTCGACCTGCGCCTCGGGCAGGAGGACGGCCTGGGAGTGTTGACCCAACTCCGCCGCGCCGATGTGGGCATGGCGGTGGTCATCATCACGGCGCACGCCTCGTTTCAGAATGCCATCGAAGCCATCCGGCTCGGCGCGGCGGATTACCTGCCGAAGCCGTTCACGCCTGAGCAGGTGCGCTTGGTGCTCGGCCGCGTCGAACAGAACCGCCGCTTGGAGCGGCGCGTCGAGGACCTGGAAACGCTCTTCGAGGCCCGCGAGGTCGATGGCCGACTGGCAGCACAGGACACCGCCATGCGGGACGTGCTCGACCTCGCGCACCGCACGGCTGCAAGCGAGGCGTCCATTCTCCTTTTGGGGGAAAGCGGCACGGGCAAGAGCGTGCTGGCGCGCGAGATCCACCAGCGCAGCCCGCGCGCCTTGCATCCCCTGGTGACGGTGAGTTGTCCCAGTCTGTCGCGCGAACTGCTGGAGAGCGACCTCTTCGGCCACGCCAAAGGGGCCTTCACGGGCGCGGTGTCCAACACCGAAGGCAAGGTGGCCGCGGCGGATGGCGGCACGCTCTACCTCGACGAGATCGGTGAACTGCCGCTGGAGATCCAGCCCAAGCTGCTGCGCCTGCTCCAGGAGCGCGAGTACGAACGGGTGGGCGAGACGCAAACCCGTCGCGCCAACGTACGCATCGTTTCCTCCACCAACCGTGACCTTGTACGGGCAGTCAAGGAGGATCGGTTCCGCGAAGACCTGTACTACCGGCTCAACGTCGTGACCCTGCACCTGCCGCCCCTGCGCGAGCGTCCGCTAGACCTGGAGCATCTCGCGGCGGCGCACCTACGCTTCTTCGTCCGGCAAACGGGCAAGCCGATCCGCGACTTCAGCCCGGAAGCCAAGATCGCGTTGCGGCGGTATCCCTGGCCCGGCAACCTGCGTGAATTGCGCAACGCCATCGAGCGGGCGGTGATCCTCAGCACGGGGCCGCTGGTCGAATCCGGGCAGTTGACCCAGATCACCGCCTCGCCGCAGGCCGCCAATACTCTATTAGAAGTCGGCGGCACCGTGACCTTGGCAGAGTTAACCGACGAACACACCCGGAGGGTACTGGCGCGTTCTGCGCGGCTGGAAGACGCGGCGGAAATCCTCGGCATCGACGTGGCTACGTTGTATCGCCGCCGCCGTAAATGGCAGCAGGATTTGCCGGAGCAGAAGCTACCCGATGTTTGAAGGAAAGATGTCGTGCGTTTTGCGAAACGCTTCCTTGCGAGCGGCGGCTGTATCATTTTTGCGTGCGAACTGGTCCGGTAGACAGAGTGCCACCAAGTACTGAGCGGCTACCGCAGTCGTTTGGTCGGCGCATTTGGTGCCCACACGAATGATTTTTCCCCAAGAACTACTCTGCTTACAGACGAAGGATGTTCCTCCTTTGAATTTACATCGCACTGCAAAATGCAACTTAAGGGGCATTCCCCATTGCATCGCGCACGGCTCTTCTGAAAGAAGTAGGGAATATTCATCCAAGATAAAAAACATAAATAGTTCTATCAGAATAAGTTGTGTAGAAGTGTTTCTTGGTTGGCACGTTCGCAGCTAAGACAATTTCAAACCTCATGCTACGTAATCGCATCTTTCTCGGAGTTGCGCCGCTCGTCATCCTGCTGATGATCGTCGGCGGTTACGCCGTGTGGTTGTTCTACCGGTTGGGTGATGCGGTGAACACCACGTTGCACGAGAACTACGTCAGCATCGTGGCGATGCGCGATCTCAAGGACTCGGCTCTGCGCATCGACCGTGCTTTGGCAATGAACAATGGCGTGTCGCCCGTAAGTGTTGAGACTGACGCCGCCGCCTGCCGACGCGGCGTGGACGCCGAACTAGCCATCATCACCGAACCCGGTGAGCAGGAAGCCGCCGAGCGTCTCCGTGCCAGCGACGAAGTTTTCCTGGCAGCGGCTGTAGCAGCCACTAAGGGGGGTGGCAACAACGAAACGCTCCACCGCGCGTTGGATGCCGTACTCGCTGCCGCAGCCAGCATCCAGACCATCAACGAGCACGCCATGACCGACAAGGACCAGCGCGCCCGCGACACGGCGCGCCAGTCCACGCGCGTCATGCTCTTGGCCATGGCCGCCGCGCTGCCGCTCGGGCTGTTCTTCGCGTACCGCTTGGGCGGCGTGGTCCTGCGGCCGATCCAGCGCCTGACCGACTCGGCGCGCGAACTCGGCGAAGGCAATCTCGACCAAGTCCTGCCCGTGCAGAGCCGCGACGAGTTGAGCCAGCTCGCCGACGCCTTCAACAAGATGGCCGGCAAGCTGCGGCTGTACCGCCAGACCACCACCGACGAACTCGTTCATGCCCGGCAGGCCACGGAGGTGGTCTTCGCGGCGCTGCTCGATCCCATCGTCATCTTCGGCGCGGACGGCGAGATCGCTTATCAAAACCCGGCCGCCGAACGCCTGCGCAAAAAGCTAGCGGGCACCGACACGTCCCTGCCCATCGTGCCGCTGGCGATGAAAGTCTTGAGCGGCGAGGGCGACTACCTGCCCGAGAGTTTCGAGCAGGCGATCTGCGTGCGGGTGGACGACCGGGAAAAGTTCCTGCTGCCGCGCGTCATTGGCTTGCGCGATGGTGGGGCGGGCGCGGTGGTGATCTTGCACGACGTGACGCGCTTCCGGCTGCTCGACGACGTGAAGACCAACCTCGTCGCCACGGTCAGCCACGAGTTGAAGACTCCGCTGACCAGCATCCGCATGGCGGTGCATCTGCTCTTGGAAGAACGCATCGGCGCGCTCAACCCGAAGCAAGCCGAACTCCTCCTCGCCTCGCGCGACGACGCCGAGCGGCTCCTCGATCTCATCAATAACCTGCTCGACCTCGCAAAGCTAGAGAATGGTGCGTCCGTGAGCGAGCGGCGCACGCAAGCTCCTGCCGATCTGGTGCGCCAAGCGGTGCAGCATGCGCGTGACATCATCTCGGCAGCAGGCGTGGAGCTAGCCATTCAGATAAATGAGCACCTACCACCTGTAGCTGTCTCGGCAGACCAACTCGGGCAGGTGTTTTCCAACCTGATTTCTAACGCCGCCAAGCACTCGCCGCCGGGCGAGGAGATCACACTCACGGCCAGCGCCATAGAGGATGGACGTGCGGTGCGCTTCAGCGTGGTCGACCGCGGTCCCGGCATCCCGCCCATCGAACGCGAGCGCGTCTTCGACAAGTTCTACCGTCTACCCGGCGAGCCGCGCGAGGGCGCGGGGCTGGGGCTGGCAATCTGCCGCGAGATCGTTCGCGCACACGACGGCCGGATCGGCGTCGCCGCCGCGCCGGGCGGACGCGGGAGCGAATTCTTCTTCGTGCTGCCGGCCGCCGCGGTTTGAGGGCGTCTTGAACCCTCCTTTTAGCCATGAACCGAGCAAAAATTTTCATCATCGACGACGAACGCACGATCCGGTTGACGTTCCGGCTCGCGCTGGAAACCGACGGCTACGCGGTCGAGGAAGCCGCCTCGCTGGACGAAGCCATGATGGGCTTCCAAGCGGAAAAGTACGATTTGGCCATCCTTGACCTTCGACTCGGCGAGGACAGCGGTCTGGACGTGCTGGCGGCCATGCGCGAG
>CAXTQD010000001.1:49302-51604 GCA_964246175.1 uncultured Chthoniobacterales bacterium | reverse complement strand
GCCCTGAGGGTCCAGCACCGGCCGAGCAACGCCGGAGACGATCAGAGCCGCGCAATCTGTTTCAGCCTCCGTTGGAGGTCAAGAATTTCTTTCTGGAGCCGGGCGGTCTCTTCCGGGCTGGTATCGCCTAGGCGCAGGCGACCTTCCAGGGTGGCAAGACCCTCTCGCAGGATGCGCTTTTCCAAACTGTGCCAACAGTCCTGCGCGACGTTGAGTGGGTGGGGGTAGGGACGTTCGGCCAGGAGGCCGGTGACGTAGGATTCCTCTGCCGCCGGCAGCGTGGCTAAGAACGCATTCGTACCCACCGGGTCGCCGGCGGTAAACTCCGCCGTCAGCGCGTGGTAGAGCAGGTCCGAATCGCCGATGCGCGGGAGGGTGCCTTCCCACGGCTGTGCCAGGAGCCAGCGACGGGCCTCGTCGTCTTCGAGCACGATCTTGAGCAGGTCGCTGATCGCCTTCGGCGGCTTGTCGAACTTCGGCGCATTTGGCACGACGGGCTCCGAAGCGGACGCACCCGACCCTCGCAGGTCTGCTTCTCCGCCGGAACGCGCCCCGGCGTAACTTTTGCGCTTGAGCAACCCACGGAAATCCTGCGCCGCCATTCCCAACCGCGCGCTGACCTTGCCCACCACGGCCTCACGGAACACCGGGTCCGTCAAGAGCGACACCGACTCCGCCATCTTCGCGCTGAACTGCGACTTGCCCCGCGGCGTCGTCACGTCGAATTGCTCCGCCAGTCTCTCGATTTGAAAGTCAAAGAAATCCTGCGCCGCACCGATCCGCTCTGCGAACGCGCCCGCACCGCCCTTGCGGATGAGCGAATCTGGGTCCTCGCCCGCCGGCATCGTCGCCACCCGCACGGTGACGTTGGCCTCCAGGAGTGCTGGCAGCGAACGCTCCGCCGCCTTCTGCCCGGCATTGTCGGCGTCAAAGCACAGCACGATCTCTTCGACGTGGCGTTTCAGGATGCGCGCCTGCTGGTCCGTGAACGCCGTGCCCTGGGGCGCGGTGACGTTCTGGATGCCGGCTTCGTAGGCCGTGATGAGGTCAATCTGCCCCTCGCACACGATGGCGAACCCTGCTTCCAAGAGCGCCGGCTTGGCCATGTGCAGGCCGAAAAGCACCTTGCCCTTGGTGAAAAGCGGCGTCTCGGGCGAGTTGACGTACTTCGCGCCCTTCGCATCGGCCGTCAGTACGCGTCCGCTAAACGCGATGACCTCGCCCGACTCATTGCAGATCGGGAACATCAGCCGGTCCCGGAAGCGGTCATACGCCCGTGCCCGGCGCAGGTACACGTCGGTGATCTCGGTGCCCGGGTCAGGCTCGTCCTTCAGCTTGACCAAGCCGCTCCTGATGGCTTCCTCCTTGCGGAAGCCGCGTTCCTCGCACCAGCGCCCGCAAGCCTCGTACGAATCCGGCGCGTAGCCGATCTGCCAGCGCGCGGCGACCTCGCCGGTCAGACCGCGGGACTTCAGATAAGCCCGCGCGTGCTCGGCCTCCGGCGTCTTCATCAAGTTGCGGTGGAACCACCCTGCCGCCTCGCCGTGCAGCGCCAGGAGTCGCCGGCGTAACTCGCCTACGCCACGCTCCTCGGGTCGGCCGTAGTGTTCCTCGATGATCGTGATGCCCGCGCGCTCCGCCAGCCGGCGCACGGCCGCGGGGAACTCGATGTTCTCGTGCATCATCACGAACTTGAACACCGTCCCTCCTACGCCGCAGCCGAAGCAGTGGAAGGTCTGCCGCGACGGGCTCACGCTGAAGGACGGTGATTTTTCCCGGTGGAAGGGGCACAGGGCCATCCAGTTGGCCCCGGCGCGCTTGAGGCCACCAACGCGGTCCTTGATGACCTCGACGATGTCGTTGGCAGCGGCGACCTGCTCGATGGTTTCCTGGGGGATCATGGATGCGAAGAGGAGAGCATTGCGCCGAGGTCCTTTCTCCGCAATGGTCTTTGCCACCATGCTGCGCCTCGTTGACCGCTATCTCGGACGCGAAATCATCGTGTCCACGTTCTTCGCGGTCTGCGTGCTCAACATCGTGCTCGTGCTCGGGCAGATCTTCCGCAAGCTCTTCGGCTTCATCATCGACCACAACGTGCCGATGTCCTACATCGTCACGATCATCGTGTCCTTCCTGCCGACGGCGCTGGTCTACAGCATCCCATGGGGCTTCCTGACGGCCGTGCTGCTCGTCTTCGGCCGGCTGTCGTCCACCAACGAACTGACGGCCCTGCGCACCGCCGGCCTGAGCATCGCGCGGGTGGCCCGGCCGGTGTTGGGTCTCGCGGTGCTGGCCTCGGGGG
>CAXTQD010000001.1:48529-49292 GCA_964246175.1 uncultured Chthoniobacterales bacterium | reverse complement strand
CTCGGGGGTGTGCCTGTGGATCGATCTCTACGTGGCCCCGCGCTCCTTACAGAACTTGCAGGCGGCGTTCGTGGAGATGGCGACGAGCGACCCCTCGGCGGCGTTCACAGGCGACCAAGTAATCGACGAATTTCCGGGGCGCAAAATCTTCATTGGCCAAAAAGAAGGCAACAAGCTGGAGAACATCCGCGTCTTCGAGTTAGACGACAACAGCAAGCCGGTGCGCATCGTCTTCGCTAAGACCGGCACGCTGGAGACCGACGGCGGGCACAAGCAGATCATGATGAACCTCGACGGCAGCCGCCTCGAACAGCGTGATTACCAGCAGCCAGGCGATCTGACCAAAATCCGTGATGGCAACCTGATCGGCAACTTCTCGCTCGTCATCCCGCTCGACGAGCTTTTCGCCAAGAAACAGGGCCGCCGCAAACCGGAGGCCTACACCTTCGACGAACTCCGCACCGAACTCACCACCCGCCGCGAACAACTCGCCGCCGACCGGGGTGCGATGAAAGCCAAGCGCGATGAGCAAACCAAGCGCGCCGTCCGCAACGATGCGGCCCAATTGACTGCCGCGAGCACCGAACTCAACAAGCGGTTCTCCTTCTCGCTGGCTTGTGTGACGTTCGCTCTGATCGGCATCCCACTCGGTATCACCGCCCAGCGCCAGGAAACTTCCGCCGGCTTCGCGCTGAGTCTCTTGGTGGCACTGTCGTACTTCCTGATCATTATCGTGGTCAACGCGTTTCGCGAAAAGTCGCAG
>CAXTQD010000001.1:21193-48519 GCA_964246175.1 uncultured Chthoniobacterales bacterium | reverse complement strand
TCCCGAAGTGCTCATCTGGCTGCCCAACGCCATCTTCCTGGTGCTCGGCGGTGTGCTCTTCTACCGAGTCAACCGGCGCTGATTCTTCCTAGCAGTTGTTACGAAGCTGCCCGACCGGTCGCTCGCAAGAACGGCTGCAAGCTGCCCATCAGCTTGTCAAACAGCGTGAAATCCACCTGCTGCTGCCCATCGCTGAGTGCTTCGGCCGGGTTCGGGTGCACCTCGATGATGAGGCCGTCTGCACCCACCGCGACCGCCCCGGCGCACAACGTCGGCACGAGGTCCGCCCGGCCGGCGCCTTGGCTGGGATCGACGATGACGGGCAAATGGCTCTCGCGCTTGACCGCCGCCACGGCCGCGAGGTCAAGCGTGTTGCGGGTGTATGTCTCGAACGTGCGGATGCCGCGTTCGCAGAGGATGACATTCGGGTTGCCGCTGCTGAGGATGTACTCGGCTCCCAAGAGCCATTCCTCGATGCGCTGGCTCAAGCCGCGTTTGAGGAGGATGGGCTTGCCTGTACGCGCGGCGGCGACCAGGAGGCGGAAGTTCTGGGCGTTGCGCGCACCGATCTGGATAATGTCGGCGACCTCCGCGACTGCGTCTGTGTCGGCTTCGCCGAGGAGTTCGGTGACGATCTTGAGGCCGGTCTCCTTCTTGGTGGCGCGGAGCAGTTCGAGCCCTTCGCGGCCCAGTCCTTGAAACTCGTACGGCGAGGTCCTTGGCTTGAATGCCCCACCGCGCAGGAACGTCGCTCCGGCGGCTTTCACCGCTCGGGCGGTGGTCAGGAGTTGTTCCTCGCTTTCTACTGAACACGGACCCGCGATCACCGCAAATCCGCTGCCGCCCACCGGCGCGCCGTCTGCCATGACCACCGTTGGCTCGGGATGCGATTCACGGCTGGCAAGTTTGTAGCGTTTCTGCACTGGCAGTACGCGCTCGACCTGCGGCAGGGCGTTGAGGCTTTCGAGGGTGCCGTGGGTCGTCTCGTCGCCGATGGCGGCCACCACGGTCTGACGCTCGCCGGAAATCGGGTGGGCGGTGTAGCCGAGTCGCTCGACTTCGGCGACGACTTCGTCGATCTGGGCAGGAGGCGTGTGGGCTTTGAGGACAACGATCATGGAAGGAAGGAGAGCGGCATCCCACCGCATGGTCAATCCCCGCCTTCGCTAGGGTCCAGCGGTTCCGGGTAGCCGCGTCGGCGGGGCTCGGGTTGGGAGCCACCGTCGAGGTCGGCCGGGTTGGGTGCCGGCCGGGCGCGCCGGTATTGCGGCGGAGTCGAGAGGAAGGGTTCAAGCCCGCGGCCCGAGGTAGGAGTAGACGCCGGAGGCGGGAAATGGATCAGGCCGTCACCGGCAGGTGTCGGCGTGGTGTGGGCCGTGTCGCGGCGCGGGGTGAGACTCGGCGAATGGCGGGGCCTCGGACTGGGTGACGCCGGCTCCACCGCAGCAACCAAGGCAGGCGGGATCATATGGATTTCATCCGACGCAGTGAGTTGGTCCCGGTCGAGGTGTAGGGTGTGGTGAACCTCCGGCCAGTTGCGGTAGCGGGCGACGAGTTGGTGTTCGCCGGGCGGCAGGGTGAGTTCCAGCGGCGTCGTGCCTAACAGCTTGCCCGCCAGACGCACTTCGGCCCCGGTGGGTTTCGTCTCCACACGGACCTTAACGAGGGTTTCGTTGGGCGGGGGCGTGGGCTAATGGGGGGGTGGGACGGTGGGGGGGGTGTCCGCGGGCGTCGTCGGTGCCACTACCACCGGCAGAGGCGTTGGCGTGATGCTTGGCTCGGGTGGGGGGAGAGTAGGAGAAGGTCGCGCGCTCGCTACGGCTGTCGGTGGCGGGGAAGCGGCGGCGAGCGGTTTCTTCGCGGGCGGCGTTTTACGGTGGGTGATCGTGGCGAAGACCATGACCGCGCCGACGAGCACCAACGCACCCACCAACACCAGCGGGAGCCAACTCCGGTCGCGGCGAACGGCAGAAACCTGCGTCAGTCGTTCCCACGCGCTCGTTTCGGAGGCAAACTCCTCCTGCTCTGCGGAAGGCAGCGCCGGCTCCGACAATGGCGCCACGGCGACGAGTGGGCGGACGGCACGCGGTGCAAGGGATGGCTCTGCGGTTGGTCGCGGGAGGTTGGCGGGCAACGCCTTGTTGCCGGTGGCCTCTGCCAGCGCGGCGTAGAAGGCGCGGCTCGTTACATAGGCGGGTGGGTCCTCGGTCAGCGCCGACTGGAGGACAGCGTTCGCTGGTTCGCTGAGCGCTGGCAGGGACACGTAGCGGGCGCCATTCTCGGAGGTGGACGGCGCACCGCCGAGAACCTCGTACATCAAGCGCGCTAGCCCACGCAGATAACCCGCAGCGGGAGTTTTCGCCTGCTCTTCCAGGCGCAGTTCGCGGTCGTGCCCCGGCGTAGCTCCAGGCAGATGGGTCAGGTCGCCAGCCCACGTGGACGATTCCAGCCCATCCTGCGCCGCTCCGAAAGGATTGACCTTGAGGGTCCAGCGAGGCCATTCGGCCAGCGGTCGGCTCATCGTGTCGCGCTCGGTGGGTCGGCCGCCACCGTCTGCGCGGATGGTGGGGAAATGAACGTGGAGTTGGTGCAACGCGAGGTCGAGGCGGTGGAACTCCCGCGCCGCGGCGTGGTCCACCGCGCTGGCGGCCTGCGCGAGAATTTGCAACGCCTCCGCAGCCGGCAGGGTGCCGCCGCGCACGGCTAGGAGGTCGCGCAATGTGAACCCCATCAGCCATTCCTCCACGAGGAAGTCTACCGCGCGTGCGCCGAGCCGCTCGAAGGCATACAGCCGGATGAGGTTGGCGTGCGGAGCGCGCTGGATCAGCGTGATCTCGTCCGCCGATTCTTCGCGGCGCGAGGCGTCGCCAGAGATTTCGGGCCGGAAGAGTTTCAACGCGCGTGCCTCGTCGTTCGAGCCGCGGTCGCGCGCTTGGAACACTCGTCCGCTGTTCCCCTCGCCGACGAGTCGGAGCAGTTCGTAGCGTCCCTTGAGGATCATGCCTGGGCCGATCTCGCGGGGCGTGGCCGGTGTCGCGGTCGGGGCGGGTTCGGCCGCGCGGCGTTCGGGGAGAGTGGGATGAGACGTGGGCCGGACAGCGAGGAGGCGCTCGCGGCACCCGTCGATTTCCTGGCGCAGGTCGGTGGCGCTCTGCGGACGCTTGGCAGGGTCTTTCTCCAACATGCGGGCCAACAACGCGCGCACCGGTCCGGGCACGCTGGCCGGCAGGTTTTCCCAGGGCGGCGGCTTGGTGGCGTGCTGCTGGAAGATAGAGGCCACCGTGCCGTTGAAGGGCGGCCGGCCGACCAGCAGAAACCACGCGGTCACCCCGAGGCTGTAGATATCCGAACGCGCATCGGCCGGCTTCTCGGCCATCTGTTCGGGGCTTGAATACACCGGTGTACCGACGAACCCGTTGGCGGTCAGGTTGCCCGCCTCCTCGTCGGCCGCGATGGCCCGCGCCAGGCCAAAGTCGATCAGCTTGACGACGCGGTGGTCATCGTCGTCCTCCTGGACAACCATGAGGTTGCCCGGCTTGATGTCACGGTGGATCACTCCCTGGCGCGCCGCCGCGGCAAGGGCGCGCGCCACTTGGAGGAGCACCCGCAGCGCCGCGTCGGGCGAGAGCGGTCCCTGCCGCCGCACCAAACCGTCAAGCGTCTCGCCGTCGATGAACTCCATCGCGTAGAAGAACCGGTCGCCGTCGTTGCCCAGGTGGTAGACGCTGGCGATGTTGCGGTGGCGCAGGCGGGCGGCGGCGCGGGCCTCGCGGATGAAGCGTTCACGCGCATTGGAATGGTGGATGAGCGCCGGGTTGACGACCTTGAGCGCCACCTCGCAGCGCAGGTTCACGTCGAACGCCTTGTACGTGACGCCCATCGTGCCGCGGCCGAGTTCCCACGGCGTGCCGTCCGGACGACGCAGCAACTTGTAGTGCTGAAAGCGACTCGTGGTGCCCGCCGTGCCCGTGAGATCCATTTCGGAGATTAACGCTACTCTAATCTAGTGTCGCCGGGTGTGGGAACAACAATATGTAGTGCCTCTAATCGTAGAAGCGTTTTCGTCTTTCTCCGATGGACGCTCGCGGAAGAACGGTGTTCGATCTTTCCACGCTGGGATGTGCTAACTTCCTGTCCTCTCGCTATGGAAACCGAAGCTGCCGCCTACGCTGTCGCCGCCCGCCTGCAACGCGCCGGGCACATCGCGTACTTCGCTGGTGGCTGCGTGCGCGATGCGCTGCGCGGGGTCACGCCGAAGGACTACGACATCGCCACCGACGCACGGCCCGAGCAGGTGCAGACGCTTTTCCCCCGCCACGTTGCCATCGGCGCGCACTTCGGGGTGATCGCGGTGCGCGAAGGAGGCCATCAATTCGAGGTCGCCAGCTTCCGCGCGGACGGCGCGTACATCGACGGCCGGCGGCCCGTGGACGTGAGTTTCACCACGCCGCAAGGCGACGCGGAGCGGCGGGATTTCACGATCAACGGGATGTTCTTCGACCCGGTGGCCCGGCAGGTGATCGACTTCGTCGGCGGCCAGGCCGACCTTGCGGCGGGACGGTTGCGCGCCATCGGCGAAGCGGACGCGCGGTTCCGGGAAGACCGCTTGCGGCTGCTGCGGGCGGTGCGGTTCGCGGCGGCACTGGGCTTCGAGGTGGAGGGCGCGACGTGGGCGGCGGTGCAATCCCACGCCGGCGAGATCGGCGTCGTCAGCGCCGAACGCATCCGCGACGAACTGGTGAAAATCTTCCGCGCTCCGACCCGGGTGCGCGGTTTTGATCTGCTCGACCAGAGCGGCCTCATGCGCGTCGTCGTGCCCGAACTCGACGCCTGCAAAGGCTGCGAACAGCCACCCAAATACCACCCGGAGGGCGACGTGTTCGTCCACACGCGCCTGATGCTGTCGCTGCTGCCTGAGGAAGTGAGCGCGCCGCTGGTTTTCAGCGTGCTCCTACACGACATCGGCAAGCCGCCGACCGCACGGATGGACGAGAACGGCCGCGTGCGCTTCAATGGCCACGAACACGTCGGCGCGGACATGGCGCTGAAGGTGATGGAACGGCTGCGCTTCTCGCGCGCGGAGATTGATGCCACCGTCCAGGCCGTGCGCTTTCACATGGCGTTCAAAGACGTGCCCAACATGCGTGTTGCCAAGCTGAAGCGCTTCATGGCCCGGCCCGGGTTCGAGGACGAAATGGAACTGCACCGCGTCGACTGCCTGGGCAGCCACGGGTACGTGGAGAATTACCACTTCCTGCGCGCCAAGCAGGAAGAGTTTGCGCACGCGCCACTGATCCCGAAGCCGTTTGTCAACGGCCACGATCTGATCCAATTCGGTCTTCAGCCCGGACCGAAGGTCGGCGAAATCCTCGAAGCCGCGCAAACGCGTCAACTCGAAGGGGCGTTCGCAGACCGCAAGGCCGCGCTATCTTGGGTAAAGGCGGAATACTTCCAGCCGAACTTCGCGTAGACGTTTAATCGCCTGCGCCATCGTCGGCGGGCGACCACTTCTTGCCTGCGCGCGTGCCGAAAATAGCGCTGCCGATCCGCACGAGGGTTGCGCCTTCTTCGACCGCCACCTCGTAGTCGCCGCTCATGCCCATCGACAGGTGCGGCAGTCCCAGGCCGAATTCGCGTTCCAGTTCATCGCGGAGTTCGCGCAGGCGTTGGAAATAGGGCCGGGAATGTTCCGCCTCCGGCGCAAATGGAGCCATCGCCATCAGGCCGACGATCTCCAAGCGGTCGAGCGCGAGCAATTCCTCCGCCTGTGCTTCCAGCCGCTCGGGGGCAAACCCGAACTTCGTCGATTCGCCGGCGACGTTCACTTCTAAAAGCACTTTCGGCCGCTGACCTTCCTCGTCGGCGATGCGGTGGAACTGCTGCGCCAATTCAAGAGAATCGACTCCGTGGAACAACTCGAACATTCCCAGCGCCGCGCGTACTTTGTTCTTCTGCAGGTGCCCGATGAAGTGCCACCGCAAACGCGAGGGCAGCAGCGGGATTTTTGCGCGCGCCTCCTGCACGCGGCTTTCGCCAAACAGCACCTGGCCCGCGTCGGCCACCGCCCGCAGGGCATCGGGTGGGTGTGTCTTGGACACGGCGACGAGTTCTACGTCGGCGGCAGCGCGGCCAGCGCGCGCGGCGGCGGCGGCGATATCTTCTTGCACTCGGGCGAGGCAGTCTTCCGGGCTGTCCATTAGCAAAATTGAAGCGTGTTGACGGCGGCGATTAGTTCTCCTTATAATCAGCCGTCCTCATGCAAATCGAAACGTTCAAGGTGTTTTGCGATCTGGTGGAGACAGCCAGTTTTTCGCGTGCGGCGTCGCTCAACTCCATCACCCAAAGCGCCGTCAGTCAACAAATCCGCGCGCTGGAGCGCCACTTCCACGTCAGCCTGATCGAGCGCGGTAAACGCAATTTTTCCGTCACCCAAGAGGGCCGGGCGTTCTTGCAGGCCAGCAAGGAGATCCTGCACACCTTCGAGAACTTGGGCGACCGCATCCGCGAGTTGCAGAACATCGTGGCCGGCGAACTGAAGATCGCCACGATCTACAGCATTGGCCTGCACGAACTGCCGCCGTTCCTGAAGAAATTCCGCACCCTGTACCCGGACGTGGACGTGAAGGTCGACTACCGCCGCTCCGCACAGGTCTATGGCGAGGTGCTCGAAGGCCACGCCGACCTCGGGCTGGTGGCCTTCCCGGCAAAAAAGACCGGACTGGTGATCGAGGATTTCTGGCGGGATAAGCTTGTGCTCATCTGCCATCCCGACCACTCGCTGGCCGAGCGTCGGCGCGTGCGTCTACGCGACTTGGAGGGAGAGAAGTTCATCTCGTTCGAGCCCGACCTGCCCACGCGCAAGGTCGTGGACCGGCTTCTGCGCGAGCAGGGCGTGCGCATCGAGCACGCGATGGAGTTCGACAACATCGAGACGGTCAAGCGCGCGGTCGAGATCGAGAATGGTATCTCGCTCGTGCCGCAGACCAGCGTGGCCGACGAGACGCGTAACGGCAGTCTGGTGGCCATCGAGGTCGAGAGCCTGGACATGTGGCGGCCGTTGGGGGTGATGTACCGGCGGCACCGCGCGATCACACCCGCGCAACAGCAGTTCGTGGCGCTGCTCAAGGAACCGCGCTGGCTGGCGGAGGAGGGACTGACGGACACAAGCACGTTGTCACCTACGGTCGGGACGTGCTAGGCCTAGCGGAATTCACGATGAGCACCGACATCTTGCGCGAATACCTCCACCGCGTGCCTTACCACCCTATCACATTGCACTTACCAAGTGGTAGAAGCGTCACCATCGACGACGTGGCCACTGCGGAAGCAGCCGAGACAGCGGTAGGCTAGATGAACAACCTCCGAACAAAGTTGCTCCGCCTGTTCGTGCCGGTCTTTGTCGGTATCGTCATGGTCGCGTTGGCAGTGGTCGGTTGCGCGTCGGCGATTCACCGCAGCGGCGTGGCCCGGATGTACGACGACCCCGCGCAACTGCCCGTCAACGACGTGGGCCTCGTGCTCGGCACTTACATGCGCGCGGCTTTGCAGGCGTGCGGCGTGCCGGCCGAGGCGATCACGCTGGACGACGCCGGGTTCCGCACGCTGGACTCAGTCGCGCGGGCGAAGGAAGTCTTCGGCCAAAGCCGGCTGACGATCATCACCGACCGTTTTCATGCCTACCGCGCCCTCTTCCTGGCCCGACACTACGGCATTGACGCCGTGGCTTACCCATCGGCCGAGGTGGAGATGCGCTCGTCGATGAAGGCACGCATCCGGAAGTGGTTCGCCGACACCAAGGCGTGTCTCGACTTGTACGTCCTGCATACGCAGCCGCGCTTCCTGGGTCCTCCCATCCCGGTGAAAGTCGCCACCCGCTAAGCCCGCACGATGCTCAACTACATCTGGCTGGCGCTTATTGTCTGCTCGGTTGTGCTCGGTGGTTGGAACAATCAGCTCGACGCCGTGACCACCGGAGCGTTCGACGGCGCCAAAACCGCCGTGATGAACGTCGCTCTGCCGCTCGTTGGCCCGATGTGCATCTGGCTCGGGATCATGCGCCTGGCGGAGAAGTCCGGCCTTGTGCTGATCCTCGCGCGAGCGTTGCGGCCGGTTTTACGCTGGCTCTTCCCCGACGTGCCCGGCGATCACCCGGCCATGGGCTCGATGGTGATGAACATCGCCTCCAACATGCTCGGCCTCGGCAACGCCGCCACGCCGCTGGGCCTGCGCGCCATGGCCGACCTCGAAACCCTCAACCGCACCCCCGGCACGGCCACGAACGCCATGTGCACGTTCCTGGCGATCAACACGAGTTCGGTCCAACTCCTGCCGACCACCGCCATCGCGCTCTTCGCCGCCTACGGGTCCAAGCAGCCCACGCTCATCGTCAGCACTTCGCTCCTGGCGACCACCTGTGCGTGTGTTGTCGGGGTGACCACCGCCAAGTTCCTCGAAAAGCTGCCGGTCTTCGCGCCGCCCGCGCTGCGGTCTTCGGCGAGTTCCGCCACCGCCCCTGCGGGCGAGCCGACCCCGGCCGTCGCTCCCCCGGCCACGCCGCCTCCGCTGAAAGCCGGCCTGACCTGGGTCCTGTGGCTCTTTGCCGTCGTGGCGGTCGGTTTGCTCGTCCGGGCGTTGTTCTTCGTGCCCCCGCCGGCTGTGCCGGGGGTGTCCACCACGGATTTCTTCCAGCGCGCGGTGCTCTCGGTCTCGGTGCTGGCGGTGCCCTGCGTGCTGGCGTTCTTCCCGTTGTACGCTGCGGCACGGGGCGTGAAGGTGTATGAGGAATTTGTCGACGGGGCGAAGGAAGGCTTCGGGGTGGCTTTGCGCATCATCCCGTTTCTGGTGGCGATGCTGGTGGCCGTCGGCATGTTCCGCGGCAGCGGCGGCATGGCGATGCTCACGAACGCTCTGCGGCCGGCGTTGTCCACCGTCGGCTTCCCGCCGGACCTGCTGCCGATGGTGCTCATGCGACCGCTCAGCGGCAGCGGTACGCAGGGACTCTTCGTTGACTTGCTCAAGCAGTTCGGCCCGGACAGCCTCATCGCTCGTACGGCCGGGACGATCTTCGGCAGCACGGAAACCACCTTCTACGTGATCGCTGTCTACTTCGGCTCCGTGGCGGTGCGCCGCACGCGGCACGCCATCGCCGCGGGGCTCTTGGCGGACCTGACGGGCGTGGTCGTCTCGGTGGTCCTTTGCCGGTTGGTGTTCCCTGCGTGACGGTTTTTGACGCCCGCAACGCGCCGGCTGGGTGCGTATTCGGAAAGCTGGACATCTCCTGATGTTCTGCCACAGTGCCGGCCGACGACTTCTTTATCACATGCCCTCTTTCGCCCTGTTCCTGGCCCGTTTCCTCAAAAGCCCGAAGCAAGTCGCCTCCATCATCCCGAGCAGTGCAATGATGGTGCGCCGGGTGTCGGATAAGATGAATCTCACCCGGCCCTGCGTAGTCGCCGAGTATGGCCCGGGCGAAGGCGTTCACACCCGCGAGATGCTCAAACGCTCGCACCCGGAGTCGAAGTTTCTCCTCTTTGAACTCGATCCCGCCTTCTGCCGCGACCTGGAGCGTCAGTTCGCCGACGACGCGCGGGTGACGGTCATCCAGGCCGATTGTGCCACCTTGCCGCAGGAACTCGCCAAACAAAATCTTTCCCGCTGCGACTACGTGCTCTCCGGCATTCCTTTCAGCACGATGGAGGTCAACAAGAAGCGGCAAATCCTGCGCAACACCCACGACTCGCTCGCGCCCGGCGGCAACTTTGTCATCTATCAGGTGACCAACGAACTGCGCCGCCACGCGACGCCTGAAATCTTCCCGCGCGCGGATAGCGAATATTTCCTGCAGAACATCCCGCCGATGTTCATCACGGTCTTCCACAAGGACGCCACGCCGGTCACCCGCGAGGCCGCGCCCGCCAAGAAGAGCCAGAAAGCTCGTCCCCTCGCCACCGACCGGGCGCGTCGCTGACCCGCCCTCTGTGCGATGACCCCCGACACCCGCACCGAAAAAGACAGCATGGGCGAGATGCCCGTGCCGGCCGACGCCCTCTACGGCGCAACGACGCAGCGCGCGGTCCTGAACTTTCCCATTAGCGGCTACCGGTTCAGCCGGTCGTTCCTGCGCGCGCTCGGCCTCGTCAAATCCGCCGCCGCCAAGGCCAACCAGGAGCTCGGCAAGATCACCGCCGAACAGGCCGGTTACATCGAAGCGGCGGCCCAAGAGGTCATCGAAGGCAAGCTGGACAGCCATTTTCCCATCGACATTTTCCAGACGGGCTCCGGCACGAGCACGAACATGAACGCCAACGAGGTGATCGCCAACCGCGCCTCGCAGTTGGCCGAGCAGCCCGTCGGCTCGAAGCGGCCCGTGCATCCGAACGACCACGTCAACATGGGCCAGTCAAGCAACGACGTGATCCCCACGGCGATGCACGTCGCGGCGGCCGAGACGCTCCAGAACGACCTCTTGCCTGCGTTGGAGGAACTTGGCGAGGCGCTTGCCGCCAAGTCACGCGAGTTCTGGGAGGTCATCAAGATTGGCCGCACGCACCTGATGGACGCGACGCCGGTGCGCTTGGGCCAGGAGTTCGCCGGCTACGCCCGACAGGCGCGGCTTGGTGCGGAGCGCGTGAAATCCGCCTTGCGCGCCGTAGAGGAACTCCCCCTCGGCGGCACGGCCGTCGGCACGGGGCTCAACTGCCATCCGGACTTTCCGAAGCTCGCCATCGGCCACCTGAGCGCCCGCACCAGGGTGACCTTCCGCGAAGCGGCCGACCACTTCGAGGCGCAGAGCGCCAAGGACGGACTCGTGGAAGCCAGCGGCCTCGTCAAAGCCACGGCGACAAGCCTCTTCAAGGTCGCCAACGACATCCGCTGGCTGAGCAGCGGGCCGCGTTGCGGCATCGGTGAAATCTCGCTGACTGCAACGCAGCCCGGCAGTTCCATCATGCCCGGCAAGGTCAACCCCGTGATGTGCGAGGCGCTCATGCAGGTGTGCGCGCAGGTGTTCGGCGGCGACGCAACGATCACCTGGGCTGCGGCGGCGGGTAGTTCCTTCGAACTGAATGTGATGATGCCCGTGCTCGCGCATCATTTTCTGGAGAACACTCGCATCCTCGCCAACGCCGTGCGGGTCTTCACCGACAAGTGCGTGCGCGGCATCACTGCGAACGAGGCCCGCTGCAACGAACTCGTCGAGTACAGCATGGCGATGGTCACGAGCCTCGCGCCGATCATCGGCTACGACCGTGCCGCGGAGATCGCCAAGGAAAGCGGCAAGACGGGCAAGACGGTGCGCGAAATCTGCCGTGAGCAGCAGGTCCTGCCCGAGGCGGAACTCAACGCCGCGCTCGACCCCGTCGAGATGACCAAGCCCGGCGGCGAGGGTGCCGCGGGCGGTTAGGAGGGGCCGGGCAGCCGCCGAGCACGATGCAGGTCGAGCTTTCTCCGGCCGGGGAGGGGAACTACGAGTTTGCCTACGAGGCGAAACGTCAGGCGCTCGGCCCCTACGTGGAAGCGCGCTGGGGCTGGGACGACGCGTTCCAACGCACTCTTCACCACCGGCACTGGACCGAGCGCCCGTGGTCCGTGATTACGTCGGGCGGCCAGCAGGTCGGCACCGTAGCGGTCACACGCACGCCGACGCACTTCCAGTTCGACGAATTTTATCTCCTGCCCCGGTTCCAGAAGCAAGGCATCGGCAGCGAGGTCCTGAGGACCATCCTGCGGCAAGCCGACGCTGCCCACCTGCCCGTCAAACTGCAGCACTTGAAGTGGAACCCGGTCGGCTCGCTGTACCGACGTCACGGATTTGTTGTGGTGGACGAGAACGACACCCACTACCTCCTCGTTCGCGCTGCGCAAACCTCCGGCGTCTGACTTCAGCCCCATCTTTTATGCCTCCACGCCGGACCGACCGGGAACTTCAAGGCAATCCGCTCGACATCCTCATCGGCCTGATCCGCCTGTTCTTCGGTGGGCAGGCGGCCGGGCGGCAGCGCGCGGCCCTCTTCAGTGCGGCGGTGGTCGCGGCGGCGGTGCTCTTCACCGGCGGTTGGTATCTTTTCCAGTCGGGCGAACGCAAGGCGGAGGTCCGCCGGCTCATCGCCAATTCTCAGGAGACCCACAAGCAGATCAAGCTCACGCAGGTCATCTGGGACATCTGGACGCTGTACTTCTCGCGGCCTTTCGTCCCGGCACACGTCGAGGCTGGGCAGGGGAGCCTGCTTTTAGGTGAGCCGGAGCGCACGAGCTTCCCTCACGACATCCGCACGCTTTACAACTCGGCTTACACGGTCGGCTACTGCGACGACCTGGGCGACCCGGCGTGGGTCGGCTACCGGGTGTTCGACATGCAGGGCCACATCACCCCGCCCAAGCGGCCGGAGGGTTTCTCCTTGGACCCGCGCACCTCGGCACGCATCGAATCAGCGTTCTACAGCGAGAGCGGCTACGACCGCGGCCACATGGCCCCGAACTACGCCATCGGCACGCGCTACGGCAAGGAGGCGCAGGAGGAAACCTTCAAGATGTCCAACGTCTGTCCCCAGCGCCACCGCCTCAACGCCGGGCTGTGGAAAGACCTTGAGACCAAGATCGCCGACAACTACACCGGACGTTATGGCCAGGTGTGGGTCATCGATGGACCCATCTTCGGTCCCGAGGACCGGCTCCAACGATTGCGTGGCCGGGTCGCGGTGCCGCCGTCCTTTTACATGATCATCCTCCAGCAGCACGAGGGCGGAGTCCGGGCGCAAGCGTTTGTGATCGACCAGGAGGCACCGGGTTCCGGGTCGCTCGACCCGTACCTGACGACCGTCGCCGACATCGAGCACCGCACCGGCCTGAGCTTCTTCCCAAAGCTCGACCGGCAGGCGCAGGACCAACTGGAACAGCAGAAACCATTGTCCGTTTGGTAGCAACCGGCACCGCTTGTGCGGATCGGGATTTTGCCTTAGGTTCAATTAACGTTCAACGAACCCACTCCTATCATGCCCACCACCGTCGAAATGCCTGCTGTAGAAGTGACCACCGACCCGTCCGACATGTCCGCGTTCCCACCTTTCAGCCTCGCGCGGCTGCTGCGGACGGTGTTCGACCCGAAAGCCGGTGAGCGCGTCGCCATCCTCATCGACCTCAAGGACCCGCACGGCATGAAGGATTACGCCTTCCTGTCCGACCCCAAGTTGACGATCCAGAAGATCGCGTACGAAACATTCTACAAGGGCTTGAGGAACGGTGTGCTCGCGGAACTGAACCTGACCGGCGGCGAGATGTTCGCCTACGAAATCACCGGCGGCAGCAACCTCGACCTGCCCGATCTTGCCGTGGATGCTCAAGGCAAGGAATTGAGCTTGGAGCGCGACATCTACCCGAACTACGACCTGATCCTCTGCATCTCGACGTACTCGGCGACCGCGCCGCTAACGGCGTTCGCCAAGCAGTACGGGTTCCGCGGCGCGACGCTGCACGGCGTCAATCCAATCATCCTCGCCTCGGGCCTCTCGGTCGACTACAACGAGGTCAGCAAGACCGCCGAAAAACTGCGCCTTGGCGTAACGCGTGCGCAGGCGGTCGAGATCGACTTCGGCGTCGAGGGCCAGACGTACACTCTGCGCCTCGAACTCGGCGGCCAGGAAGCGCAGAAGAGCCATGGTCTCTGCCTCGGCGGACCCGACGTGGCGAACCTCCCGGCGGGTGAAGTGTACTTCGTGCCGAAGGGTGCGGAGGGGCAGTTCCCGATGCGCTACGAGGACGGCACGCTCGGTCTGATGACCGTCAAAGGAGGCCGCGTCGTAGATGCCAAGCTCCTGCGTGGCAATGCCGCGGTCGTGGAAGAGCACGGCAAAAAGCTGACCTCTGACCCTGTCACCGGTGAATTGGGCGAACTCGGCTTCGGCACGCAGGTGCTGCCGGTGTCCGGCCGCGACATCCAAGACGAGAAGGTGTTCGGCACCTTCCACATCGCCACGGGCCGCAGCGACCATCTGGGCGGCTTGCTGACGCCGGACCGCTTTGCCAGCAAGCACAACGCCACGCACGACGATATCCTCTTCGCTCCGGCCAAAACACCGGAGATCGAGGGCAAGCAGGTGCGCATGTACCGCGACGGCAAGACGGAGGTGCTCATCGAGAACTACCTCCCGGCCGAGTACTTCCTCGGGTTGGTGACGCGCTGAATGGCGGCCAACCCGTACGAATCACCCCGGCTGCTGGCGGAGTACCTCCTGTTCCACTACGGCAAGACAAGGGAAGTCTTGCCGTTCTCCTTCGGACCGACCGACGCACTCGACTTTGCCGTCCAGGTGGTGACGGCGACGGTGGATGCCGACACCTTGCCGCCGGGCGCACGGGCGTTGGACCTCGGCTGCGCCGTCGGCCGGTCGAGCTTTGAACTGGCGCGCTGGTGCGCGGAGGTCATTGGGATTGACTATTCGGCCAGCTTCGTCGGCGCCGCGAACGAGTTGGCGGCCGGCGGTACGTTGCGTTACAGCCGGACGACTGAAGGCCGGTTGACGGTGGCCTGCGATGCCGAGGTCCCTCTCGGTCTCGACCGGCAGAGGGTTCGCTTCGAGGTGGGTGACGCCTGCGCGCTCCGACCAGACTTGGGGCGCTTCGACGTGGTGCTCCTGGCGAATTTGGTGGACCGCCTGCCCGAGCCTCGTCGGTGCCTGGAACGTTTGCCCGACTTGGTCGCACCGGGCGGACAACTGGTGGTCGCGTCGCCCTTCACTTGGCTGGAGGAGTATACCCCGCGCGAACACTGGCTGGGCGGCGACGTACGAGATGGTAAGCCGATCCGGACCGCCGAGACGCTCCGAGGAATTCTAGAAGCCGACTTCGTGTTCGAGCGTCATGTGGACCTACCGTTCCTGATCCGCGAGCACGCCCGCAAGTACCAGTGGAGTGTCAGTTGGGCGGGGCGCTGGCGGCGGCGCTGACGACCATCGTCTGTCGGCGCAACTGTCCGCACGCGGCGTCGATGTCGTGGCCCTTCTCGCGGCGCAGGGTCGCGCTGACTCCGCGCGCTCGTAGCGCCCCCAAGAACTCCTGCTGCCGGGCTACAGGCGGGCGAACCCACTCCAAGCCCTCGACACTGTTGTACGGGATCAGGTTGACCTTGGCGTCCATTTCGCCGGCCCAGTGCGCGAGCGCCTGTGCCTGCTCCGGGGTGTCGTTGACGCGGTCGATCAGGATGTACTCGAAGGTGAGCTTCTGCTTCTTGCGCACATGGTAATAGCGGCACGCCTCCATCAACACGGCCAGCGGGTACTTGCGATTGACAGGCATGATGCGCGCGCGCACCGCGTCTGTCGCGCCGTGCAAGGAAATCGCCAGCCGAATTTGCAGCGGCTGATCGGCCAACTGGCGAATCTGTGGGGCGAGTCCGCTTGTGGAAACCGTGATGTGCCGCGCGCCGAGGCCTACACCCCACGGCGCATTGATAATGCCGATCGCACGCAGAAGTTGGTCGTAGTTGGCGAGTGGCTCGCCCATCCCCATGAAGACGAGGTTATTGACGGTCTCGCCGGAGGCTTCCTCCACGCGCAAGATTTGCTCGACAATCTCGCCTGCCCGCAGGTTACGCTTCCAGCCGTCGAGCCCACTCGCGCAGAACTTACATCCGTACGCGCAACCCACTTGCGTGGAAACGCACAACGTCCGCCGGTCGCTGGCCTCACCGTAGAGCGCGGGCGACGCCGGGATAAGAACCGTCTCGATCAACTGCGCGTCCGACAGTCGGAAGAGAAATTTCTGCGTCGTGTCGTGCGAGCCGAGCCGGCGTACCGTTTCGATCTGGCCGAGCGAATACCGTTCCACCAAAAACGTCCGCAACGCGCCCGGCAGGTTCGTCATCGCGGCGAAGGAACGAGCACGCTTGCGGTAAACCCAATCCAAGAGCTGTCCGGCACGGAATGCCGGTTGGCCCGCCTCCGCGAACTGCCGGGCGAGTTCCTCGCGGGTCAGCGAGGTAATCGGCTCAACAACAGGGGCGGATGCGGGACTGGACACGCCGTCAACATACTCCCAAATTCCCGGGATGAAACCCATGGAACCCATGAAGCCGATGGAACCGATGCACGACCTGACCGACGACCCCGGCAACCAGTGGTGGCCGGAAGGGCTCGGCACGTCCCCCGACGCCGCCGGCAGCCAGAACAACGTCCGCTACGCTTACTTCGCGGACAAGCAGCGGCTCGCGGTGGACACCGGCAAGGGCGTGCGCGTCTACGCTACCGGCGAGCACCACATCTCGGGCGTGAGTCAGAGCCAGGGTGACAGCACCGTATTCACCAGCCAACACGGCGAGGTGGGCTTGAAGAATTTGGAGGCGGTTGATTGTTGAAGCGCCGCGCCGGCACGGCGTCGTAACAATTGGTAGGGATGCCTCTCCGAGGCAGTCCCTATTGCCTATGGCTAAACTCAGGCCACGAAGAAGAACGCCAACGCCAGCAGGATGTAGACGCCAATCAAGAGCACTCCCTCGAACCACGTTGTCTCACCATCCTGCGCGATGGCGTTGACCACAAAGGCCACCGCCGCGATGGACGCCATCTCCAACGGATTGGCAAAGACGAGGTTCATCGGGTGACCCATCAGGTGCGAGATGAACACCAACAAGGGCGCCGTCAGCAGAGCCACCTGGATTGTGGAGCCAACTGTGATCGTGACCACGAGGCCCATGCGGTTTTGCCGGGCAAAGTAGATCGCGGATGTGTACTCGGCGGCGTTGCCCACCACGGCCAGCACGATGATACCAAGAAAAAATTCTGACAGCCCGATGGTCTTGGCGGTTGCTTCCAACGCGTCGCTGACGAGTTCCGCCTCCCAGGCGATCAGCGCCGTGCAGCCGATCAGAACGCCGATAGATACCGGCAGCTTCCAGGAAGTGCCCTGGTCGCCCTCGCTGTCGTCGATGGCGAAGATGTCCCGGTGCGTGACCAGCGTGTAAACGAGATTCGCCAGGTAGATGCAGATCAGCACACCGGCCACGCACAGGCTCAGGTGCTCGTCGCGGACAGCAGCGATCTCGGGTCCGAGCGACTGGCGTTCGGTGTAGTCGAAGAACGCCGGCAGGATCAGCGCGACCACGCAAAGGATCAGCATGCTCGAAAGCAACGCCGCCCGTTCCTTCTTAAACGTTTGCTTCTCGCGCCCGATGCTGCCCGCGACGATAGCCATGCCGAGGCCAAGGAGGCTGTTGCCGATAATAGAGCCGGTGATCTGCGCCTTGACCACGTCCACCGCGCCAGCGCGCAGCACGAAGATGGCGATGATGAGTTCGGCCGCGTTGCCGAAAGTGACGTTCAGGAGCCCGCCAATGGCTCCACCCGCCACGTTGGCTACCTGCTCGGTGGCTTTGCGGATGTACTCCGAAAGCGGCAGGATCGCGCCAATTCCCAACGCGAACACCCATCCCGCTGGCGCGTGCACACCATAGCGCAGCACGAGCGATGCGGGGACGAGCAACAATAGAAGACGCAGGAACACGGCAGCGGACTCTGTAGGCCGCGCCGGGGCGCGTCAATCACCGACAATCAAGCCTTGTCGCGGTCGTGAACGTGCGCGGGCGGGCTGGTCGCCTCGACCGCGCTGAAAGTCTCCTTGATGTGGTACGTGTGACTGGCACCTTTCGGCACTACCCACGAATCACCGACGTTGAGCACGAGCGTCTGTCCTTCGAGGAGCAACTCAGCGGATCCCTTTAGCACGTAGCCGACGGTCTCGTACTCGCGCGCTGCCTCGGGCTTTGGCTCACCGGGTTCTTCGTCCGTCCAGAGCCGCATCGACACCGTCTTCCCGCTGGCGAGATACTTCTGGCCGAGTGAACCTTCGGGGGAATGTTCGGAACTGACTTTGGTGACGCTGGTGTCGTTCATGCCTCTGAAACGCTCGTCGCGCGCCGCTTGGACGCGCCGGGCTCAATTCAGCCGCTGTAACTCGGGCAAACTGTAACTTTCCTGGACGTTGTGGTTGTCCTCTGTCAATGCACTGGCATCGAGGAACAGCTCGCGCGGGGCTTCCTCGAACTCGATCTTGTCAAAGCCGTTCAACGGCGCTTCGAGTGCCTTCGGTAGATCGTCCAAGCTGTTGACGGGTTTGCCGTTGACGTTGGTGACGACCAGATACTTCAGGTCCTCATAGCCGATGTTGCTCGCTGTAGGCAGCACCTGACTCAGTACCACGATGCGCCTCCGCCCGGTCGGGACGAGGGCTGATTGGAAGCGGTCGAGGTAGACAAGGCGCTGCGGAGCCTGCTTCTGCCAATCGTTACCCCACTCCTTGAGGTACTGGCGGGAAAGTTCCTCGAAGATGAGACCATCCACGACGCAGTAGCGCGGGGCCTTGTCGATCACGTAGGGTTCGCTGACATAATCCTGCGGCGGCTTGTGGCTCATCGTCATCTCAACGGTGAGCGGTTGGCCATCGCGCACCAGCTTGGCGGTGACCGTCTGGCCGGCGTAGGTCAACGTGGACAACAGGTGCGTGATCGCGATGCGCCCGTAGAGTGGCTCCTCGTAGTTGCCATCCTGGTCGATGGCATGTCCCTCGACTTCCATCAGCACGTCGCCGGGCTTGATGCCCGCGAGAGCAGCCGGACCGTTTGCCACGGCTTCGGTGATGTAGACGCCTCCGCCCGTGACGGGCAGCTTGGCGTAATGACGTAGCTGCGGGTCGCGCGTCGGCGCGTATTCCATCCCGGCACGTGGGAAGCCCTGGTAAGTCCCATCAGCGTTGTCCTTGAGGAAGTGCGCGATCACGGGCGCGGGCAGCACGTCCACACTCTGCGCCCGCGGGTCGTAGCGCATCAGAATGCCGGCGAGTTTGCCCTCCTTGATGACCGGGGCGGTAAAACTGCCCTCCTTGTACTGGAGCGGCAGGCTCAAGCGGTAGACGAGGAACGCCGTGCCTTCCAGTTGGTAGCGGGCGACCTCGATGGTCGTGATAGGACCCGGGGTGGAAATCAACGCATCGTTGCTCTCAAGCTGGAGAACATTAACGCGGTCGCCAACGGCGGCATCCTGGATGAGGTCTAGCGGGGTGACGCCGGCCAAGAAATTGTCGGTGTTCGGCTCTAGTAGTGCAAGATTCGCTTCGTAGTCCACGCACACTACACGGGCGTCCGTCTTCTGGCCGCTCTCGGCGCGTTCGAGTTCGACGTAGTTGTGGTTAGCGACGAGTTGCGCCGTGACGAGCACGCGGTTGCCCGCGATCACGGCACCGAGACCGTGGAACACGCGTGGGTTCTTCTTCGACCAAGGCCGGAAGAAATCGTAATCCTGATTGGTCGAGTTGACTCGGACGACCGCCGCGTCGGCTTTCGACACCGGCCGGGCGGTGGGGGCTGCGGTTAACGCACCGGTGGATGCCGCGAAACTCACCAGCCACAGCAATTTGGTAAATCTGAACATGGGCACAGAGCAGGGCGGGGGCGAAGGTCAGCGGGGGCCGGCAACGGCGGGGGGGGCCGCTGGTTGAACGGTCGGCTGACAGGAAGGAGGCGTGGCGGGCGTCGGTTCAAGGTTGGACTCTGAGGCGACGTTGTACACTTGCTTGATGCGCTGGCGAGCGGCCTCGACCTTCGAGCGTTCCAGCACGATGGGCCGTCCCTCGCCGATGCACTTGATGACGTAGTAATCAGAGGGCTGTGCGAAGGCGGCGGCGAGATCGTCTAGGCACTTAATCGGCTTGCCGTTGACCTCGCTGACAATCGAGTTACGGAACTCCTCCAGGTACGTGTTGATCGGGTCCGGCAGCACTTGGCTGAGCACGATCACCTCCGGGTGCTGGAGGAACACCGCGCGATCCACGAACGACTCGTAGAAGTAGCGTACACGCAGGTCGTCCATGCCGTAGACTTCCAGGTAGTCGCGCGAGAGCGGCTGGAACAGCAGTCCGCCGAAGAGCACGAAGCGCGGCTTCACGTCGTACGCGTTGGCTTGGATGAGGAAGGGCCACGCGGGTTTGAGCGTCGCGGTGACATCCGCCTCCTGCTTGTCGCGCAGGATGTGGAGCTTGAGTGGGTCGCCCTTGAACTTCCTTTCGACGACCTCCGCCATCTCGACGCGTTCACCATCGATCTCGATGAACCCGTCGCTGGCAACCCGCCGACCATCAAGGGCGAGGATCACGTCGCCCGCCTTCAAGACCCCATCGCAGGTGCCGCTGGGCACGACGGCCCCGACCAGCACGCCCGTGTCATCGTCTTGCAGACCGAGCGCACGGCGTTCGGCCGGGTTTTGCAGGCGCGCGGTGGAGATGGCGAGGTCCACGTACTTGTCATAGTGACCGTCCTGGATGTCTTCCAGAAAATGCTGCAGGACGGGCGTGGCGATCATGTAGCCGACGTTTTGCGCCACGTCGCCGCTGTAACCTTGGAACGCCACACCGACAATCTTGCCGTCCTGCAACACGGGTCCACCCGAATTGCCGGGGTTGATGGCCGCGTCGATTTGGCAGGCGAGATGGCTGTCTACTGACGAGTGGCTGTAAACCTGGAAGTCGACGCGCGACACGACACCGCGGGTGACCGAGAGTCGCTCGCCGCCGATGGGATAGCCGTACACCGACACGCCGGACTCCAGCTTCGGGATGCCGCCGATTTCGAGCGGGCGCAGCCCCTTGTAGAAGCTTGGGTCGCGCACTTCGAGCACTGCAAGGTCGCAGTCGTGGGCGACGAACTTGACCCGCGCCGGGTACTTCTTGGGATCATTCTCGCGCTCGACGGTGATGAAGCGGGCATTGGAGATGACGTGCGCGTTCGTGATGATGCGCGGCCCGTTGATGATGAATCCGGCCCCGACACCGCGCGCGATGTTACCCGGGTTCCAAGGTACCTTGTAGTCGGGGTCTTGCGAGGTCGTGGTGATCCGCACCACGCTCTTGCGAACGTCGGCGATCTCGGCGCGGAGCGGGGCGGCCGCTCGCAGGAACAGCACGCAGAACAGGAAGGCCGCCGCCTTCGGGAAAGAACGGTTCATTAGGATCAGAGTGGGGGACAATGGCCGAAGGAGTGCGGGCTGTAAAATGGATTGTCGGCAACCCGCCGGTAGCGAGCAGGTTCCTCGCCAAGCGCTCACACGTTGAAGCGGAATTCGACCACGTCGCCGTCCTTGACGACGTACTCTTTGCCTTCGATGCGCAGCTTGCCGGCCTCGCGCGCTTTGGCGGTGCTGCCCAAACGCACCAACTCGTCGTAGTGGACGATTTCCGCCGCGATGAACCCGCGCTCGAAGTCCGAGTGGATGACGCCCGCCGCCGCCGGGGCCTTGTCGCCAGCGTGGATCGTCCAGGCGCGCGTCTCCTTCTCGCCAGTGGTCAGATAGGTCCGCAACCCGAGCAGGCCATAGACGGCGCGGATGAGCGTGGCGACGCCGCTGCCTTCCGCGGTGACACCGAGGCCGGCGAGGTACTCCGCAGCCTCCTCATCGGAGAGGTCCACGAGTTCGCTCTCGATCTGTGCGGAGATGACGACCGCCTCCGTGTCGAGGTGGCTCTTGACGTACTCGCGCACCGCGCGGACGTGCGCCGCAGCGGGTGAAGACGAGGAGTGCAGGTCCTGCTCGGCGACAGCGGTGGTCAACGCAGCGAGGTCGCTCTCGGCGACGTTACACGCGAAGATTGTCGGCTTGCTCGACAGCAGGAAGAAGCCGCGCAAGAGCTTCTTTTCCTCGTCGGAGACTTCCAGCGTGAGCGCCGGTTTACCGGCGTCGAGGTGCGGGATGAGCCGGGCGAAGAGGGCGTTCTCGGCCTGCGCGACCTTGTCGCCCGACTTGGCGGCCTTGGCGTTGCGGTCCTGGCGCTTTTGCGCGCTGGCGAGGTCGGCGAGGATCAACTCGGTGTTGATGACCTCGATGTCGCGCACCGGGTCCACGTTGCCGCTGACGTGGTGGATGTCCGCGTCCTCGAAGCACCGGACGACCTGCACGATGGCGTCCACCTCGCGGATGTGGGAGAGGAACTGGTTGCCCAAGCCCTCGCCGCCGCTTGCCCCGCGCACGAGGCCCGCGATGTCCACGAACTCGATGGCCGCCGGGACGATCTTCTGTGTGTGGCTCATCTTGCCGAGCACGGCGAGCCGCGGGTCGGGTACGGTGACGATGCCCTGGTTTGGGTCGATGGTGCAAAAAGGATAGTTCGCCGCCTGGGCCTTACGGGTGCGGGTGACGGCGTTGAACAGGGTGGACTTACCCACATTGGGCAGCCCGACGATTCCGGCGCTAAGCATAAGAGCGGGCAATGTAACCATGATTTGCGCGATGAACAGCCGCGGGTTTTCTTCGGGGAACGATGCCCACGCTTGCCGAACTCCGCCGCTACCTCGACGAGCGCCTCCGGGTGTGCGAGATCGCCGATTACCCCAACGCGCTCAATGGCCTCCAGCTTGAAAACGACGGCACGGTCGCCCGCGTGGCTGCCGCCGTGGACGCGAGCCTCTCGACGATCCGCACCGCCGTCGCGGCCGGGTGCGACCTGCTGCTCGTCCACCACGGGCTGTACTGGAGCGGCGTCCAGACCATGACCGGCAACCGGCGCCAACTCTTCCGGCTGGCGCTGGCGGGCAACCTCGCCGTCTACAGCGCACACCTGCCACTGGACACCGGCGACGCGGGCAACAGTGCGCTCCTGGCGCGGGCATGCTTCCCGGACGCGGCGTGGCGGCCGTTCTTTGACTACAAAGGCACTCCCGTCGGTTGCCGCGCACGCCTTGCAGAACCGCTCTCTCGCGCGGTAGTCGCCGAACGCCTCGCCCGGGCCGTTGCCGGGCCGGTGCGGATTTGTCCCGGCGGCCCGGAGGAGGCGCGCGAGGTTGGTGTCGTCACCGGCGGTGCGGGGTCGGAAGTTGCGCGCGTGGCGGGTGAGGGGATTGACACGTTCCTTACCGGCGAGGGTCCACACTGGACGTACGCACTGGCCGAGGAAGTCGGCGTCAACATCCTCTACGGCGGCCACTACGCGACGGAAACCTTCGCCGTCAAAGCTCTTGCGGCGCACCTGAGCGAACGCTTCGGGTTGCCGTGGGAATTTATCTTACTTCCGACCGGGCTGTGAGTTCGCGTGTTTGCCGGAGCGCATACCAGAGCAGCGGAAAACCGAGCACGCCAAACGAACAATCCACCAAGCGCCAGAAAAACGGCACGTCCCGGAGTGCTCCGCAGATCAGGGCCAGCGGCAGCACGAAGACACACGCCCACAAACCGACCCGGATCGCCGCCACGTTTCTGACCGGGTCGATCCACGGCGGCACGAAGAAAAGCGCGATGATCAGGTGCCCGAACGCGAGCCAGTCCGTGCCGTATGCGATGAACGGGTATTTCGCGTAGGCGACGTGCAGCGCCTCCCGCACCCGCAGGACCCATGCCGCCACGTCCGCCAGGAACCCGCCGGAGGCCGCGACCCGTTCCAGCCCAAACCACTTCGCGGCGAGGTCCAGTTCGCCTGCGAGTGGAAACGCCGTCACCCCGCTGACCACCAAGCCCGCGATGAACAACGCCAGCGCCACCCGTGCGCGACGCAGGTTTTGATGCGTGTCCATTCACAAACCAAGAACGTCCCCCGACTTCCCGCAAGCGGCGGCGCGCGACTTGCCGGGGAAGGGGCCGTGCGGTACACTGGCCACGCTTTGACGATCCTGCCGCGCCGCGCCGCCGTGCTGCTTGCCAGTTTGCTAACGGCAGCCACCGTCGCGGGACAAACGCCCAATCCATTCGCCGACGACGAGCGCGCCGGCCGCGTCGTCGAGCGCTACAAGGCGATGCTGCTAGCCAACCCGGCGGAGGGCATGGCGCTCGACCGTTTGTGGAAATCCTACGAGGAACGTAACGCCACCGGCGCGCTGCTCGACGACTACCGCCACGCCACCGAAGACCCCGCCGCCCGCCCCGCGGCGTTCCTCGTCTACGGCCACCTGCTCAAGCGCGCCGGCCGCCTGGAAGACGCCGCCAAAGCCTACGCCCGCGCGGCGGAACTCGACCCCGCCAGCCCCCTGCCGCTCGTCGCCGAGGCCGAACTCGCTTCCGCTCAGAAGCGCCCCGCCGACGCCGCCGCACGTTTCGCCGAAGCCGTGGCCAAGCTCCCCGCCAACGACCGCCGCCGGTTCGACCTCCTGACCAAGCTCGGCGACGCGTGGCTGGGCGCCGGTGAACCCTCCAAGGCCGTCGCCGCGTGGGAGGAACTCGTTGCCGCCGATCCGAACAACCTCCCGTTGCGCAAACAGCTCGCCGCCAGCGAGGAAAAAAACGGCTTCCCCGAACGCGCGATCACCCAGTACGATTACCTCGACGCCCACGCTGATCCGCCCGGCCGCGCGGCCGCCTTGCGCGAACTCGGCCGCCTGCACGAGGTCCGCGGCGAGTTCGATGCCGCCCGCGATGCGCTCGAACGCGGCTTGGCACTCACCGCCCGCGACAACTGGCTCTACAACGACCTGCAAGATCGTCTCATCCGGCTCTACCAGCGCGCGGGTCGTGTTCCCGAGTTGACCGCCCGCTGGGAAGCGGCCGTCGCCCGAGCCCCGCGCGACCTAGGCAACTACACCCGCCTCATGGCGCTGGCCGAAGCCGAGGGCGACCCGGCCGCGGCCCGGACGTGGCTGGAGAAGCTTGTTGCCCTCGCGCCGCGTGACCGCGATGGCACCCTGCGCCTGGCCCGCCTTCTGGCCGACGCCGGCGAGAACGACCGCGCCGGTGCCTTGTACGACACCTTGCTGCGTTCTCAGCCCGGCAACCTCGACCTGATCCTCGCGCGCGCCGACCTCGAACTCTGCTCCGGTCAGGTGGACGCGGCCGTGCGCCGGGTCGAAACCCGCCTCGCCGCGAACCCCACGGACGAGTCGGTCTCCGTCCCGGCACTGGGCTTCTTCCTGTCGCACCACCTCGACACCGCCGCCGAGAAGGTCCTCCGCGACGCCGCGGCGCGGCAGCCGTCCGCCACCGAGCCGGCGCTCGCGTTGGCCAAGTTCTTCTTCTCCCGCCGCCGCCCCGTCGAAGCCCGGAACGTCCTCGACAGCCTCGCGCACCAGTCCGGCGACCCTGCTGCGCGCGCGGCGCGTTGGACCGCTGCGGCGGAATGTTACAAGGAAGGCAACGAACCCGATGATGCCCTGCGCGCTTGGCAGCAAGCGGTGGCGCTCCAGCCGGCGTCCAGCGCGCCGCATGTCGCCATCGCTGAATTTCTCCTCGCCCAGGGCGATCTGGACGGAGCCGTCGCCTCCCTGGAGGCCGCCTACGCCGCCACACCCGAGGGGAGTGCGAGTGAGGACATCGACCACCGGCTTTTCCTGGCGCTGTCGGAGCGTCCCGAGCCCGCGGCGGAGCCCGAGGGCCGTGCGGCCCGTGGACGGCGACAAACCACGATCCGGCTGCCGGCAGACTTCCGTTCCACGGGCGGACTCTCTCCCTCGATGAGCCACGCGACCGGCACGGAGTCCTTCGACAACCCGCTCACTGAATACGTCGCCGGGCTCGACGCCGCGGCGCGTGAACATCCCACCGCTGCCGCCTACGGCCGGCTGGCGCGCTGGTACGGGTGGACGCACCGCCCCCGTGACGCCGCCGCCGCCGCCGAGAGATGGCTCGCCCTCGCCCCCGACAGCGTTCCCGCCCGCACGATCCTCGCCGACGCGGCACTCGCGGGCGGGGACCGCCCCGCCGCCGTGGCCCGCCTGCGCGAGATCGCCGCCCTCGACTCTACGCAGAAGCCGGCGGCGCTCGCCCGGGTGGCCGACCTCCTGATGGAGGAAAACGACTTCGACGGCGCGTTGGCGATCCTCGACGGTCTCGCCCAGGAAGCGCCGGGTTCCCCTGACGCCTTGACCACGCTCGCTTTGGGTCAGCAGCGCGCCGACCGTTGGTTCGACGCATGCGCCACCTGGGAGCGCGCATATAACTTGCCGCACCTGACCCCCGCCCAGCGCGCCAACCTGCGCCGGCCGCTCCTCGCCGCCTACGAGCACCTCGGCCGCTTCCCGCGCGCGGCCGAACTGCTCCAGGCCGCCATCGACGCGCAGGACGACCTCGCCACCCGGCAGGACCTCTTCCGCGAACTGGTTGCCTTCTGCCACAGCCACGGGCTCGAAGACTGGCTGCGCACGGCGTACGAGGCTCGGCTTGCGCGGCAGCCGCTGGACTACTTTGCAATGACGGCCATGGCCGAACTCCTCCGTGCGAACGGCGAAGGGCGCGAAGCTTACCGTCTGCTCACCCGTGCGTACTATTCCGCGCCGGACCCACCGGCGGCGTTGCGCGCGCTCGTCGCCGAGGCCGAAGGTCTCGGGGAGACGGCTGATGCCATTGCCCACCAGCGCCGTCTCGTGGCGCTCTCCGGCCAGGGCACCGCGGAAAACTTGTCGAAGCTGGCCACGCTGGAAGAATCGGACCAGGACGACGAGGCAGCCAACCGAACGTGGGAGCAGGTCGTCGCCAAGTTCTCCCGCGATACCGGGGCGCTCGGAGAGGCCGCGGACTACTGCGTGCGGACGGCGCGGACCGGCCGTGCGCGCGAACTGCTCGGGCAAATCGTGGCGCTCGATCCGGCCGACTTCCGCCGCGAGGATCAACTCGGCCGGCTCGATACCTCGGTCGGCGACGCGGCGGGCGCACGGGCGTGTTTTGAGGGAGTGCTGGCTCACACCCAACCCGAGAAGAAATCGGACGAGCTGGCGCTCCCATCCGAGTTGGACCCGGGGACGGACGCATCTAAATTCCTCCTCATGGCCAGCCGCGGCGCAGCCTCCGAGGCCGACCTCACCGCCGATGGATCCGACGACAAGGACGAGCGGCGCGTGCGCCTGGATGTCATCGGCGCCTTGTCGCGGATCATTTTCGGCGGCCATCCGGCGGCGGACGCGGAGACTCGCCGCCAATGGTTGGAGCGCTGGCAAAAGGCGGCGGACGACGGCGCGCGGGGCGAGCCGTTGACGGCCTACTATTACGCCGGGCAAAAGGACGCCGCCGAAAAACTGACGGCCTCCTGGCTCGCAGCGCCGGACCCCGAGGAAAGCGAACGCGCGGAGGGCATTTTCCTCCTGGTCGGGCTGCGCATGGGCAACTATCCGGCGCTCGGCCGTTGGGTGTGGGAAGACGAGGAAACCTCCGGCGTCCGCCCGCAAAAGCTGACCGATATCCTGCGCTACTTCTTCGCCACCGGGGGCCAACCCGGGCCGGGGATGGTTGCGGGGCTATTCCCTGGCGAGGTCCAGTCGCGCACGCTGTTGTGGGGGGCAGCCACCGGGGTTTTCGCCGAAAAGCGTTGGTATCCGCAAGCGGTCGAACTTGGCGAGCGCGCCGTGGCCTTGACGGGAAGCGACGACGCGGCGGAGAGTTACC
>CAXTQD010000001.1:20286-21183 GCA_964246175.1 uncultured Chthoniobacterales bacterium | reverse complement strand
CTCGCGCGCGGTAGAGGCGAGCACCGGCGCGGCCTACGACGCCACGGCGAACAACGCCGTCTTCGCCGACCTGCGCGCGTATTACTTCCTCTTGCCCGCCGCCGAACGCCCCGCGTTCGTCGCCGGCTACTTGGCGCGGGCGCAAGCGCGGAGGGGTAGCCCGGTGCATGCAACGCTCGCTGCGGCGCTGCTGCGCGGCCTCGCAGGCGACGAGGCGGAGGCCGATCGCGACCTGGACGCCATCGTTCGCATGCGCCTGCTCGACGGCACCTCCGGCTCGGAACGTTGGACGACCGAGCAGCGCCGCTGGAATTACCTGTACGCGTGCGGAACGCAACTCCAGGCGTGGAACCTGGACAAGCTGGCGGCACACCTGTGGCGACAGGCGCTCTCGGAAGTCTCGGCCTTCGACCGCTCGGACCCGGAGGTGCACGGCACCTTGGGCGAAATCCGTTTGCACCAGCTACTGGCCGAGGTCCTGGTCGCCGCCGACCCGCAAGAAGCCTCGGAGCGCGTGGCCGAGTTCGCGCGCGACAATCCCGCACCGATTGCCCTGGCGTCGGCGGCGTCGGCCTTGGTCCACGCCGGGCAGTACGCCGCCGCGGTCCAGCTTCAGGCGCGTCTCGGCCCATCGGCGATGGTGGAGGCCGACAGTTTTCTTTCCCTGCTGATCGCGCTCGATGCGGCGGGTGACACCGCGACAGTTGAGCGTATGCTGGCGGCGATGCTCGCCGGTTCCCTGCCGCCCAGCGGCGCGGTGAATCGGTCCGAATTCGTGGCCCGCCTTGCTAGCCTGCGAGAAAATTCCGGCGACCCGGACGGCGCGATCCGGGTGCTGATGGACGCGCGCCGACTGTTCCCCCACGCCACGCCCGTGTTGCGGGCGCTCGCGCAGGT
>CAXTQD010000001.1:16905-20276 GCA_964246175.1 uncultured Chthoniobacterales bacterium | reverse complement strand
GGGGGCGGGGTGGGACCGCGCTGGCCGGCGATACGAGGCGGCTGGGTTCCTGCGCGAAGCCGTGGCGAGCGACCGTGGCGTGCTTTCCCTGGAAGCCCTGACCTCCCTGGAACTGCGGCGCGGCAACCGGGAAGCGGCCTTCGTCCTGGCCCGTGACGCCAAGTTGCCCGACGGCGAGAGCGAACAGGCGTGGTGGCTCGGCCGGCGGGTTGAGATCTGCCTGCTCGCCGGCCATGTACCCGAGGCCCTCGCGCTGGTCCGCAGCTGGCCGTACGCCGACCGCGCGAGCGGCGTCCTCAACGCCGCCAACAGCCTCGCCGCGCACGGCCAGCGGCCAGCGGCGCGCGAACTCCTGACCGACGCCCTCGGCCGTGTGCGGGACCCGCAGGCCCGCTACGGACTCCAAGCGGCGTTCGTGAATCTTTTCTGCACGGCCCCCGACGTGCCGATGGAAGAGTTCACGCGGGAGATGCGCCGGCTGGAGCGCCTCGCCCAGGCAAGTCCCGGCCAGCAGGCCCGGTTCACCGAGGATCGGGAAGCCGACGCTCGTGCGCGGGGCGCGACGGACTGGCTGGAAGCGGAACTACGCCAACAATGGCGCAACGGAGCGGGGGATATTGCCGCGGGCGACGGATTGGCGAAGCTTTACCTCGACCAGAAACGTTGGGAGACACTGCGCGCGCTGGTGGCTGCCATCAACGCGCGTCCCAACCTGCCCGAGACGACCTTGAGCGGACTGGCTGCACGCTTGGTGAAGGCCGGCCAAGCGCCGATGGCGCTGGCGCTCTCCGAACGTCTCTGCCGACGGTTCCCGCAGAATGCCACGTACTCGCTCCTGCGCGCCCGCGCCCGCTGGGACGACGGCCAGCGCGCGGAAGCTACCAAAATCCTCGACACCCTTGATGCCTCTGGGATCTTCCGCGAAGGGTCCGACGTGCCGGCCGCAAACCTCTGGCTGGAACTCGGCGAGCGCGCCCAGGCCCGCGCCTCGCTGCAAAGGGCGCTCGAACGTGACCCATCTGGCGCCCACACCGGAGCCGTGCGGCGTCGCCTGGTCGCGTTGGACCTCGAAGACCGACGCCTGGACGAGGCGACCGATCTCCTACCGTCCGCGTACCGTGATGCCTCGCCAGCGGAACTGGTGACCCTCGCCACTTTACTCGACGCAGCGGGATTGCTCGTCGTCGACCCCTCCGCCGACCTGCCCGGCGGTGATCTGCCTTTGACCTTTGCCCGCCGCGCCCAGTGGCTCGTCGCGGTCTGTGAGCGTTTGCAGGCGGATCGCAGGACGGACGACCTGTGGCGACTGGCCCAGGCGCACCCGGAACTTCTCCCGGCCGCGCCCGCCCTCGTCGCATCATTGCGCAGGACGGCGACGGCGGCGCAGTTGCCTGCGTTGGCGGGATGTTTGCGGGAGGCGATCCGCCGCGCGGAAGACCCATCGCCACGGCTCGAGCACGAGCTGGCGCGAACCCTCGTGCGCCAGGCCGAAGCTTCCTCTGATGCTGCCACAAATTTCCTCACGGAGGCGTACGAACTGGCCCCGGACGACTTCGCGGTGGTGCGTCCTTTGGCCGAAACCTTCCGTCGGCAAGGTCAGACGGCGCGGGCGGCCGAAGTGCTCAAGCCTTTCCTCACGGCCGATGCCCTGCCGTCCGAGCGCGAGGCCGCGCGGCAGACGCTCGGCGTCCACTAAGGGCGGCGCAGCAGCCGCAACGCAAACCGCGCCGCGTCCGCCGCACCTGCCGCGCCGATCCGGAACGTCGCCACCGGGACCCCCGCAGGCATCTGGACGATGGATAACACCGAGTCCAACCCGGCCAAAGCGCGCGAACGGATCGGCACGCCGAGCACCGGCAGCGGGCTGAGCGCCGCCGCCATCCCCGGCAGGTGCGCCGCCCCACCGGCCCCCGCGATGAGGCAGCGCAGGCCGCGTTCGTGCGCTGTGCCAGCGTACTCGTAAAGAAGCCCCGGCGTGCGGTGGGCGCTGACCACCCGGGCCTCGAAGAGGGTCCCGGCTTCCTCCAACACCCGGGCAGCCTCGCGCATCGCCGGCCAGTCGGACGTGCTGCCCATGATGATGCCCACGCGCGGAGTCATCAAAGGTCAGCGGGGAAAAACGGCCACCGCCTCGATCTCGATCAGCCAGTCGGGATTGACGAGGCTGGCGACACCGACCGTCGAGCGGGCAGGCTTGACGGGGTTCTCGGCCGTGCCGAAAAACTTGGCGTACGCGTCGAACCAACCCTGGTAGTCGAACTTGCCTTCCTTCGTCTTGTCCGCGGCGATGTAGACGCGCAGGTACACGACATCCTTGAGCGAAAGCCCGGCTTCCTTGAGCCGTGCCTCGATCTGCCGGAGGGCGCCCGCGCCTTGCGTTTGAGTGTCGCCATAACGGGCCGGATTGCCAGCAGGAGCTTTTTCATCGGCGATGGGTGGCACGGTCCCGCTCGTCAGGAAGAACGCCCGGCCGGCCGGGACCGACACCGCGGCCGAAATCGGGGAATTTGCCGGTCCGGTGAATGCTACGTCCTCGGTCGGCGCGGCGAACGCGGTTGCCGACGCGACGAGGACAGCGGAGAGAAGGAAGGCGGTTTTCATCAGGCGGCTTGTTGGGTGACGCACTCTCGGAGGCTGGTGACAACGGCTTTGGCGGACTCGAACGCGCCAGCCATCCAACCGCCCAGATAGGTGAGATGTTCACCGGCGAGGTAGAAGGGACCGTCGGCCTTGTTGAGGACCGGGTAATACTTCGCCCGATCCTCTTCGGACCACTCTGCCCAACCGCCCAGGTTGTACGGGATGTGCTGCCAAGCCACGGAGAACGCATTCTGGAACTCGGCCTCGTACTGCGGATGGATTTTGCTCCCCTGCGCCATCGCGTGCGCGAGACGGTCAGTGGGGGCGAGGCGGCCGACCTCCGCGGCGTCTTTGCCGAAGTGATAGTATCCGATCACGACTCCGCCGTTGCCGGCGAGGTAGCCATAGTTCGGGTAGAAAACTTGGGTGATGTTCTGGTCCGTCCAACTGATCCCGCCGAAGATGCGGTCGTCCTCCTCCCAGAAGCGCCGCTTGAACTGCAACGCGATCTTGCCCACGTCCATGTACGGCACGGCGCGAATCGCCTCCGCGACCCCGGGCGAGAAGTCCGCCGGGACCCCGCGCAGCACGCTGAGCGGTAGCGTGCAGATACAGTAGTCTCCCACCACCTCGCGCGCGGTGCCCTCGATCAAGTCGGTGACAACCAAGCGCACGCCGCCGTCGACGCCACGGCGGATTTCGCGCACTTCCGTCCGGTAGCGCACGCGGTCGCCGACGCGTTTCTCAAATGCCTTGGCGATGTTGTCCATGCCGCCGACCGGTTGGAACAT
>CAXTQD010000001.1:0-16895 GCA_964246175.1 uncultured Chthoniobacterales bacterium | reverse complement strand
CCTTGATGATCGTCTCGAAGTCGAGCGGGTTGCTCATCTTACCGGGGTGCGCGCCAGCCGCCGGCAGGTCGTCGTAGACGTAGCCGCGGCTCTCGGAAGAGCGAGTGAGGTTCCCACGGTCGGCGGCGGGCTTGTAGACGAGGTCGGGCGAAAGGCCGGCGTCGCCGCGTAGATACTCGATGAGCGCCTCCTTGTCGTCGGCGGTCAGCGGACGGTCGAGTGCGTCGCGGCGAACGGCTTTGGCGAGAAGTTCATCCACGTAGCCGCGCAGGTCGGCGCGGGCCTCGCGTAAGCGGACGCGGGGCAGGTCTTTGACGAGGTAGTAAGCGGCCTCGTTGACGTTGTTGAACACCTCGATGGCGACGCCGAGTTCCTTGCAGTAGCCGAGCGTCGTCGTGTGGTGTCCTGGGATGCGCGCCGGCCCCGGGTTCATGTACGCGCCGTCGGCGAACGCGGCGACCTGCTCGGGTCCGTTGATTTCCGTCTCCCGGTCGCCAGGGCGCACCGTCCAGCAGCGTCCGCCCACCCGCGCACGCGCCTCGAACAACTCGCACTCGAAGCCGTGCTTGCCCAGTTCGTACGCCGCGGCCATCCCGCACAAGCCGGCGCCGAGGATCAACACGCGCCGGCCCTTGACCCCGGGTCCCACCGGCGGCGGGCTGGACTCTTCCGATCGCGCGGTCTGCGGCCGGCCCAATAAGTCCAGCGCCAGCATCGCTCCCGTTGCCGCCGCTCCACCGTAACGTCCCACCCGCGTGACGAAATCCCTCCGTGTCATGGCAACCCTTGGTTTAGCCGCGGACACCACCCAGCGCAAACAACAAAATGCCTTGGTCCACACGCTCGGCACCAAAACGTTGCGTCCCACTCAGCCCGTGCTCTAAACTGCGGCTTTCGCATGGATTCTCTGGTCGCCAACCTCCTCGCTGCGCGCGAACACACGCTGTCCTTTCACTTCGCTTGGTCCGTGCCGGGTTTCCTGGCGTTGATCGCCGGGGTCCTCGCGCTCGTGCGGCAGAAAAACTTCAACCAGATCGTGGCCGGCTACCTCGTGCTGCTCGGATTGTGGGAAGTCTTCCGGGGAAGTTTCTGAACCTATGCCCTTGAAATAAGAAACCCCGTTTCGCAGCGCGCGAAACGGGGTTTCTCGGGTTGGGGGGAAATGGGCGAACTGTTTTGCGATCAGATCCCGCTCTTTAGTTCCTTGCCGACGGCGAGTTTGACGGTGCGCGAACGGCGGATGGTGAGCGGCTCTTGGGTCTTGGGATGGATGGCGGCGCGGGCTTTTCTCTCGACGACTTTGAACGTTCCGAATCCGATCAACTGCACGGTTTTGTCACGTTGCAGACCCGCCTTGATCCCCTCGATGACGAGGGTGACCGCGCGGTCCGCTGCCACCCGGCTCGCTTGGCGGCCCATCCCTTTTTGGACGAAATCAATCAGGCCTGCCTTGTTCATCCTCGGAGGGTGGACGCCGCGGGGCAACCCGGACGTGACAAACACCGTGGCCTGATGATGCGCCGTCCATTCCGGGGCGTCAACAACAAAGTTGCAAGGGTTTCGCCTCCGCCAAAGACGGAATAAAAATCAGTTGCCAACGCCGTGCCGGGCGTCATATTTGCGGCCCTCCACGATGCCTCGTGGTGTAATGGTAGCACAAGTGACTCTGAATCACTTTGTCAAGGTTCGAGTCCTTGCGAGGCAGCCAACCGTCTCTCAGCGGCCGGCCAACGTCGCCACCGCGCGCAACACGGCCGCCGGTTCGAACGGTTTTGGCAGGTGCATCTGGAACCCGGCCGCCAGGGCTTGCGCCTGATCCTCGCTGCGAACAAAGGCCGTTAGCGCCACGGCCGGCAAGTTCCGCAACCGGGTGTCGGGAGCCGCGCGCAGCCGCCGCAGCAGACTGTAGCCGTCCTGGCCGGGCATGGCGATGTCGCTGACCAGTACGTCCGCGTCCCAGCCCGCCAATGTCTCCAACGCGGCGGCGACCGAACCGGCTTCGCGCACCTGGGCGTGAGCGCGCTTGAGATGATGGACCAGTACCCGGCGCGAATCCGCCTCGTCATCCACCACGAGCACCCGGCAGTTTTGCAACGACGGAGCGGTCCCGAGGGCATCGGCGGGCGCGCGGCCGGGGCCAGCCGGGGATTCTTCCCGCGCAGGGTGGTCCGGTGTCGCTACCGGCAAGAACACCGTGAACTTTGCCCCGCGTCCCTCGCCTTCGCTCTCGACGGTGACGTTGCCGCCGTGCATCTCCGTCAGGTGCCGCGTGATCGACAACCCCAATCCCAATCCACCGTGCGCGCGGGTGATCGAACCATCCGACTGCCGAAACCGCTCGAAAACGAACGGCAGGAAATCCGCCTTGATGCCGATACCATCGTCGGTGATTTCAACCGCTGATTGTTCACCCACCCGCAGGGTGCGGATCGTGACGTGCCCGTTTTCCGGGGTGAACTTGATGGCGTTGGAGAGCAGGTTCCAGATGACCTGCTGGATGCGGTCAGCGTCGCCCAGGATCGCCGTGGGCATCGCTTCGATCTGGAGTCGCAGCTCGATGTTCTTCGCCGCGGCGGCCGGCCGGGCGCTCGCCGTGGCGGCACCAATGACCGCGGGCAGGTCCACGGATTCCCACTTCAGGTGAATCTTGCCGCAGATGATGCGCGAGATTTCCAGCACGTCCTCGACCAGCCGGACCTGCGCGCGGGCGTTGCGCTCGATGACCTCCATGCCTTCGGTGATTTCGGCACGGTCGGACTCACCGCTGCGCAGGATTTCCGACCAGCCCAGGATGGCGTTGAGCGGTGTGCGGAGTTCGTGCGAGAGGATGGCGAGGAACTCGTCCTTGCTGCGGTTGGCGGCCTCGACCTCGCGGCGCGCCTGCTGTTCGCGGGCGAGACCCTCGGCTGCTTGCTGTTGGGCCAGGGTTTTTTCAGCGATCTCGGTTTCGAGGCGACGGTTGGTCTCGCGCAGTTCGCCGGTGCGTTCCTCCACGCGGCGTTCCAGGTCATCGTTGATCAGGCGCAGGGCTTCCTGGCCGCGTTTACGTTCGATGGCGTAGCGAATCGCCTGGGCCAGGAGGTTGCCGTCGATGCGACCCTTGACGAGGTAGTCCTGTGCGCCCTCGCGTACGGCCGCGACAGCCATCGCCTCGTCGTCGGAACCCGTCAGCACAATGACGGGCAGGGTGGGGGCTAATGCCTGCCAGCGTCGGAGAGTTTCCAGCCCGAAGCTGTCGGGCAGGCTCAGGTCCAGGAGCACCACGTCGGGCGGCGTGCGCGTGAACGCTGCGCCGGCCACTGCCAGGCTCGGGCAGTCCTCCAGGGTGAACCCCTGAGCGCCCGGTGCATCCGCCAAGTGCTCGCGGACCAACCGGGCGTCGCCGGCGTTGTCCTCGACGAGGAGCACGCGGATGGATGGGGTGTCGATCATACCATGGCCAGACGGCCCATCGCACTGTGAAGCCGTTCGGATGCCACGTCCAGCGACACCCGCGCCGACGGAAACCCGCGTCAGTTCGGCAGCTTAACGATGGTCAGCCAGAAATCCTCGATGGAAGACACGATGCCGACGAACTGGTCCAAGTCCACCGGCTTGGTGATGTAGCAATTCGCGTACAGGTTGTAGCTCTCCAGAACGTCCTTCTCCGCCGACGAGGTGGTCAGGACGACCACCGGGAGCCGGCGCAGCTCCGGGTCTGCCTTGATCTCGGCAAGCACTTCCCGGCCGTCCTTGCGCGGCAGGTTGAGATCAAGCAGCACCATGTCCGGCCGGGCCGCGTCCTCGAAGGGCGGCTCGCGCCTCAGGTAGCTCAACGCCTCGACGCCGTCGCGGGCCACGGCGAGGTTGTTGCGCACTTTGGCCTCGCCCAGAGCTTCCTGGGTGAGGCGCACGTCGCCAGGGTTGTCTTCGACCAGCAGGATTTCGATGGGTCGCATGTCGGAGAGGCGGAAACGCTGCATGGGTTGTATCATGGGACGGCGGGGAGGGTGAAGAGAAAGTTCGCGCCTTGGTCCGGCTCGCTCTCCACCCAGAGTTGGCCGCCGTGGCGCTCGACGATCTTTTTGCAGATCGCCAGGCCGATGCCGGTGCCCGGGTAGCTCTCCTTGCCGTGCAGCCGCTGGAAGATGACAAAGATGCGCTCGAAATACTGCGGCTCGATGCCGATGCCGTTGTCCTTGAAGGAAAACCGCCACAAGTCCGCTTCGTCCTGCTCGGTGGTGATCTCGACGCGCGGCGGTTCCTCGCGGCGGAATTTTAGCGCGTTGCCGATGAGGTTCTGGAAAAGCTGGCCGATCTGCGTGCCGTCGGCGAGCACGGTGGGCATGTGCTCGGGGGCGATGATCTTGGCGTCCGCCGCTTCGATCGTCGGGCGCATGTCCGAGAGCACCCGGCGCAGGATACTACCCGTGTCCACGGGTTCGCTCGGACGGGCCTGCGTCCCGACGCGCGAGAGGGCCAGCAGGTCGTTGATAAGCTTCTGCATCCGGTTGGCCCCGTCGACGGCGTAGGCGATGAACTCGTCGGCACTCGCGTCGAGCTTGCCCTTGTACCGGCGCGAAAGGAGCTGCGTGTAGGAGCTGACCATGCGCAGGGGCTCCTGGAGGTCGTGTGAAGCGACGTAAGCGAAACGCTCCAACTCGGCGTTGGAACGCGCCAGGTCGAGAGAATACTTCCCCAAAGCGCCCTCGGCGCGCTCCTGTTCGGTGCGGTCGCGCACCGCGGTGATGAAAAGCTGCTGGCGACCTACCTCCAGCGGGCTACGCGTCAGATCGACCGGGAAGAGGCTGCCGTCCTTGCGCACGCCGTCGTACTTGGCCGCCAAAGCTTTGAATTGGAGGTACGCTGCGTCGTTCTCACGTGCGACGGGCATGGCCTCGTCCCCTTTGCCGTCGCCGAGGTCGCGCAGGAGGAGCAAGTCGCCCAGCCGCCGTCCTGCGAACTCGTCACGCGAGTGGCCGAAGAGCGTCTCCGCCTGCGCGTTGACGATCTGGATGGCACCCGCCTCGTTGGTGATGAGCATCGCGTCCGGCGCGCTGTCCAGCACGCCGCGGAAGCGCGCGTCACTCTCGCGCAAGGCTTCCTCGTCGCGGCGGCGCTTGCTCAGGTCGCGCCAGATGAACCAGAAAAACCCGCCGAGCAGCGCCACGATGAACGCCAGCAGACCAGCAAAGCTCAAGAGGGCGCGTCGGGCGCTCGTGGCGGCGTCGGTGGTGCGCACTTCGAGGAGGCTCGACTCGGCGCGCTTCATCTCCCCGCAGGCGAAGCGCACTTGGTCGGTGTTTTCTTTGGCCTGGGTGTCGATGTTCGGCGTGCCTCCTTCGCGATCGCGCCCTTCGATGCGGTCGTGGAGGAAGGCGATGGATCGGTTGACCAGGGAGTCCACCCGCTCGATACGCTCCTGCTGGACGGGGTTGTCGGCCGTCATCGCGCGGAGTTCGCGCAGCTCGGCCTCTACGGTGTCGATGCCGGTGCGATAAGGCCCGAGGTATTCCTTCTGGCCGGTGAGCAGGTAGCCGCGACCGCCGCTCTCGATCTGCTCGGCGCTGTTCTGCACGGCGTTGATCTTGCCGATGACCTCGTAGGTGTGGACAACCCAGTGGTTGTAGTCGTCGTGTTGGCGTGCCTCGTGAACCGTGATGATGCCGACGAGCACGATGCCGAGAAACGCGATGCCGAAAGCGGCGAGGATTTTTTGTTCGACTTTCACGGACGCGGCATACGGAAGGGGGAACCCTCCCCGTCAACAAACGCACGGCCGGCGGAATTTGGACGGATAAGCGCGCAACGTTTGCCCGCCGGCCCGGGCTTTGCTCTAGTGTCCCCGTGCTTTACCGCGTCTGCGTGGCCGCCATCGTAGGGTTCTGGCTGTGGATGGCCTTCCTCCTGACGCGCACGGTGTGGTTTCGCGGCGACACGCCCGCCGAACCGGTCCCGCTCGCCTACGTGGAACGTCTCGTCTTCCGGCACGAACTGCCCTCCGACCTCGTGCTCTACCGCCAGCGCCGCCGCGCCGACGGCAACTTCCACCTCCAGCCCAAGCGGCTCACCGACGGCAGCCTGCTCGGCACCAGCGGCAACTTCCTGCTCGGCTTGCCGGGACTCTCCGGCGCGCGATTTCTTTTCCGCGGCGCGCTGGAACTCGACGCGCACGAACAAGTCGGACGCCTGGATCTATCCCTCAGTGTTCACGAACCCAAGAGCACCGGCCCCAGCGTCACCCTCCACCTCGACGGCCAGGCCGCGGAAAACCGCTGGCATTATCAGCTCACCCAAGCGGGAGCGACCTTGCGCGAAGGCAGCGGCACCCCCGAGGAACTCCTCGCCGCGCTCGACCCGCACTTGTACGGCCTTGATCCCCGCGCCCTCACGCAGGTCGCCGCCGCCCGGACGGGGACGGTCGCGGTCACGGCGCAACGCGGCAAGCTGCACGTCAACGAAGACGACATCGACACCTACATCGTGACAATCCGGCAGGGCGAGGGTCTCGAAACAGTCGTCCACGTCAATCAGGTCGGCCAGATCCTCGCTGTGAAAACGCCGCTAGGTTTCGACCTCTACGACGAAACGCTCACCCCATGATCCAGGCCCAGGCGCTCAGCAAAAACTTCGGCTCCCTGCACGCCGTCGACGGGCTGAACCTCAACATCGCGCAGGGCGAGTTCTTCGCGTTCCTCGGTCCTAACGCCGCCGGCAAGACCACGACGATCAAGATGCTCACGGGTCTTCTGCGACCTAGCACCGGGTTTGCGCGCGTGGCCGGGTACGACATCCAGAAGAATCCCGAGGCGGCCAAGCGGCTCATCAGCTATGTGCCCGACTTTCCGTTCCTGTACGACAAACTGACGCCGCGCGAGTTCTTGCGCTTCGTCGGCGAACTCTACGAGATGGACCGCGCCGACATCGCCGCGCACACGGAGGCGCTCTTCGAGCAGTTCCACCTCACGCCTTACCACAACGAACTCATCGAAAACCTCAGCCACGGCACCCGCCAACGCGTGGCGATCTCGGCCGGGCTCCTGCACGATCCGAAGGTCTTCATCATCGACGAACCCATGGTCGGGCTGGACCCGATGCACGCGCGCATCGTCAAGGATGAGTTCAAGGCGCGCAGCCGCGCGGGCTGCACGATCTTTCTCTCCACGCACACGCTCTCCGTTGCCGAAGAGATGGCCGACCGCATTGGCATCATCAACCACGGCCGGCTCGTCGCCCTGGGGACCGTGGACGAACTGCGCCACCAGAACCAACAAGCCGGCGGCGCGCTGGAAAAGATCTTTTTGTCCGTGATCGACGCCGAGGAACGCCACCAGGACGAGGTGGCCGCGCAGGAGGCCAACCGCGCCCGGGGATGATTGGCAAGTTCCTGGCTTGGGTCCGGCGCTCGGGCCGTCTCGAACTGGTCATCCTGCTCGCCCTATTGGGCGCGGGCGTGGCGCTGTGGGTCTTCGGTACATTGGCGGCGGAGATCGTCGAGGGAGACACCTTCAAGTTCGACGAACGCCTCCTGCTCGCCGTCCGCCAGCCAGGCAACCTCGCGGTGCCCATCGGCCCGGCGTGGACACTCCAGGTCGCGCGGGACCTGACGGCGTTCGGCGGTCCGGTCGGCCTCGGGCTCGTGGTCGCCGTGGTCTCCGGCTATCTTGCGCTGGAGCGCCGCTTCGGGCTGCTGGTCTTCGTGCTGGCCTCGACGGTCAGCGGCACGGTGCTGGGATTGTTCTTGAAGGGATGGTTCCACCGCCCCCGGCCGCAGGTCGTGCCGCACCTCACCGACATCAGCACGGCCAGCTTCCCGAGCGGGCATTCGATGCTCTCTTCCGTCGCTTACCTGACGATGGCGGCGCTGCTCGCGCGGGCCGTGCCGGCGCTGCACACCAAGATTTACTTCTTCGTCGTCGCCGTGGTGTTGATCGGCCTGATCGGGTGCAGCCGCGTGTATCTGGGTGTCCACTACCCGACGGATGTGCTGGCGGGCTGGTGCGTGGGCAGCGCGTGGGCGATCCTGTGTTGCGTGGCGGCACATTTTGGGGCGCGACGGCGGGCGTTCCCACAGGCCGAACAGCTTGAACGACTCGAAGAGGGAAATGGGCCGACTGGGACTTGAACCCAGAACCAATCGCTTAAAAGGCGAGTGCTCTAACCATTGAGCTATCAGCCCGCGCGTGAGGGACTGAAGTAACGCCGAAGCGTCCCGCGCGCAAGTGAGCTTTTCACGCGCCGGCCAGGAACGTCCGCACGTCGGCGAGCGTGTGCCGGGGCCGTGCGAGGCGGAAGACGCGCAGCCCGGCGGCCTCCGCGCCCCAATCCTTGCGCGGATCGTCGCCGACGTGCAGGACGTTCTCTGCGGCGACGCCGAAGCAGTCCAGCGCGTGCCGGAAGATGCGGGGATCAGGCTTGTCCACGCCGACCTCGCTGGAGATGACGATGTGCTCGAAACACCCGCTCAATCCCAGGTCATCGAGGACGCGGCGCAGGCGACGGTCGAAGTTCGACACGACTCCCAATTGGTAGCCGTCCGCCCGCAGGTCTGCCAGCCCTGCGGCCACGTCCGGGTAAGCGGCCCACACGCCTGGTTGCGCGAAGTGCGCGTACACCTGCTCGAAGTACGCCGGCCCGTCGAAGCGGCGGCGTTCGTTGTCGGTGAGCACGGCGTCGAACACCCGCGCGACTAAATCGCGCCACCAACCTTTGCCGTCGTCGGCTCGGGGACCATCGGTCGCCTCCGGGTCGGGTGTCGCCTTCCAGGCGTCGCGGAACGCCTGGTCGAGCGCCGCCGCGTCCGGCGCGACGCCGAAGGGCAGGGCGACCTCGCGATAGTGTTCCCCGACGGAGCGCGGCAGGTGGATCAGCGTGCCGGCAGCGTCGAAGAAAATGACTTGGCAGGGCGGGGGCATTTCCTTGCCAACGTGGCGCGGGCCTGCAAAATAGCCAGCCTTGACGTCGCGCGGGCAAGGTCGTCGAACACGGCTGCCTCGTGATCCGCGACGGCCTCATCGCCGAGATCGCCCTCGACGCGAAGCCGCCCGCCGACGCACGGGTCTGGGACCTCGCCGGCAAGACGGTTTATGCCGGGTTCATCGACGCCTACTCGCGCTACAGCCTCGCGCCGGCCGACGCACCCGCTCCGTTGCGGCCCGAGAAACCAAGCCGCCGCAAGACCCCATCCGACGCAGGTTCCGCCCGTTCCCCCGGTGCGGCGGCGTGGAACCCGTTCGTCACCCCTCAGCGCGACGCTGCCTGCCTCGTCAATGCCGAAGACAAAAAGGCCGAGGAACGACGCGCCCTCGGGTTCGTGGACGCGTTGGTGGTGCCGGGGCGTGGAATTTCCTGTGGCCAAAGCGCGCTGGTGGACCTCACCGGCGAGGCGGGCGAATGGGCGAGGCTGATGCTGCGCCGCGCCATTCACCGCGCGCTCGAACACCAGGGCCCCTACCAGGACGGCCGCGAGCGGCACAACTGCTCCAACGCGGACCAATGAAACCGACCGAACTTCCGCGCTTGGTTCTTGCCACCGCAGTTTCGTGGCTCGCCGCCGATCACCTCTGCGCCAACGACGAACTCCCCGCGCCGCCGCAGGCTCAACCGGTCATGCTGCGCGGCGGCACGATTCATCCCGTCTCCCGGCCCGGACAGCACGGGAGACCTGCTGCTTGACCGTGGAAAAATCGCTGCCGTCGGCCGCGACCTGCCCGCGCTCGCCGGGGCGCAGATGGTTGATGTGACCGGCAAGCACCTGTACCCGGGGTTGATCTCGGCGCACACGGCGCTGGGTCTGACGGCAATCCAGTCCGTCCGCGGCAACGCAGACTTCGCGGAGGCGACCCGCTGGAAGTCGCCACGCAGGTCGAGGCTGCCTACATCGATGGCCGACCCATCGATCTTTCCAACCGGCAGACCCGACCCTACGAAAAACACCGGCAAAAATACGCTCCCTGAGGCGGAAGAGCGAAAACGCCCGCGCGTTGCATTGGGGGGACGCAACCGCCGCGCCAACTGCGAATCAGCCACCAAGTATGAGCAATTCTCTCTCCGATACTATTTCGACGCTGAACAGTCTCATCGAGACGTGCAAGGAAGGGCAGGAGGGGTTCCGTCTGGCGGCTGAGGCCGTCACCGACGACGAGGACCTCAAAGGTTTTCTGTTCTCCTGCTCGCTGCAACGTTCCAAGTTCGCGGGAGAACTGGGCAACGAGGTCATCGCGCTGGGCGAGCCCGATCCCGCGAAGGAGAGCACCGTAATTTCCGCGCTGCACCGTGGCTGGATCAATCTTCGCACCGCTTTGTCGGGCGGTGACAACTACGCGATTCTCGCCGAGTGCGAGCGCGGTGAGGACAGCGCCGTCAAGGAATACAGCAAGGCGGCTGGTTCCGGTCTTTCCGACACACACAAGGAGATGGTACAGCGGCAATTGCAAGAAGTGGTCGCCACGCACAACTCGGTCAGGGGCCTACGCGACGAACTGGCCGCGCAGAAGCCGGCCGGCCGGAGCGTCGGGCAGGTTGCCGGTGAGTTTGGCTCCAGCCTCCAGGAACGCGGTAAAGCGCTCGGCAGCAGTGCCGCGGAGACCTGGACGGGCGCAATGCAAAGCACGGAAGTTTACGTGCGTGAGAATCCGATCCCGGCGATCTTGACGGCATTGGGCATCGGCTTCGGCCTTGGTTTGCTGGTGCGCCTGTTCGAGCGCCCGAGCCGCGACCACATCGAAGTGCCCATTCCCCGCGCGGTGCAAAAAGCGCGTGACTACGACTACCAGGCGGCGGTGCTGCCGTTCCTGTGGCCTGTGGTGAAGTTCTTCAGCAGCAATTACCTGGCTGCGCGCAAGGGCGTCAACGCCGCGTACAAACAGGCGCAGGATGTGGATGTTAGCAAGTACGTCGACCCGGTCGTCAAGCGCGCCAAGAAGCTGTTCTGAGCCACCCGCCGAGAAACTCACCATCTCAATTCCGATTCATCCGGCGACGTGTCCTGCGTGCGCCGGATGTTTCATCTAAAACCCCAACTAAACTCATCATGTCTCTTCTCGACCAACTCAGTGGCGTCTTCAGCAACCTCACGGGCGGCAACCTGTCCGATCAGGAAGCGCACCAGCATTACGATCAGATCGCCAACACCGTCCCGCGCGAACAACTCGGCGCGGCCATCGGACCGGCCATGAGCAACATGGAGCCGAGTGACGTACAACAGCGCGTGGCGAACTCCGCCACGCAGATGAACGCGGACCAACGTGGTAGCTTGGTTCAGTCGTTGCTCAGCGGCCTCGGCGGCTCCGGCGGCGGTCTGGGCGGTCTCGGTGCTCTGGCCGGTGGCGCGGGAGGTCTTGGCGGGTTATTGTCACAGTTGGGCATTGATCCCTCCGTGCAAAACAATCCCCAGAACGCCACCCCGGAGGATGTGGGCAAACTGGCGGCGCACGCGCAGAGCAACTCGCCGGATGTTTTCCATCAGGCGATGGGTTTCTACTCGGCCCATCCGACGCTGGTCAAAGCCCTGGGCACCGCCGTGATCGCCGGAGTTGCGCGGCATCTGTCGCAGCCTTCCTGAAGCATACCGTTGCCTGTCTCACAGCTCCTGCCGGGGTGTCCCTCCCGGCAGGAGCTTTTTTCGTTGGTGGGTAGGTGAGCCCGGGCATGGAACGGCGTTTGCTAACGCAAACAGCACGACGGCCGACCTTGAAGTTGCCCACCCGCCCACCTTCCGCCAAACTGCACGCCATGTCGGTCAGCACGCCTTCCGCTCCTTCCCTGACGCCCGGGATGGGGCCACGCCCGTTCATTGCAATCCGGCCGGTGAGCGGTTGGGCGACGCTCGGTTTACGCGAGGTGTGGAGCTTCCGCGACCTGCTCGTCGTCCTGGCAGGACGTGACCTGAAGGTCCGCTACAAGCAGACGGCGCTCGGCGTGGCTTGGGTGGTATTGCAGCCGCTGTTGGCCGCAGGGGTGTTCTCGTTCGTTTTCGGATCGGTCGCTGGGTTGCCGAGCGGGGGATTGCCCTACCTCGTGTATTCGTTTGCCGGGCTGGTGGGTTGGAACTTCTTCAGCAACGTGCTCAACAAGGTCAGCGGGTGCCTCGTTGGCAACGCCAACCTGATCTCCAAAGTGTTCTTCCCGCGGCTGGTCCTGCCGCTGGCCGGGGTGGGTTCGTGCCTGGTGGATTTTGTGGTCAGCTTGGCGATGATGGTGGCGATGCTGGCATTTTACCGCATCGTTCCTTCGGGGACACTGTGGCTTTTCCCGCTGGCAGTGGTGGTGCTGGCGGCGCTGGCGACGGGGCTCGGCCTGTGGACGGCGGCGTTGATGGTTTCTTACCGCGACGTGGGGTACATCCTGCCGGTTGCCACCAACATCCTGCTCTACGCCAGCCCTGTCGCTTACTCGCTCGCCGCCGTGCCGCCGCGCCTGCGCTGGGTCTACCAATTGAATCCCTTGACCCCGCCACTGGAAGCCATGCGCAACGGCCTGCTCGGCTTGCCTGCCGGTGACAATCGTCTCCTCGCGCTCTCCGCTTTGGTCGCGGCCGTCGCGCTGGTGGCAGGGCTGTTCGCGTTCAAGCGAATGGAAAGGAGCTTCGCCGATGTCATCTGACGTGGCGATTTCCGTGCGCGGGGTGTCCAAAGCGTACACCATCGTCGAGAGCGACCACCGCCCGCGCACGCTGGTCGAGGCGTTGCTGCAGCGCGTCCGGCACCCGTTGCGGCGCATGCCCCGGACGACGTTCTGGGCGTTGCGCGACCTGTCGTTCGACATCGCGCCCGGCGAGGTCGTCGGCGTCGTCGGTCGCAACGGCGCGGGCAAGAGCACGCTGCTGAAAATCCTCAGCCGCATCACCGCCCCGACGGCCGGCGAGATCGACCTCTACGGCCGCGTCGGCTCGCTGCTGGAAGTCGGCACCGGCTTCCACCCGGAACTGACCGGCACCGAGAACATCTTCCTCAACGGCGCGATCCTGGGCATGACCAAAGCCGAGATCCGCCGCCAGTTCGACGCCATCGTGGACTTCGCCGGGGTGGCGAAATTCCTCGAAACCCCCGTCAAACGTTATAGCTCGGGCATGTACGTGCGCCTGGCCTTTGCGGTCGCCGCGCACCTGAACCCGGAAATCCTCATCGTCGACGAGGTCCTCGCCGTTGGGGACGCCTCCTTCCAACAGAAGTGCCTCGGCAAGATGAGCGAAGTCGCCAGCGAGGGGCGCACGGTGCTTTTCGTCTCGCACAACATGAGCACGATCAACCAGCTCTGCCGTCGCAGCATCTTCCTGCGGCAGGGCACGGTGGCGGCGTTCGACTTCACGCGCGAGATCACGCGGCTTTATTTCGAGAGTGGCGTCGGCTCGTCCACGCAGTGGCGGCGCACCACGCCGATCCCTGACACCCCGGGGATCTTTCTGCAAAGCATCACGGTGCGCCACCGCGGCAAGGTCGCCCCGCCGGAACTCACCACGGACGACGCGTTCACGGTGGAAATCGCCGTGCGTGCCACCCGTGCGTACGCCAACGCCCAGATCAACGTGCGCTTCACCAACCAGGAAGGCGTCGCCGTGCTCACCACGGCCAACGCCGACTGCTTCGGTGGCTTCGAGCCCATCGCGGAGGGCGAACATCGTTTCTCTTTCGAGATGCCCGCGCACCTGCTCGCGAGCGGCACCTACTACCTCCTGGTGGCGGCGCACATCCCCGAGCAGGTGCTCTTCGACCTCGTGGACGGCGAGGTCCGGGTCTCGCTCGACGAGGTTGGTCCGCTGGCGTCGGTCATGCGTGATCAGCGCCTGGGCGTCGTCAATCCCCGTTTGCCGTGGCGGCACGAGGCGGCGCGGCCGGCGGAAGAACCCGAGGCAGTCCGCATACCCGCATGAAGATCGCCGTCTGGCACAACCTGCCCAGCGGCGGCGGCAAGCGGGCGCTCTATCATCATATCAAAGGTCTGGCGGCGCGCGGACACCACGTCGAGGTCTGGTGCCCGCCGGAGGCGAACCGCACCTACCTTCCCCTGGAAGGGTTGGCGGCCGAACACGTCGTCGCCCACGACCGTTCCGCCGCGCTCGGCCCGCCACGACCGCTCGGACGGTTCCGCCAGGGCCGGCGGGAACACGCCGCGCTCGACGAACATTGCCGCCGCTGTGCCGACGAGATAAACGCCGACGGCTTCGACTTGCTCTTCGCCGGCAACTGTCAGCAAACGGCAGTCGCCCCCATCGCGCGCCACGTCCGGCTGCCCGGCGTCCTGTACCATCAGGAACCGAACCGCGCGCTCTACGAGGCGCGCCCGTACCTGCCTTGGGCCGAGCCCCCGGCCGTGGGGCTGTCGGTACCCGCGCGCTGGAAGGAAATGTTGCGCGACGGCGACATCCTGCGCCGCCTGCGCTTCGAGGCCCGCGAGGAACGTGCGTCGGCGGCAGCCTTCAGGCTCCTCTTGGCGAATTCGGCCTTCAGCCGCGAGAGTATCGCGCGCGCCTACGGGTTGGACTCGAAAGTGTGTTTCCTCGGCATCGACGCCGCGTTGTTCCGCCCCGGCGGGTGGCCGCGCGAACCGCTGGCGGTCGGTCTCGGTGCGATCCACGCCCACAAGGGCATCGAACTGGCCGTGGAAGCCATCGCCGCCGTGCCCGCGGCCTACCGTCCACCTCTCGTGTGGATCGGCAATCTGGCCAGCGAAGGCTACCAGCAAGCTCTCGCCGCGCTCGCTGCCCGGCTCGGGGTGGCGCTGACTTTGCGACATCTTGTGTCTGACACCGAACTGGTGGATACCCTGGGTCGCGCGGGGGTGATAATCTACGCGCCGCGTCTGGAACCCTTCGGCTTCGCCCCCTTGGAAGCCAATGCCTGCGCCACCCCGGTGGTCGCGGTCGCCGAGGGCGGAGTGCGCGAAACCATCGTCCATGGCGTCAACGGCCTGCTCGTGCCCGACCGCGATCCCGCCGCGCTCGGGCAAGCCGTCGGAGAAGTCCTCCGCGAGCCCAAGCTAGCCCGCCGTCTCGGCGAAACGGGCGCGGAGGTCGTGCGTGCCCGCTGGACCTGGGACGCCGCCGTGGATCGGCTGGAGCGCCACCTGTTCTCGCTGGTCGGCAAAGCCTGACGCCTACCCGCCGATGCACGCGCTCGCTGTCTCTGTGGTCATCCCGACGTACCGGCACGCCGAGTTTGTTGAGGAAACCCTCGCCAGCGTCTTCGCGCAGACGTTCACCGACCACGAGATCATCGTGGTCAACGACGGTTCGCCCGACGACACCGCGACGCGGTTGCAACCGCTCGTCCAGGCCGGCCGGGTCCGCTACATCGAACAGGCCAACGCCGGACAGGCCGCCGCGCGCAACCGCGGACTGGCCGAGGCGAGCGGAGAGTTCATCGCCTACCTGGACGACGATGACCTCTGGCCGCCGGATAAACTCGCCTGGCAGGTCGCTGCCCTACGCGAGCACCCTGCGTGGGTGATGGTCAGTGGCCTGTCGGGCGGTGTCGACGGAGATGGCCGTCGCGAGGAGTCGCCCTGGGCGAACGGCGCGACGGAAATCCAGACCACGGCTGACATGTTTGAAGGCAGCGGGATCGACTCACCCGGGCAAGTGCTCGTGCGGCGCAACGCTCTGACGGCTGTGGGCGGGTTCGACCCGACCCTTTGGGGTTCGGACGACATGGATCTATGGATCCGCCTGTCCACTCGCGGTGAGATCGGGAAGGTTGCACGCACGGCGTTGTACTACCGGCGCCACGCTTCCAACGCTTCGCACGCCGCCGCCCGCATGTTCTGGAACGCCGTGCGCACGATCCGCAAGAACTTGCCCCTGTTGCCTCGCGAACAGCGTGGTCGCACGCGGTGCCGCGCCCTGCAATCCGTCTACCTCTACTCGGGCAAGCGCCTGGTGAACGCGGCCCGGCGCGGTGGTTGGCGCGACTGGTGGGCGGCCGGGCGGGTGCTGGTCTATCTTTTCCCGACCATGCTGCGCGACGGGACCCTGACGCGACTGGTTTACACCGACCTGGCCCCGGCGTGGTTGGTGGCGCTGCGGCGTCGCCACTGAGGGAGGAAGCGATGGGCCAGCCGACGGTGTCGATCATCATCTGCACGCGCGACCGGGCGGAAAGCCTGCGCGCGACCCTGGCCTCCGTCGCCGCGGCGAACGTCCCGGCCGACCTCGACGCCGAACTCGTCGCGATAGACAACGGCTCGCAAGACGCGACGCCCCAGGTCATCGTCGGCGCGCCCGCCGGAGCGCGACTGCCTGTGCGCAGGGTGTACGAACCGGCGGCGGGGTTGTCGAACGCGCGCAACGCCGGGCTGCGCCACACGGCCTCCGACGTGATCCTCTTCACCGACGACGACGTGCGGGTCCCTGCAAACTGGATCGACGGCATGTGCCGGCCGATCATCCGCGGCGAGGCGGACGCCGTGGCCGGTGGCGTCCATTTTCCGCCCGAGTACGAACCGGCGCTCTCCCGCGAACCGTTTCGCTACCGCCGCGGTTGGCTGGCCTCCACCGAGGGGCTGGACCCGGCCGACCCGCGCGGAATGGTCGGCGCGAACATGGCGTTCAGCCGGCGGGTGGCCGACGCGCTCGGCGGGTTCGATCCCGCGCTGGGCGCAGGGGGGCTGGGCTTCGGCGAGGAAAGCCTCTTCGCGCAACGTTTGGTAGCCGCGGGCTTCCGCCTCCGTGGGGCGCTGGGTGTCAGCGTCGCCCACCACTTCGACCTTTCGCGGTTGACGATACCTGCCTTGGTGAAAATGGCCGAGAGAATGGGACGCTCGACGGCGTACCTCGATTACCATTGGGGATACGCCGACGTGCAGCCGGCCCGATCACAAATCCGCCGGGCGCATCTTCTGTTGGCGTGCGAGCGGCTGCTACAACCGTGGCGCACTGCGACGGGACGCAACCTCTGGCAGATCACCCAACGCACGATGAC